>DASXDD010000190.1:0-15706 GCA_036490775.1 Solirubrobacteraceae bacterium | reverse complement strand
CCCGAACAGCTGCGTGGCAACCGCGAACGCCGGCTTCTCGGTTCCGTCGTACGCGATCAGACCCTTGTGATTCAGCCCGTCGGTCGGGTAGCCGAGCGGCAGTTGGGCGCCGCCGGTCCAGCCGGGGCTGACCGCGAAGTCGCGCAGCGCCCAGTAGATCGAGCCGTTCATGAACGGCAGCCGGCTGAGCACCGCGTACGTGCGGCGCAGGTAGTCGCTCTGGAACTCGTACGTGCCCTTGATCGCTGCCGGCCCGTCGTACAGCCCCTCGGCCCCGAACTCCGAGACGACGAGCGCCTGCTTGGGGTAGCGCGCGTGCGACTGGCGCAGGAACGGCTCGAGCTCGGCGAAGCTCGCGACCGAATGCCCCGGGAGGCCGGTGTACCAGCCGAAATAGCTGTCGATCCCGAGCACGTCGAGCCTTCGGTAGACCCGCTGTGCCGGGAAGCCCGGGTAGCAGTAGGTGTCCAGCCCGACCAGCGCCGCCGGGTCGAGGCGGCGCGCCAGCGTGGTCGCCTGGCGCAGGTAGGAGCGCGTGCCCGGCGTCGTATCCGGCCTCGGCGACAGCTCGTTGGCGACGGAATCGACGACGACCGACGCGTGGCTACGCTCGCCGAGGATCGTCGCGCGCAGCATCGCCAGCGCCCGTTTGCGCTCGCCGGCATGCGCGAGCAGCGCGTCGGCATGGTCGACCGGAGGCTGTGACCAGACCATGATCCCGGCCGCGTCGAGCGCGTCGAGCAGCGAGTCTGAAAGCAGGTAGTGGGCGCGGGTGATGTTCGCGCCGACCGATTGCAGCTGCGAGACGATCGTGTCGATGTCGCCCTGGCTGAGCCCGGCGCCGCGGCCCTCGACGTCCTCGTGGATCGCGGCGCCGTGCAGCCACAGGCGACGCCCGTTCAAGTACAGGATCCCGTTCCGAACCCGCACGCTGCGCATCCCGACGTGCAGCGAGTTGAGCTGCTCGACGCGCGGGCCGGCGACGGTCGCGACCTGCACTCCATACAACGCCGGGTTCGACGGCGACCACAGCTCGGGCCGCCCGGGTAACCGAACGCGAAACGACACCGGCACAGCTCCGCCGGGCTCCACCGCGCCCACAGGCGCGCGCAGCGTGAACGCCGAGCCCCCGGGTCCAACCACCCGCACCTCAATCCCGGCGCGCAGGCGCGTCCCCGACACGTTTCGCACGGTTCCCTGAACGAGCAGGTCGCCGCACCGGTAGCCGCAGCCCAGCTCCGGCATCACGCCGAGATCCTGGAGCGCTACCCGGCCGACCGGCTGTAGCGAGACGCCGCGGACGATCCCGCCCCAGTTCCACCAGTCCTGGGGGAACGACCCAGGCCCAGCCCGGTTGGTGACCCTTACGACGAGCAGGTTCGAGGCGCCGGGTCGCAGCGATGTCGCCGGCACCGCGAACGGCGCGTACGGCTCGTCACTGCCACCGATCCGTACGCCGTTGAGCCACACGTCGGCCGAGCGCCGCACCTCCCCGAATCGCACATTCCATGACCGACCGGCGACCGCCGGCGGACCCGTGAATCGCAGCGCGTACCAGACCACCGTCCCTCGGTCGGCGGCCCGCGACACCTGCGGGTTGAAGTCGTTGGGCAGCGAGACCGAGGCGGCGCCCGGTGGCAGCGCCCGCGCCCAGTCCGCGCCAAGCCCCGCGTCACGCGGGTCGGCGACCATCCGCCAGCCGGTGTCAAGCGCGATCGCGGCCGGTGGTCGCAACGGCGACGCCGGCGCATCGCCGCTGGCCGCACTCCCGGACTCCCGGCCGCAGCCGATCAGACACAAACCGGCGACCGAAACCAGCACCGCCCCGACCGCGGCACGCTTGAACGACGCAGACAACGACGCGCCTACAGGTCGCTCAGCGACTCGGCGCCCTCCAGGCGCTCGGCCAAGCGGTTGAGTCCGAGGCCACGAGCAGCCTTTGCGCCGGCCGCTAGGTCGGTCGGGCGATCCGGCGGCCGCGATAGCTCGGCGCTGCGCAGCGTCGCGATCTCACGGAAGCTGCGCAGCTGGTCGGCCGCCTCGGTCAGCGCGGCTGTCACGCGCGGACGCTCGTGGATCGCGCCGGCAATCGCACCCTCGAGCGAGCCGTGCTTCTGAAGCAGCTCGGCGGCGGTCTTGGGGCCGATTCCCTTGGCGCCCGGGAGGCTGTCAGACGGATCGCCGCGCAGCGCGATGAAGTCGGGGACGAGCTCGGGGCCGATCCCGTAGCGGCGCTTGACCTCGGCCGGATCGACGTCCTCAAACCCGCTCAGCCCGGACTTCAGAAACAACACCCGAACCCGGTCACTGACGCATTGATACATGTCACGGTCGCCGGTCAGGATCAGCGTCTCGGCGCTGGCCTGCGACTCGCCGGTCGCCAGCGATCCGAGCAGGTCGTCTGCTTCGAGGTCGTCGGACCCGAGCGAGCTCCAGCCGAACGCGTCGAAGAAGCTCGGCGCCTGTTCGAACTGCCAGGCGAGATCGTCGGGCACCGGCGGGCGGTCTGCGTGGTACGGGGGGAACGCCTCAACCCGGTACGCGGCGGCCTCGGCGCCGAAGCAGACGACGATCGCGCGCGGATCGCGGTCGGCGGCGACTCGCAGCAACACGTTCGCCGCACCGAGCAGCGCATTGACCGGCCGCTCCTCGGCGCCCTTGATCGAATCGGGCAGCGCGAAGAACGAGCGATACAGAACAAACGGGCCGTCGACGGCCAGCAGCGGGCCGGGCATGCAGCCGGAGGGTAGAGCCTCCGTGCGTCGCGGACGTTCTCGCGCTGTTGCGCGGAGCCGACTAGGAGACCGGGACCGCGGGTCCGGTGAACTGCCCGTACTGGACCCGGTAGGTCCCCGGGCCGGGGAGCTGGAGGCCGTAGGAGCCGTTGGCTCCGACGGTCGTGTGGGCAACCGTCTGCCAGCCGTGCGAGCCCTGCTCCTGCACGTTGATCGTGGCGCCGCTCGGCGCCGGCAGAACTGTGCCGTGAAGGCCGGGAACCGCGCCCGCGACGAGGTCGCGCACGAGCTGCGGCAGGGCGAGGACGGCCTGCGCGCCGGCCTGCTGTGCGCGGCGGTCGGCCTTGCGGTGACGGCGACCGTGCGTGGCCGCCGGAGCGCCGGCGTCGGTTGAGATCGTGGTGAACGCGGCGTACGTCGTCTGCAGGCCGAACGCTGATTGCAGCTGCTGCCCGGTGACCCGTGTCTTGCCCTTGGTGCCGACGATGTCGGCGAGCAGGATCCGCGGTGAGACGCCGTGCTTGACGACCTGGATGCCGAGCAGCTGGCCCTTGACGAGGTGGCCGAGCTTGGCGGCGGCCTGGTTGAGGCTCAGGTTGAACGACCAGTGGTAGTTGGGGTTGCCGGCCGCGCCGTCGTAGGGGTCGCGCACACCGACGAGCCAGGGCTCGGGCGTCGAGCCGGCCCACACGTTCTGGATGCTCTCGGTGTAGCCACCCGAGCTCGAGGAGAAGTAGGTGACGACCGGGACGCCCTGGTAGGTGACGACCTGGCCGCGGGTTGCGTCGACAGCGGTGTTCGTCGACGCGGTCTCCGCCGCGACACCGCCGTACATCTGCGAGCGCGTGTCGGGATAGACGTCGAAGCTGCCGCCGCCGGCGCTGGTCGTGATCGCGTACGTCCGCGCCGCGACCGCCTGAACCTTCAGCGCCTCGGGTGCCCAGCTCGAGGGCATCTCCCAAGAGACGACGCCGCGCACGTAGTCCTCGAGATCGACGTAGTTGACCGTTTGGACGCCGCCGGAGCCGTTGGGGCTGAACACGAACGAGCCGTGGTAGGTGCCGACACCGGCGAGCGCGAGCGGCCCGGGGCCGGTCGCGACGAGCGGCGCGGTGAAGACGCCGACCTTCTTGCCCTTCTGGTTGATCAGGGCGAGCGTGCCGTCGGCGTTCGCGCGAACCGAGTAGGTGACGCTTGGGTCGAGCTTCTTGTTGCCGACGCGGGTCGCGCCCGCGAACGCGGCGCTGTGAGTGCCGAGCAGCACGCGCACGGTCTGGTTCGGGTTCGTCTTGCCGATCTTCGTGTGCTGGAAGTAGTGGCCGAGGATCCAGACGTAGTTGGCGCCATGCTGGGCGTAGCCGTAGGAGCCGTACTGGCTCATGCCGATGCCGTGTCCGAAGCCGCCGCCGCGGATGAAGAAGTTGCCGTCAGCCGCCGCGCTGCCTGCGAACGCGAGCGTCGAAACGATGGCCAAAAGGCCGATTGTCGAGCGCATCATCTTGCTCAGACACGTGGGCAGGGCCCGTGTTGCGGTTAGATACCGGACTGACATGGCGGAACGGAAGGCTTCAGATGTGTTCGTGGAGTGCCTGGAGGCGGAGGGCGTTCAGTACGTCTTTGGGATTCCGGGGGAGGAAACGCTCGACCTGAGCGAGTCGCTCGCCAATTCTCAAATTCAATTCGTTCCGGTCCGACACGAGCAGGGCGGGGCATACATGGCCGATGCGTATGGCCGCCTGACGGGCCGAGCCGGTGTTTGCCTGGGAACCCTTGGCCCGGGGGCGACGAACCTCGTCACAGCCGTAGCCGACGCCTTCCTGGATCGCGCTCCATTGGTGGCCCTGACCGGCCAGTCGGACCTGGAGCGCATGCACAAGGAATCACACCAGTACTTAGATCTAATCGGCATCATGCGCCCAATCGTTAAATGGAACGCCCGGGTGAGCAGCGCGGAGATCATTCCCGAGGTCGTCCGCAAGGCGTTCAAGGTCGCCGAATCCGAGAAGCCCGGGGCCACGCATCTGGAGCTCCCCGAGGACGTGATGGTGCGCCCGCTCGACGCCTCGCCGCTGCCCCGGCGAGCGCCGGTGCAACCTGAGCCGGGCGCGAGCGAACTCGAGTACGCGGCGGAGCTCATCGCCTCGGCGCAGCGCCCGATCGCGCTCGCCGGCAACGGCGCGATCCGCGCCCATGCATCGCCCGCGCTGCGCGCGTTCGTCGAGAAGACTGGGATCCCGGTCGCCGAGACGTTCATGGCCAAGGGTCTCCTGGACTACGAAGATCCCAAGGCACTTGGCACGGTCGGCCTGCAGTCGCGCGACTATGCGATGGCAGGGTTCGACGACGCCGACGTGGTGATCGCGATTGGCTACGACTTGGTCGAGCACGCGCCCGAGCACTGGAACCCGCGAGGCGACAAGAAGATCATCGTAATCGACAGCGTCGCCGCCGAGATCGACGAGTTCTTCATCCCCGAGGTCGAGCTGATCGGCGACATCGCGCACGTGCTCGCCCGGCTCGCGTCCGGATGCGGCCGAGAGTCAAACGAGTCCGGGGCGAGCGCGCTGCACAGCGTCGTGTCGATGGCCCTTCGCCATGCGCGCGACGACGACCACTTTCCGATGCGCCCGCCGCGGGTGCTCTACGACATCCGCGAGGCACTCGGGCCGCAGGACATGCTGGTGTCCGACGTCGGCCTGCACAAGCTTTGGATCGGGCGGGTGTTCCCGGCACACGAGCCGGGCACGGTGCTGATCGCCAACGGGCTGGCCGGGATGGGCTTCGCGCTGCCGACGGCGATCGCCGCCAAGCTCGTGTACCCCGAGCGCAAGGTCGTCACTGTCAGCGGCGACGGCGGCTTCCTAATGAACTGCCAGGAGCTCGAGACGGCGGTCCGGCTGCGAACGCCGGTCGTCAACATCGTCTGGGAGAACCATGAGTTCGGCTCGATCGCGTGGAAGCAGGACAAGAAGTTCGGCCGCCACTTCGACGTCGGCTTCGGCAACCCCGACTTCGTCAAGCTCGCCGAGGCGTTCGGGATGCCCGCGTGGCGGTGCGCGAGCGCCGGCGAGTTCTCACAGCGCCTGACCCAGGCGCTGGCGCTGGACCTACCGTCGCTGATCGTGGTTCCGATCGACTACTCGATCGACGTCGCGATGTCCGAGGAGCTCGGCACCGAGACGGTCGCAACCTGATGGCCTACGAGACGATCATCTGGGAGCAGTCCGGTGCCGTCGGGCAGCTGACGCTCAACCGCCCCGAGTCGCTCAATTCCTGGACCGCGGAGTTCGGCAAGGAGCTCTTGAGCGTGCTCACCGGCGAGGCGGCCGAGGAGTCCGTTCGCGCCGTGATCGTCACCGGCGCCGGCCGCGGCTTCTCCTCGGGCGCCGACCTACGGGCTGGCTTTGACCCCGCCGAGGACGGGATGCCCGACATCCGCAAGGAGCTGCACGAGGTCTACCACCCGGCGATCGCCGCGCTGCGGCGGCTGCCCAAGCCCGTCGTCGCCGCCGTCAACGGCCCGGCAGTCGGGATCGGTTGCTCGCTGGCGCTGGCGTGTGACCTGATCCTCGCCGCGGAGTCAGCGTTCTTCGGGCTGGCGTTCGTCAACATCGGTCTGATGCCGGACGGCGGCTCGACCGCGTTCGTGCCGCCGGCCGTGGGACGCGCGCGAGCGTTCCAGATGGCGCTGCTGGGCGAACGCGTCCCGGCGCCGACGGCGCTCGAGTGGGGCCTGGTCAACTGGGTGCACCCGGATGATCGGCTGATGGACGAGGCGTGGGCGCTCGTGCGTCGACTCGCCGCCGGTCCGACCCGCTCCTACGCCAGCTCCAAGCAGGCGCTCAACAAGTTCATCTATGGGGACCTCGACGGACAGCTGGAGCTTGAGGCCGAGCTCCAGCACGCACTCGGACGCACGAACGACTTCATGGAGGGTGTCGCTGCGTTCGTCGACAAGCGCGATCCGGCCTTCGGAGGGAACTAACAACCATGAGCATCCTGAGTCCCGGCGATGAGATCGATCACATCGCCGAGTTCGCCGATTCCGGAGTGCGAGTCTTCCAGCGCCAGGGGTCGCTTGTTGGGGTGCCCGGCTCGTACGGCCTCAAGCGATGGCTGTACTCCCACTGGCGCAACAACGGCAACGCCGTCTACACGTTCGTCGGCTCGCTGCTGGCGATCGGTCTCAGCGGGACCTGGGCTTACATCGTCGGGCAGCCGCTGCTGTTCCCCAGCCTCGGGGCCACCGCGTTTTTGATCTTCGAGACGCCGATGGCCGAGATCGGCTCTCCTCGCAACACGATCATCGGTCACTCGGTGGGCGTCGCCGCCGCGGTGTTCTCGCTTGCGATCTTCGGACTGCTCGACTCTCCCAGCGTCTACGTGATCGGTATATCGGTGCCACGCATCGCGGCTGTAGCACTGTCGGTAGCGCTCACCGGGGGCATCCTGCGCGTGATCCGCTCGGCGCACCCGCCGGCGGGCGCGACGACGATCATCGTCGCTTCCGGGCTGCTGCACACGCCAAAGCAGCTAGCCGACGTGATCATCGGCGTGCTGCTGCTGACGATCGCCGGCTGGTTGCTGAACCGCGCGATGGGCGTGCCGGCGCCGATCTGGGCCGCCCGGCGCTGAGATAGCGCCCTACAGGTTCCCCTGCGCCATCTTGCGCAGGTCCATCGCCTTGTTGTAGGTGTCCTCGTCGACGCCCATCTCGGCCGCGACTTCACGGAGCATCCGGCCTGAGCTGGCCGCCTCCTTGACGATCTCGGCGCCCTTGTCATAGCCGATGTACGGGTTCAGCGCGGTCGCCGCGGCGAGTGTCGACTCGGCCGAGTGGCGACAGGCCTCCTCGTTGGCCCGGATCCCTTCGACGCACTTCTCGGCGAAGATCTGCGACGTCGAGGTCAACAGCCTGATCGACTCGAGCAGGTTGCGGGCGATCAGCGGCACGCGGACGTTGAGCTCGAAGTTGCCCTGGCTGCCCGCGAGCGTGATCGCGGTGTCGTTACCGATCACCTGCGCGGAGACCTGGAGCACGACCTCGGGGATCACCGGGTTGACCTTGCCGGGCATGATCGACGAGCCCTTCTGAAGCTCTGGCAGGAACAGCTCGCCGATCCCGGCGCGCGGGCCCGAGCCCATCCACGCGAGGTCGTTGGCGATCTTGGTCAGCGACACGGCGAGCACCTTCAGCGCGCCTGACAGCTCGACCAGCGCGTCGCGGTTGCCCTGCGCCTCGAACGGGTCCTCGGGCTCGCGGATCTCGAGCCCGCTGCCCTCGATCAGGTGGCCGCGTACGCGCCCTGCGAACTCCTTGTGGGTGTTCAGCCCGGTTCCGGTCGCGGTGCCGCCGAGCGGGATCTGCCCGACCTGCGGCAGCGCGTTTGAGATCCGGCGCGCGCCGAGGCGGACCTGCGCGGCATAGCCGGAGAACTCCTGGCCAAGCGTCACCGGCACCGCGTCCATCAGGTGCGTGCGCCCGGACTTGACGATGTCGTGGAACTCGTCGGCCTTGGCCTGGAACGCGGCCTCGAGCCGATCGAGCGCGGGCAGCAGGCCCTTGGTGGCCGTGTCGAGCGCCGCCAGGTGCACAGCCGACGGGAACACGTCGTTGGACGATTGGCCCATGTTGACGTCGTCGTTGGGGTGCACGCCCTCGCCGGCGAGGTTGGCGATCACCTCGTTGGCGTTCGTGTTCGAGGACGTGCCGGAGCCGGTCTGAAAGACATCGATCGGGAACTGGTCGTCGAACTCACCGTCGGCGACGCGGTCGGCCGCGGCCGCGATCCGCTTGGCCTTGTCGGCGTCGAGCAGCCCGAGCTCAGCGTTGACACGCGCCGCGGCGCCCTTGATCCGGGCGAGCCAGTGCAGCACCGGCACCGGGACGGTCTCGCCCGAGACGGGGAAATTGGCTACGGCCTTGGTCGTCTCCCCGCCCCAAAGCTGCTCCTGCTCCTGCACGCCCATGCCTGTCCTTTCGCTGTTGTCACGCCAGATTCTACGATCCGTGCCTCGTGGCCTACGCCGAGCCTCAACCGCGCAGCACCGGGCTGCTGGGCCGCGCGCCCTCGGCAGGACTGGTGGTCGGCGCGATCGCCTCGGTGCAGCTCGGGGCCGCGCTGGCGACGACCCTGTTCTCGCGGTTGGGGCCCGCGGGAGCCGTGCTCGTCCGCGTCGTCGCCGCCTCGGTCGTGCTCGCGGCGATCTGGCGACCCCAGATCCGCGGCCGACCACGCCGCGAGCTGGTGCTGGCTGGAGTGTTGGGATTCGTGCTGGCGGCGATGAACCTCTGCTTCTACGAGTCGATCGCCCGGATCCCACTCGGTACGGCCGTGACGATCGAGTTCGTCGGGCCGCTCGCCGTCGCGGTCGCAGGCTCACGGCGCGCGCTCGACTTCGCGTGGGTCGCGCTTGCGGTGATCGGGATCCTCGCCCTGACGCGCGGCGCAACGCACAGCCTCGACGGCCTCGGCGTCGCGCTCGCGCTGATCGCCGGCGGGTTCTGGGGCGCGTACATCGTGCTCAACGGGCGCGTCGGCCGGGCGTTCGAGCGCGGCACCGGTATCGCGCTGTCGATGTGCGTCGCGTCGGTCCTGCTGCTCCCGGTCGGGATCGCCGCGGCCGGAGCGCATCTGCTGGTGGCGAAGTCGCTCGCGATCGGCGCGGGGGTCGGGATCCTGTCCTCGGCGATCCCCTACTCGTTCGAGCACGAGGCGCTTCGCCGGATCGCCGCCTCGGTGTTCGGCGTGCTGATGAGCCTCGAGCCAGCCGTCGCGGCGCTTGCCGGGTTCGTCTTGCTCGGCCAGGGTGTGAGCGCGCGCGAGATCGTGGGCATCGGGTTCGTCGTCGCGGCGTCGGCCGGGGCGTCGCGACGGATCGGCGCGGCGCCGGTCGACGCCTAAGCGCGCGTCCAGCCGTCGACGACAGCCACCGCTGCCTCGACGTCGCTGCCCAGCGTCTGCGAGCGGGCGCCGTCGGGGAGCACCGGCCCCGCGCGATCGAACAGCCGCCTCGTTCCCGCCCCCTCCGGCGAGCGGCCCGAGAGGCGCATCGCGCGGACCGCGAGCACGAGCTCGGTCGCGACCAGCACGCGCAACGCCTCGAGCGCCTGGCCGGTTCGGCGCACGGCGATTGAGGCGAGGCTCGCGTGCGACTCGACCCCGAGCGATGCCCACACGGTCTGAGTCGCACTCGGCATCACCAGCGAGCGGATCTCCGCGGCTGCCGAGTGAGCGGTGTACTCGAGCATCATCATTCCCGAGTCCACCCCCGGGCGGTCTGACAAAAACGGCGGCAGACCGGTCATCCGCGGATCGAGCAGCGCGCTCACGCGAGCGGCGATCAGCGATCCCGATTGCGCGATCGCGTTGCGCAGCGCATCGAGCGCCGCCGCAAGTTCGGCGGCGTGGAAGTTGCCGGTCGGCAGCGCCCGGCCTTCGTCGATCAACGCGTTTTCGGGCCGCGCGTTGAGCTCGCGGGCGACGACCGTCTCAAGCGCTCGCAGCGCCTCGAAGGAGACGCCGTCGACTTGGGGCAGCACGCGGAACGGGTACGGATCCTGGACCATGCGGTCCGGGGCCACGGGGATCAGCGTCGCACCCGCCAGCAGCTCGCGCATTCGCGTCGCGACGGCCACCTGCCCCGGCGCGCCGAGCGCCGCCTGCACCAGCGCATCGAGCACCGTCGGGTCGGCCTCGAGCGCCTCGAACGAGAGCGCGGCGACCGCCAGCCACGTGTCCTGGAGCCGCTGGCCGTCGACGACGAGCAGCGCCGCGTGCCCGCTCGTGAACGCATTCGAGCTCATGAACCCGAGCGCGTCACGCAGCCCGAGGCGAGCGTCGCCGATCAGCGGCGCGGCCGCGTGTAGCTGTCCGTCGCGCCACACGCTGCCCTCGCCGAGCAGCGCCAGCGCAGTCTCGGCGAGCGCGGGAAGGTCGCCGGTTCCAAGCGATCCGAACTCGCGCGTCAACGGCGTGATCCCGGCGTTGAGCGCGTAGATCAGCCCGTCGAGCAGCGCCGGCTGCACACCGGCGCCACCGGCCCCGAGCTGGTTGGCGCGCACGACCATGCCGGCCCGCACGAGCTCGGACGCGACCGGACGTCCGGCGCTGACCGCGTGGGTCCGCAGCAGGTTCCACTGGTACTGCTCACGCTCGCTGTCGGTGATCTCGCGATCGCGCAACGCGCCGACGCCGGTCGTCGCCCCGTACAGCGCCCCGCCCGCGCGGAGCCGGCGCGCGATCGCGTCGTGCGCCGCGAGGTTGCGATCGCGCGCTCGCTCGGACAGGGCCACGGGATATCCCTCACGCGCGACCGCCGCGACGGCGGCAGGAGTCAGCGTCGCGCCGTCGAGCACGAGCGCCTCGATGCGCTCCTCGAGCGAGCGCGTCGACACCGTGCTCATGCGACCGCCGCGTCCTCGAGCGGCCGCAGCTCGTCGGCGTAGCTGATCGACATCCGGCGCATCACGCCCTCGCCGTCGATCGCGTACGCGCCGAGCCGCCACAGAGGCGGGGAGTACGCGTGGATCGAGACCGACCGTTGCTCGTGGCCGGCGAGGCGGTGGATGTGGTCAGAACCGAAGCAGAACGAGCGTCCAGCCGGCACTGTCCGCGACGCGGCCTGGCCGCCGATCCGCGGGCTGGACTCCTGGAGCGCGCCCCTGACCACGCGGACCGCGCCGGCCGAGACGTCGTGGTCGTGCCAGCCGGTGTCGTTGGACGGCGTCCAGCACAGCAGCCACACGTCGACGTGATCGTCGCGATAGAGCGAGACGTAGTGGCGCTCGTCATCGGAGAACGACACGAGCGCGCGCCAGCGTCTGGGCTGCGCGGCTAACTCGTTGACGAGCGTCTCGAGCTCCGCCGCGTCAAGGTCGCGGGCCGGAAGCGACAGCCAGGACATCAAACACCTCCCTGCGGTCGAGTAGACGAAGTGGATTGGCGCCACAGATCGCGTGCGCCGCGGCTGCGCCGAGGTCGGGGATCGCCGGCAGCGCGTACGGCCGGTCGGATCCGCCGACGAGCACATCGATGCCGAGCACCCGGACGATCGCGTCGATCGCCCGCAGCCCGTAGGACGAGACGTCGAGAAACACGTCCTCGTCGACGACGTTGCGAAGCCCGGTGCGGGCGACGAATCGCTCGCCGTGCAGCGGCGCCAGCCCCGCGAGCATCGCGAAGCACACGCGGAGGGTCGGGTGACGGCGGCGGCCGAACGCCCGGAACGCGTACCAGGCCGCGTGCATCTGCCCGACGTAGGAGACCATGATCGGCCACCACGGGGGCGCCGTCTGCGGGGCGGTCGCCGGCCCGGGGTGGATGAACAGCGGTCGGCCGGCATCGGCGAGCGCATCGAGCAGCGGTGCCAGGCGGACGTAGCCCAGCTCGTCGCCGAGCGCGTTCGCCGGAACCGCTAGCCCCACGAATCCGCGATCGAGCTCGCGGACCAGCGCGTCCGGATCGATCTCGGTCAGGCACGCGGCCGCCCACGCGCCGAACGGCTCGGGCAGCGCGAGCATCCCGTCGTGATAGGCGTCGAGCAGCTCGCGCGACTCGTGCGGCGCCAGCAGCTCGATCCCGAGCGGGCTCGAGATCGATACCAGCGCGACATCGAGGCCATCCGCGAGCGCTTGCCGACGCCGAAGCTCCGGGTCGTGGTCACGGGGATCGACCTCGAACGGTGGCTCGCCGGTTAGCTCGAGCGTCCAGTCCCGAAGCCGCGGCGGCGCGTCGCGCGCCCTCAGTGCCTCGATCAGCTGCGCAGGCCACAGATGCTGATGCACATCCAGATTCGCATCGTTTGTGAACCGTTTCATTGAACCGTTTCAGTGAAACGGTTCAACAAGCGTTTGTCAATGGCCGGATGGCCAGATCGTCGCCAGATCGTCGCTGCCGCACGTCTAGTCGCCCGCGTGCCCGGCGCGCAGTCTAGGCTTGGCCGTGTGAGCCCGGGCGCCAAGCGCGTGACCATTCGCGATGTCGCCGATGCAGCCGGGGTCTCACCGGCCGCCGTCTCCTACGCCCTGCGCGGGCTGCACGTGTCCGACGAAACCGAGGAACGCGTGCGCAAGGTCGCGGCCGAGCTCGGTTATGAGGCCAACCCGATCGCCCGCGCGCTCGCGAGCGGCCGCAGCGGGATGGTCGGGATCCTCGGCCCGTCGCTCGACGACCTCTGGCAACAGCGGTTCGTCGCCGCGGCTGGACGCGCGTTGCTCGCCCGCGATCGCTACGCCCTGATCGTCGATGCCGGCGGCGACCCGGCACGCCAGCGGATGCTCGCCGCACAGCTGCGCGATCAGCAGGTCGACGGGCTGATCGTCTCGCCCGTCGACCCGTCCGACGGGTTCTGGCCCGAGCTCGCCCAGTCGGTCGCGGTCGTCTCGATCGGCGATGCGCTGGCCGGCGCCAAGGTCGCAGGCGAGGTGCTGTTCGACAACCACAAGGGCGTCAGCCGCGCGCTCGGGCACCTCCACGGCCTCGGCCACCGGCGGATCGCGGTCCTGCGGCGGCCCGGTTCGTCGACCAACGAGCGGCCGGCCGAGGTGTTCGTCGGCGACGAGGCCGAGCGGCTCGAGCTCGACGTGCTCGTCCTGACCGCGCCCTACGAGCTCGAGCAGGCGACGATCGCGGCACGCGCGATGCTCGAGTCAGACCCGAGCCCGACTGCGGTGTTCTGCTTCTCGGACTCGATCGCCTACGGGGTCTATGCGGCCGCACGGGAACTCGGGCTCGCGATCCCGCACGACCTGTCGGTGATCGGCTATGACAACCACCCGATGTCGGCGGTGCTGTCGCCGCCGCTGACCACGTTCGACTGGCAGTCCGGGCGGCTCGTCGACGATGCGGTCGGGATGGTGCTCGCGGCGATCGACGGCCACCGTCCGCAGCGGCGGCGGGTCGTGATCGAGCCCGACCTGTGCGAAGGCGGCTCGACCGCGAGCCCTCGCCGCGTGTCTAAGACCCGCGCCTAGCCGCAGAACGCGATCAGCTCGCGCGCGACTCCGACCGGATCGTCGTAGGCCATCAGGAACCCGGTCCCCGGCAACGTCCGCAGCTGCGCATCGGGCAGCAGGTCGAGCGCCTCCTGCGCACCCTCGAGCGGATGCGCCGGGTCCTCGTCGGCCCAGAGCAGCAGCACCGGCGTCTCGATCCGCGAGTACGCGTCGAGCAGGTAGCGCTGCGGGGTGTTCGGCCAGCGCCGCGCGAACTTGGCCCACGCACGCGCGCGGTTGCCGTTGCCACCGACGTCGGCGAACGCATGGCGGACGAGGTCGCGCGCGGCGGGGTTGCGCTGAACCGACAGGCGCTCGCCGACCGACGGGCGAAACACGAGCTTCGCGCCGTGAGCGAGCATCCGGTCCAGGCCAGGCAGCGCGGCGGCGCGGCATGCGAAGCGCCACGCCGCGCGCTTGCCCTCGTCCTCCTCGCGGCGATGCAGTCGATTGGGCATCAGCACAAGCCGCGACGGCGTCAGGCGCCCGCTCGTCACCGCCCGCAGCGCGAGCTCGGCGCCGATGTCGTGACCGGCGATCAAAGGCCGCGGACCGGCCGCCTCGCGGCAGAACCCCGCCATCACCTCGGCCATCCAGTCGGCGGTGTAGGGATGACGGGGGCGGTCCTCGGAGTCTCCGTGCAGCGGCAGATCGGGGAGCAGGACGCGGAAGCGCTGCGCGAGCGGCGACACGATCGGCTCCCATTCGCGGTGGCTCAGGCCGAGCGAGTGCAGCAGCGCGAGCGCGGGGCCAGCGCCGGTCTCGCGATAGGCGACGCGAGCGCCGTCGTGGTGGTGGTAGAGCCGTAGCCGCATCGGTTGTGCAATCCGCCGTCCACATCGTCGCACCCGCGGGCAGGGTCATAGCCTTTGCGGCACGAGGTTGTGCAAATGTTGCACGAGCGTGGTGAACCTTCCCAAAACGGGTGAAAGTGATCCCATGGAGCCACGCAGCAAGAGTCCCCTCGGTCTTTCGACCTCGCAAGCGGCCCAGGCCCTCGGTGTTTCGCTCGGAACGATCCGCCGGTGGTCTGACATGGGCTACCTGGAGTCCTACCGGACGCCGGGCGGCCAGCGCCGATTCAGCGCCGATCAGATCGAGCAATTTCTCGTGACCCTGCAGCGCGGCGGGGACCCAGCGACCCCGCGCCGCGAGCGACTGGTCAGCTAGACAACGTCTATACCCGCGGCCAGGCCGGCTCCAGCCCCCCGCTGGAGCTGCGCGGGGTTAAGGGTACGGCTAGGCCTTAAGGGCACGGCGAGGCCTGACCCGCCGCGCCTAGCCGGTGCCGGCTTCGCGGATCCGTCGCTCCATGTCGAGCTCGGAGTCGAAGTCCGCCGCGTCAGCGTGGCGGTACTCCACCCCTTCGCCGCTTAAAAGGCCCGCCAGGACCTCCACGTATTGGAGGTCGAGTTGCGTGCCGGCAACTCGCCGCAGCTCACGGATCGCTTCGAACGAGCTCATCCGGGTGCGGTACGTGTCGCTCGCGGTCAGCGTGTCGTAGACCTCGGCGACCGAGATGATTTTCGCAATTTGCGGAATTTCCGTTTCCGTAAGACCGATCGGATAGCCTCGGCCATCCACCCGTTCGTGGTGGGCAAGGATGATCTCCGCAACCGGTCCATACATCCCGAGGTCCTTGAGCAGGTCTGCTCCGAGCTCCGGATGGCGTTGGATCGCCGCCCAATCTTCGTCAGTCAGCGTGCGACCGCGCTCGGCGACCCGGTCAGAGAGCGCAAAGTTGCCGATGTCATGCAGCAGGCCGGCCGTATGAGCAAGCTCCTGTTCCTCCGCGTCCATCCCGACCTCCCCGGCCATGTCCCGGGCGAAGCGCGCGACCGCCGCGGCGTGGCGCGCGGCCCGCTGATCGCGGACGTCGAGCGAGCGCATCAGGCCGGCGAGCACGCCCCAGGAGAGCGACACGTACTGCTCGGAGCGGCGACGGGCGCGCTGCAGCAGGCGGGCCATGTAGGAG
>DASXDD010000189.1:0-6324 GCA_036490775.1 Solirubrobacteraceae bacterium | reverse complement strand
GAGCTAGTTGAAGCGCGTCATGCCGAGGCTCGTGAACGAGCCCGGGCTGACGTCGAGCGCCTTGACGGCGAGGTCGGCGAACAGGGCCGCCGGCTCGATGTCGTCCTGGCGGTAGCCGCGTCCATCGCGTCGATCGAGGATCGACAGGGCGCCAATCGCTCGCCCGCGCCGCAGCAGCGGGACGATCAGCATCGTGTAGGGGACGTAGCCGGTGCCGGCCGCGATCCGCGCCGCGAACCGCGGGTCGGTGCGGCAGTCCGGAACCGCCTCGGGAGATCCGCTCTCGACCACCTGACCGGCGATGCCGGTCCCGGGCGGGAGCCGCACGCCGACGATCTCGCGGGCGCCGGCGCCCCATGCCGACTGGTAGACGAGCTCGCTCGTCGTCTCGTCGATCAGCGAGATCGATGCGGCAGCTGCGCCGAATACGCCGGCGGCAGTGTGCACGACCGCCTCCATCAGGCTGCGCGACGCGTTGGTGTCCTCCATCGAGACAGCGAGTGAGACGCCGGTCTCGGTCCGCAGCGGGGCGCCGAGTGCCTTGGCGAAGGCGGCGACCGATGCGACGCGGCGCTCGGGGATCATCTCCAGGCCGGCGGTGATCGTGCGCTCGAGCTCGGGCGTGACGTCCGCATTGACGGTCGAAAGCTTGGTCGGGTCTGCGTAGACCGGCGGTCGGCCCGTGATCAGCGTCCATAGCGTCGCGGCGACGCTGAACACGTCGGTGCGCGGCGAGACCTGCCCGCCGGCGAACACCTCGGGCGCCATGAACCGCGGCGTGCCGATGCCGACCGTGCCCTGCTGCTCCTCCTCGTCGAGGATCCGCGCGATGCCGAAGTCGACCAGCACGATGCCCTGCTCGGCGAGGATGATGTTCTGCGGCTTGACGTCGCGGTGGACGATCTGCTGGTCGTGCACGTACTGCAGCGCCTCGCAGGTCTGGCGCACGTACTCGACCGCTTGGTCGAGCGGCAGCCCCGGGTTGCCGTGCTGCTTGAGCACCACCCCAAGGTCGATCCCGCGGACCAGGTCCATCACGAGGTACTGGCCGCTGCGCGTCGAGAAG
The DNA here is from genome assembly GCA_036490775.1 of Solirubrobacteraceae bacterium. GTDB lineage: Bacteria > Actinomycetota > Thermoleophilia > Solirubrobacterales > Solirubrobacteraceae > Palsa-465. Next base: position 5,258 of record DASXDD010000189.1, on the reverse strand, counting down.
TGATCGATGATGCGGACGACGCGTGGGTGCTGGAGGCTCGATAGCAGCCTCGCTTCGACTTCGAAGCGCTGGTCGTGGTGCGGATCCGAGCACTGCTTGAGCGCGACCTCGGTCTTGGTCTCGAGGTCGGTGGCTCGATAGACAGCGCCCATCGCGCCGGCAGAAATCGGCTCCGTTACGCGGTACCGGTCCTTAAGTGTGCGGCCGAGTACCTGGGATGCTGTTCTGGGCTCGTTCACCCTGTCGAGCGTTGCAACAAACCCACTTTGTTCCTGCCTCATCCGTGCCACCCCCATGGCAAGTACTGCCCGCCGGACTAATTGTACCAGCAGGATTTTCCTCCGCAAACCGCCTAAACCCGCGGCATGACCGTTGCTCCATCAACGGGGCGGCCGGCTGCTAACTCGCGTGGCCTGATCGCGATCCACGGGCGTCCCTGGACGCCGCCGGGCCGGGGAGTCCTCGCTAGGGGTCCATGAGCCCAGCGCGCGCTGTGCCTCCACCATCAGCTCGACGGCGGTGGGGGGGCGCGCAGCCGGATCCTTGGCCATCCCGTGCGCGATCACCTCGTCGAACTCGGCCGGCAGGTCGGGACGGAGCTCTGAGACCTTCGGCGGCGGCTGCAGAACGTGCGCGTGCAGCGTCGCGGCCTCGTTGGGCCGCAGAAACGGGACCTGGCCCGTGAGGCATTCGAACAACACGCCGGTCAGCGCGTAGCAGTCGCTCGTGGCGGTCGCCGGTTCGCCCTGGATCTGCTCGGGCGCGACGTAGTCGATCGTCCCGATGAACTGTCCGGTGCCGGTCAGCGGACCGTGGTCATCGACCGCCTTGATCAGCCCGAAGTCGGCGAGGTAGGCGTGGTCGCCGCTCCCGATCAGGATGTTCTGCGGCTTGACGTCGCGGTGAATCAGGTCGGACTCGTGGGCGACGTCCAGCGCGTGCGCAACCTGCGCCAGCAACCGCAGCGTCCGCCGCGGGTCGAGCTCGTCGCTCTGGATCAGGTGCTTGAGCGTCGGCCCCTGGATCAGCCGCATCGCGATGAACATCCCGTGCTCGGTCTGACCGGCCTCGTAGACCGAGACGATGTGGTCGTGGTCGAGCATCGCCTGGACCTGGCCCTCGCGCTCGAAGCGCGCGATGAACCCGGGGTCGTTGCCTAGCTCGAACGCCAGAACCTTCAACGCCACGGGTCGCTTGAGCGAAAGCTGGGTGGCCCGGTAGACCGTTCCCATGCCTCCGTCTCCGAGCACGCCGTCAATTCGGTAGCCGGAGACGATCGTGCCCGTGGCTAGCAAAGCGCCGCGAATTGTACTGGGGTTAGCTCTGGTTGCCAGCGGAACGGCGGTTGCCATATCCTGCCTGAATCGGCGCGCTGATCGGTGCAGCCGGTAGACCCTTGCAAGCTGTCCACACGCCTGGAGCGATGAGCGAGCCATGACCGACCCATGGATCGGAACAAAAATCGACGAATACCAGGTCGACGACCTGCTCGGCGAAGGAGGCATGGGCAAGGTCTATACGGCCACCGCGGCCGACGGCACCCGCGTCGCGCTGAAGCTGGTCAAGGGCGACTTCGCCCGCGACGACACGTTCCGCCGCCGGTTCTCGCGTGAAGCGCGGATCGCCCAGACGGTCAAGCACCCCAACGTCGTCCCGGTGCTCGCCACCGGCGAGCATGAGGGACATCCGTACATGGCGCAGCGGTTCATCGAGGGCCGCTCGCTTGACCAGCGTCTCAAGCAGGACGGCCCGCTCGACGTGCCCACCGCGGTCAGGATCAGCTCCGACGTCGCCGCCGGACTCGAGGCGCTGTGGGCCGCCGGCATGGTCCATCGTGACGTCAAGCCGGCCAACATCCTGCTCGACGCCGGCGATCGCACCGCTTACATCACCGACTTCGGGTTGGCGAAGGACACGCAGGGGAGCATGCTGACGCTGCCCGGCCAGGCGCTCGGCTCGATGGACTACATGGCGCCCGAGCAGATCCGGGGCGAGCCGGTCACTGCGGCGACAGACATCTACGCGCTCGGTTGCTGTGTTTACGAGTCGCTATGCGGCCAGCCGCCGTTCGCCGACATCCAGGGCATGCGGGTGCTCTGGGCACACCTTCAGGATCCCCCGCGCGACCCGACCGAGCTGCGCAGCGACCTGACCCCGGAGGTCACGCAGGCGCTGCTGCAAGCGATGGAGAAGGACCCCGAGAAGCGGCCCGCGAGCGCCGGGGAGTATGTCCGGCTGCTAGCTGACGCTGCGGGCGTAACGCTCTCCGGCGACTGAGTGCGCGGCCCCGGCCGGCGTGCCCAGTCAGCGCCACCGGACCTCGAACAGCAGGTGCTCGCCGTGGAGTCCCTTGAAGTGATACTCGCCGTGCTCCTCGAACGAGAGCGTCGGGTCGCTCTGCGTGTACTCCTTGAGATTGGAGGAGACGAGGATCTCACCGGCCTTGGCCTGGGCGGCGATCCGCGCCGCGAGCACGACGTTGCGGCCCAGCAGCTGGTCCGGGTTGGCGATCACGAACCCCGAGTGCACGCCGACGCGGATCGCGAGTGGCTGCTCGCCGGTGCCGTCGCCGCCGGTGAACGTGCGCTGCAGTTCGATCGCCGCGTGCAGGCCGGCCTGCGCACTGGTGAACGACGCGAGGAATCCGTCGCGCTCGAACTTGACGATCGTCCCGTCGTGATGGGGGACGAGCTGCTCGACCAGCACGCGGTGGTCCGCCAGCAGCCGCTCCCACCGTTCCGGGCCGAGTCGCTCGGCGGCCGTGCCCGCGTCCGCGATGTCGCTGAGCATCAGCGTTACGGCGCCATCGGGCGAGCTCATCTGGCCCAGCGTCGGTGCCACCGGCCCAAGCGCCGAGGCGATCACGTCAATCGATGTGAGCTGTATCCGTTCGTCCACGTCGAATCTCTCCCTCACCGCAGGCAAGCGAGCATACCTTGACACGTATCACCGGCCACAGCAGAATCGAATGCCACGGATGAAGGGGGCTTCGCAAGATCACGGGCTTCGGGTCAGCGCGTTCCCGCCGATCGGTGACTACGCGTTCCTGTCGGACTGCGAGACCACCGCTCTGATCGCCCCCAGCGGCAACGTCGAGTGGATGTGCGTGCCGCGGATGGATTCGCCGAGTGTGTTCGGGTCGATCCTCGATCGCGACGCAGGCAGCTTCCGCATCTGCCCGGCCGATGTCAACGTCCCCGCGGCGAGGCGCTACCTCCCAGGGACGATGGTGCTGGAGACGAGCTGGGAGACGCGGATGGGCTGGGTGATCGTCCGCGACGCGCTCGCGATCGGGCCGTGGCACCACGACGGCGAGCGCTCGCACAGCCATCGCCGGTCGCCGACCGACCACGACGCCGATCACGTGATGCTGCGGCTGATCGAATGCGTGCAGGGATCGGCTGAGATCAAGGTCGAATGCGAGCCGGCGTTCGATTACGGCGGCCTGGCCGCCGACTGGGACTACTCCGGCCCCGGTTACGGCGAGGCGGTCGCGCGGTCGGAGGGCATCGACCTTGAGCTGCGACTGACGACCGACCTGCGGCTCGGCTTCGAGGGACCGCGTGCCCGGGCGCGCACGACGATGCGCGCCGGCGACAAGGCGTTCGTCGCGCTCGGCTGGTCGTCGCACGCGCTGCCGGCCACCTACGACGAGGCCGCCGAGCGGATGGCGCGCACCGCGTTCTTCTGGCAGGAGTGGCTGAAGCACGGCACGTTCCCCGATCACCCGTGGCGCTCGCACCTGCAGCGCAGCGCGCTGACGCTCAAGGGCCTGACGTACGCCCCGTCGGGTGCCGTTGTCGCCGCGAGTACGACCTCGCTGCCCGAGGCCCCGGGCGGCGACCGCAACTGGGACTACCGGTTCACCTGGATCCGCGACTCCACGTTCATGCTGTGGGCGCTCTACACCCTCGGGTTCGACGAAGAGGCCAACGACTTCTTCTACTTCGTCGCCGACATGGCCGAGGCCGAGGAGGGCCAGCTCCAGATCATGTACGGGATCGGAGGAGAGGCAAAGCTCGAGGAGCAGGAGCTCGACCACCTGACCGGCTATGACCACTCCCGCCCGGTGCGGATCGGCAACGGCGCCTACAACCAGGACCAGCACGACGTCTGGGGCGCGGTGCTCGACTCGATTTACCTCCACACGCGGTCGCGCGACCAGCTGCCCGACCGCCTGTGGCCGATCATCAAGCGACAGGTCGGGACGGCGCTCGAGCGCTGGCGCGAACCCGACCGCGGCATCTGGGAGGTGCGGGGCGACCCCAAGCACTTCACGTCGTCGAAGCTGATGTGCTGGGTCGCCGCCGATCGCGGCGCCCGGCTCGCTCGGATCCGCGAGGACGACGCGATGGCCGGTCGCTGGCAGGCGGCCGCGGAGGAGATCCATGCCGACATCTGCGCCAACGGCGTCGACGATCGCGGCGTGTTCGTGCAGCACTACGAGACCAAGGCGCTCGACGCGTCGCTGCTGCTGATGCCGCTGGTCCGGTTCCTGCCGGCCGACGATCCGCGGATCCAGGCGACGGTTCGAGCGATCGCCGACGAGCTCACCGAGAACGGGCTGGTGCTGCGCTACCGCGTCGACGACACCGACGACGGCTTCGCCTCGGAGGAGGGGACGTTCACGATCTGCTCGTTCTGGCTGGTCTCGGCGCTGACGGAGATCGGCGAGATTGATCGGGCCCGCGGTCTGTGCGAGAAGCTCCTGTCGTTCGCCAGCCCGCTCGCCCTGTACGCCGAGGAGCTCGACCCGGTCACGGGCCGCCATCTCGGCAATTTCCCGCAGGCGTTTACGCATCTCGCACTGATCAACGCCGTGGTGCACATCCTCCGGGCCGAGGAGCAGCTCCAACTGCGAGCGCTCGCCGGCGATCCCGAGCTCGATACGCACCCCGCAGGGCGTTGAGGCGGCGCGACCATGCCGTGGGTCGAGATCTTCGCCGTGTTCGTCGTAACGCACCTGGTCGGCGACTACCTGATCCAGACTGACTGGCAGGCGCTGCACAAGCGCGGCGGGCTGCGCGGCAGCGGCGAGATGCGACGAGCGCTGCTGTCGCACATCACGACGTACACGCTGACGTTCATACCGGCGCTGATCTGGCTGGCGCCCAGCCTCCACGCCTGGGTCATCGGGCTCGCATTCGTGATCGCGATCCCGCACCTGATCCAGGACGACGGCAGCCTGCTCGCGGCCTACGCTCGCGCGGTCAAGAAGGCCGACATCGGTGCCAATCCGTCGCTCGGTGCAGCGATGG
>DASXDD010000188.1:0-55377 GCA_036490775.1 Solirubrobacteraceae bacterium | reverse complement strand
CCCGTACTCGGCCGGCTACTCGGCCGCGAAGGCATACGTGCTGGCGTTCTCCGAAGCGCTGCATCAGGAACTCGGACGCCACGGCGTGACGGTCACGGCCCTGTGCCCCGGCCCGGTCCGAACCGACTTCTGGGAGATCGCGAACTGGCAGGTCGCGTCCGGGCAGTCGTTCGAGCGCGCGCTGCCGAAGCCGGCGATGATTACGGCCGAGCAGGCGGCGCGGGCAGGGGTCGACGGACTTGCGAACGGCAGCCGCGTCGTGATCCCCGGTCTGCCGATGAAGGCGGCGATGGAGGCCTCGCGGCTGATTCCCCATGCGGTCAAGCTCCCGGCCGTCGCGTGGGCGATGCGACGCCGGTAACGCGGTGGCGACGCCGGTAGCGCGGTGGCGATGACACCCGAGGCGCTTGGCCGCCTCGAAGCGCTGTTGACCGTCGGCCTCGGGCTGGCCCGCAAGGCGCCGTCGGGGAGGCTGCTGCTGGCCCGGGTCGCCGACTCGATCGAGCTGGACTGGATTCCGCGGCCCTGGGGCGATGAGCTTGCGGCAGAGCTCGCGAGCGCGTACGAGCAGGCCCGCGAACCGCTCGACCAGCCCACCGTCGAGCGCATCCTGCGTGACGCCTGGGACGCGCCTGCCGGCGACGAGCTCGACGACCTCGAGCTCGACCCGGTCGCCGTAACGCCCGGCGCCCAAGTCCATCGCGCCTCGCTCGACGGCGAGCCGGTCGCCGTGAAGGTGCTGCGGCCGGGGCTCGCCGGCTCGGTCCGCCAGGACCTCGGCTTGCTCGAGATGCTTTCCGCCCCCCTCGGCGCGGCCTTCCCTTCGGTCGACCCGGCGGCCGCGACGCGCGAGTTTCGCGAGCGGGTGCTCGAGGAGCTCGACCTCGAGCACGAGTCGACGGTCCAGCGGCGTTTTCACCGGGCGCTGCGCTCGCACCCGTTCCTCAGCGTGCCGGCGCCGGTGACGCGTCTGTGCCACGAGAACGTCCTCGTCAGCGCATGGGCCGACGGCGCGCCATTGTGGGAAGCGCCCGACCCCGACCAGGCGGCGGCGCGACTGATCGTGTTCGCGCTCGGAGCGGCGGCCACCGGCGTGATCCACGCCGACCTGCACCCCGACAACGTGCTCGTCGGCCCGAACGGCGCGCTGACGATCCTCGACTTCGGTGCGACCCGGAGCGTCGACCGCGAGCGCGCTGCGTCCTCCGCGCGGGTCCTCGATTCGCTTGCGGGCCGCGACGGCGGCGCGCTCGGCGACGCGATGGCAGCGCTCGGGTGGATCGCGCCCGAGCACGGGGCGGCGGCGCTGGAGCTCGCACTGCACTCGCTCGGCGAGCTCGGCGCGCCCGACGCGAGCGATGCGACCCGGCTCGACACCGCGGCCGTGATCGCCGCCCGCGACCGGGCACTGCAGCGGCCCGATCTAATCGGCGAGCTGCTGCAGGCCGGCTCGCCGCCGCCCGAGGACCTGTGGCCCGCGCGCGGGTTTGCGGTGGTGTTCGCGACGATCGCGCGAATCGGCGCGACGGGGGCGTGGTGGGAGCTCCTGCGGGTCGGGCTGACCGACGGCTGGAAGGCTCAGATCGCCCCGGAAGCCTGAGGTGGGACGTAATAGACCGGTATGTCCGTACTTTTACGTCCAGCCTCGGCTTGGAGACTGAGGTGGGACGTAAAACGACGAAATAGCCGTCGTCTTACGTCCAGCCTCCGGGTTCAGCGAGGCGCCGCGGCCTACGCGACCTTGCGCGCCGGCAGCGCGACCACGGACCCGGAGCGGCCCGCGCCCACGCCCGCGGCGCCCCGGCGCAACCGCCCCGCGATCCAGCTGAGCGCGACCGGCATCCCGGCGACGCCGCCGCTGATGTGGTCGACGCCGCCGCGCGTCACGTACAGGCGGACGTCGGCGCCGATCCGCTGCCATGCGTCGCGAAGGTTGATGCTCTGCTCAAACGACACGATCTGGTCACGGCGCGCATGGTGCAGAAGCACCGGCGCGTCGGGGACAAGCTCGCCGAGGCGGTTCTCTCGCAGCCGCGCGCGCCATTCCGGCAGCTCCATCACGTTTGGGTGTGTGAGGTCTGAGGCGCGGATGAACCGGGGCCCACTGAGCATCGCCTGCGGCAGCGTCGATTCGCGGAGCGCCGCGATTCCGGCGATCGCCTTGGGCGTGAGGTACGGATCGAGGTCGAGCTCGGGATAGGCGGCCGAGTAACCGATCCCGCCGTAGGCGATGAAGAACGAGAAGAAGCTGCCGTCGAGCGAGGGGCCGGCGGCTTCGAGGTCAGCCGCTGCGGCACCGGCGGCGACACCCACCAGCGGCATGTCGGGCGCATACACAGGCTGCAGCTGCGCGGCCCACGCGGCGGCGGCGCCGCCCTCGGAGTAGCCGATGATCGCTGCCGGCCCGCCGACCGGCAGCTCTGCCGGATGCAGTTCGCGGGCAGCGCGCATCGCGTCGAGCACGTTGGGCCCGAGCGCGCGGCCGACCATGTAGGTGTGGTCGCCGGGGGTGCCGAGGCCCTGATAGTCGGTGAGCGCAACCGCCCACCCGCGGGTGAGCAGCATCGCGATCAGCCCGGCCTCCCAGTCAAGGCCGCGCGAAAGCAGCCGCGACGGCGCGGCGGCGTCGCCGATCCCGTGCGTCCCGACCGCGTAGCCGACCAGCGGGCGCGGTCCACGCGACCGCCCGTGGGGCACGAGCACGGTCCCGGACACGGCCGTCGGCTCACCGATCGCCGAAGTCGAGCGATAAAGGATTCGCCATGCCCTGGCGCGGAAACGCACGCCCGGGACGAGGTACGCGTCCATCGGCTCGGCTCGGATCACGTCTCCCGGCCTGCCCGCACCAAGCGGCTCGGGCGGCAAATAGAAACCCTCCGTGCTTGCCAACCGGCGCCGTGGTGTTGACACCAGACGCAGCTGGCCACTGGCAATGCGCGCGACATCCATGAAACTCACGGCACTGGCTCCTTGTCTCAGGAGCTATGGGGTATTTGCCCCTAGCTCCGTCAATCGACATGCTATACGACCGACGTGTAAACCTTTTGGGACTTATGTCACTCTTTCCATCAACGGTCGGTGCAGAGCCGAATTCCCGCGCCCCCATCGGGATTTCTGACCGTTGTACGCCGGAGCGCCGGCTCGGGCAAGAAACGCCCGCTTAATTCGTGAGCGCCGTCAGGCGCGTGCGAAAGAACTCGAGCGCCGCCTGCCGCTGGTCTGGGGCGTCCAGCAGCTCGCCGTAGCCAAGCTCGGCGCCGCTGAAACCGACCCCCTGCCAGAGCTCTCCGGGCGCCGGCGTCTCCCACGGGGCGACGTACGCGTAGGGCTCGGGGTGCTGCTCGTCTCCGGGCGACAGCCCGTAGGACGCGCGCCCACCGGCGTCAGCAGATCCGAGGTCGACGGCGAGGTCGAAGTGCTCGGGCCACAGCTGCACCCGCGCGAGATCGGGCGCGTTCCCCGTGCCGGCACGCAACTCCTCGAGCACCGATGCCGCAAACCCGTACCACTCACCGAGGAACGCGGCCGCCTCCGGGTCGACCCCGAGGGCGTCGGCGCCGAGCTCGACATCGTCGGGGAGCAGCCGGCGCCCGATGTGCTCAGCGGCAGCGTCGAGTGACGTGATCGGCGCCCGGCGCTCGTGTCCGGACTCGACGACGATCAGCTCGTTGCCGACGACGCGAATCTGGACGTCGTCGCCGAAGAACGGCGTCCCGAAGCCACCGCGTGTGTAGCGCAGTCCGAACTTCGTGTTGGCGTTGCGGCGGGCGGGCGCGATCACGCGCTCGGCGAGTGCGTGCAGCGCCAGGCGGGTCGCGACCAGGTTCGCGGGCGCCTGACCGAGCCGCCGGTAGCTGCCCAGCCAGCGATCGGCGCACCAGTCGGCGAGCTGTGGATCCTCGGCCGCCAGCTGCTCCCAGCGCAGGTCGCCCGTGGCGACGGGCGAGACGACCTCGCGTCCGGAGGGGACGTCTGCGCGCGCGGCCGGGTCGTCGGCGTACCACGGGTCGCTGTCGATCGCCGGCGGCGAGGGCTCGAGCACGCGCACCTCGTAGCGGCCGCCCAGTCGCTCGTAAGCCTCCGCGCGGGGGTTCACGCGCCAATAGTCGCCGATCGCGGACTTTCGTTACAAGCCGTGCAGCGGAAGTGAGATAGTCGCGACGAATCGGAATGACCGACTTACTGGACGTCGCGCTGACCTGGCATCGAGTCCTCGCCACTGACGAGCTTCCGGAGGGGCGGGTGAAGACGGTCGCCGCGGGCCCGCACAGCTTCGCCGTGACCCACTTCGAGGGCCGCTACGCCGCCCTCAGCAACCGCTGCCCGCACCAGGGCGGGCCGCTCGGCGAAGGCTCGATCGAGAAGGGCATGTTGCGCTGTCCCTGGCATGGCTACGACTACTGCCCGCTGGACGGGAGCTCCCCGTTCGGCGACGCCGTCCCTACCTATCCGATCGAGATCCGCGATGACGGCGTCTACGTCGGCGTCGCGCCGGAGGCGCCTCATGTGAGGACCGTCGCCGACGTCATGGTTGAGACGATGGTCAACTGGGGCGTCCGGCACGTGTTTGGGATGGTCGGTCATTCGAACCTCGGGCTCGCGGACGCGCTGCGCCGCCAGGAGCAGGCGGGGAGGCTGACCTATATCGGGATTCGGCACGAGGGCGCGGCTGCGTTCGCGGCCTCCGCCTACGGCAAGCTCACCGGCAGGCCGGCGGCCTGCCTGACGATCGCTGGGCCGGGCGCGACCAATCTGCTGACTGGGCTGTGGGACGCGAACGTCGACCGCGCGCCGGTGCTCGCCCTCACCGGGCAGGTCGACACGCAGGTGCTCGGCCCCGGAGCGTTCCAGGAAGTCGACCTCGGCGCGGCCTTCGGCAAAGTCGCCCGCTGGAGCCAGTCGGTGTTGCACACCTCCCGGCACGCCGAGCTGATGACGCTCGCGTGCAAGCACGCGATCCTCGAACAGGGTCCCGCCCACCTGATCTTCCCCGACGAGGTCCAGACGCTCCCGGCCGGCGACGGAGCGCCGGCTTCAGGACCGGACGGACGGCTCACGGGGCTCGAGATCAGCCCGCCGGCCGACGCGCTACAGCAGGCGCTTGCGCTGCTCACCGCGGCCAAGCGGCCGGCGATCATCGTCGGCCACGGGGCCCGCTTTCACCGCGAGGCCGTGATCGAGCTCGCCGAGCGCCTCGGCGCGCCGGTGATTACGACGTTCAAGGCCAAGGGCCAGATCCCGGACAGCCATCCGCTTGCCGCCGGGGTGCTCGGCCGAAGCGGAACGCCCGTGGCCAGCTGGTTCATGAACGAGTCCGACCTGCTGCTCGTGCTCGGCGCCTCGTTCTCGAACCACACGGGGATCTACGCCGGCAAGCCGATCATCCAGGTCGACGTAGATCCGCTGCAGCTTGGCAAGTTTCACGCCGTCGCCGTCCCCGTCTGGGGCGAGATCGGGGTCGTCGTGGCGCAGCTGCTCGCAGGACTCGCACAGAGGCCGCCGAGCGACCGCGCCGACCAGCGATCCGAGCTCGCCGATCGCTGGGCGATCTGGCGCGCGGAGAAGGCCAGCCGCGCACGCGACGATCGCGGCCTGGGCGTCAATTCGTCCGCGGTGTTCGCGGCGCTGAGCCGCGCCGTGCCCGAGGACGCCGTGATCGCGGTCGATGTCGGCAACAACGCCTATTCGTTTGGCCGCTACTTCGAGTGCCGTCCGGGCCAGTCGGTGCTGATGTCCGGGTACCTGGGATCGATCGGCTTCGGCTACCCGGCCGCAATCGGAGCTTGGGCGGCGGCGCCGCAGCGCCCGATCTTCGCCGTGACCGGCGACGGTGGCTTCACGCAGTACATGGCCGAGCTGCTGACGGCCGTCAAGCACGGGATGAAGATCACCCACGTGCTGCTCAACAACTGCCAGCTCGGCAAGATCTCCAAGGAGCAGCGCGCGGGTGACTGGGACGTCTGGCAGACCTCGTTGCACAACCCCGACTTCTCGGAGTACGCCCGGATCTGCGGCGCGCTCGGGATCCGGGTGACCGAGTCGTCGCAACTTGACGACGCGCTCTCCCAGGCGACGGCCCACGAGGGGCCGTCCCTGGTCGAAGTGATCAGCGATCCCGAGCTGATCTGACCCCGTCTAGGTGCGGTACTCGGGGTTGGGGTAGTCGAACCGTGCGCCGGTGTCCCACAGCGTGCGCTGGTTGCCGTGCGCCGGGAACCCGCCGGCGTCCCGGAGCATCCGCGCGAGGTGGAGCAGGTTCCACGTCATGAACGTCGTGTTGCGGTTGGTGAAGTCGTTGTCGGGTCCTCCCGAGCCGGGGTCGAGGTAGCTCGGCCCGGGTCCGGCCTCGCCCAGCCATGCGGAATCGGCCTGGGGCGGGATCGAGTAGCCAAGGTGCTGAAGCGAGTACAGGATGTTCATCGCGCAGTGCTTGCCGCCGTCCTCGTTGCCGGTGATGATGCAGCCGCCCACCCGCCCGTAGTAGGCGTACTGGCCAGCCTCGTTGAGCAGGTGGCTGTTGCCGTACAGCCGCTCGATCACACGCGTACAGACCGACGACTTCTCGCCAAGCCAGATCGGCGCCAGCAGCACGAGGATGTCGGCGGCCTCAACGCGCTCGTAGATCGCAGGCCAGTCATCTCGCTCGGCCCCGTGCTCGGTCATGTCGGGATACACGCCCGTCGCGATCTCGTAATCGACGGCGCGGAACAACTCGACGTCGACCCCGTTTCGCTGCATGATCGCGATTGAGCGGTCGCCAAGCCCCTGCGTGTGGGACACCTCCGGCGAGCGCTTCAGCGTGCAATTGATGTAGACCGCGCTGAGGTCAGTGAAGTCCCAACGCGACTCCGAGCAGAGCTGCTCGTCGATTCCCGTAAGTGCGCCCATCGCCCCTCGCTTTCGCTGCTGTGTGCGGAACTGGAGCACACCGTATGGCGAGCGCTGCACCAGTTGCAAGGCGGGACGGGCTAAGACGCCCCGTTCGGCTGCGCGGCCGCGCGGCGGCGCTGGTGGTCGGCGAGCGCACCGGCCAGGCGGATCCGGTCGTCCTCGGAGATGTCCTCGAAGCGCACGCCGACGTGCGTTGGGGTAATCCGAGCCGTCGATGCCTCGCAGCGGATCGGGGTCGAGTCGCCCTGGAGCGAGATCTCGATCTGCCACAGCGGGCCTTCGCCAAGGCCGGGGCGCCGGGTCAACAGCGCGCCTCCGAGGCTGAGGTTCGCGGTGACGGTGCTGATCGCGTCGTCGGCGCCGGCCGGGGTCGCACGGACCGGCGTGATCATCGCGATCCGCTCGGCGGTGCGGCGCTCGGCGATCTGGATCCCGTCGATCACGACGAACTCGACCAGGTCGTTCTCGGGCGCCGCGCGGACGACGCCGCGCAGGCCAACCGGCGTACCGTGATGGCGAAAGACCATGAAGCCGAGCGATCCCGGGGTGAGCCGCTCGCGGACGCGATCGGTCAGCTCGTCGAGCGGGCCGAGCGTCGCGACCGGGCCGTGAACGGAGCCGACGCGGCAGACGAGAGCGTCGACGTCACCCTCGAACTCGGCATCGAGTTCGATTGTGATCTGCTGCTGTTGGACGAGTCGACGCATCGGAACCCTTAATCGGCAGATTTCAGGTCCGCTGTAGCCCCCCGTTTGCGGGACGTTTTACGTGTTACCTACGCCAGCAGCCCGATCCGCTGCGCCCGCTGCACCGCCTCGGCTCGATTACGCGCCTGAAGCTTGCGGTAGAGGGCGCTCGTGTGCTCCTTGACGGTGTGCGGCGACAGGTATAGGTGCTCGGCGATCTCGCGGTTTGTGGATCCCGCCGCAATCAGGTCGAGTACCTCGCGTTCGCGGTCGGTCAGCAGCGTCGCGGCCTGGTTCGATTTCGGCGGGAACATCGTCATCCCGAGTCCCACCATCCGCACGGCGGACGCGACGTCGTGGGCCTCCCAGTCCTTGGACACGAACCCCGACGCGCCGGCGGCGCGGGCGGCGGCCGGCGACATCCGACCCGCCCCGGAGATCAGGAGCACACGGGTCGACGGCGACGCCGCGCGGATTGCTGCGCACAGGTCCGCCCCCGACTCGCCGGCGAGGAACAGGTCGACGAGTGCCACGTCCGGCGTGAAGTTCTGCGTCAGTGCGAGCGCCTCGGCGCCGGTGCGCGCCGCCAGGCAACGCTCGACCCACGGCTGCTCGCCGAGCAGCACGCGAAAGCCCCAGTGCACGACGTCGTGGTCGTCGACGACGAGCACCTTCAGCCGGCGGTCGTCGAGCCGCGGCGAGGCAGCCATCACACCGCCTCCCGCTCGGCTGCGACGACCAACCGAACGCGCCAGCCGTCGTCGCCGGTCGGGCCAAACTCGACCACGCCCCCCTGCTGGAGCGCCTCGAACGCGGCCAGTCGCAGCCCCATCCCCGCATCGCGCGAGTTTGTGCGGGCGCCGTCGTTTCGAACCTCGAGCGCGAAAGTGTCACTGTCGCGGCGGACACGGACGTCGACCCGCGATGCGCTCGCGTGCTTGGCGACGTTGCGGATCGCTTCGGTGAGCACCGACTGCACGAGCGGCTCGATATCGGGCGGCACGGTCACGCCCTGCTGCCAATCGACGTGCATCGGCGCGCCGGGAGCCGTCTGCATTCGCTCGAGCTCGGCCGCGAGCGTCGTGCCCGTCTCGGGCGGCAGCGGAGCCAGCGGCCGCTCGAGCGCGCGACGCAGGTCACCGACCGCCTCTTGCAGTTCGATCCGGCAACGCTCGCGCTCATCTGAGTCGAGCGTGTGGGCCGCGCCGAGCGCGAGCGACACGCCGAACAGCCGCTGCAGAACGCGCTCGTGGATCTCGCGGGCGAGCTCGAGACGCTCGCCGAGCCGGCGCGTGCGCTCTTGCTGGCGGGTGGCGTTGCGTGCGGTCGCGACCAGCGCGGCAGTCTTACCGAGCGTCCACAGCAGGTGGCGCTCGCCGTCTGAGAGCTCGAACCGGCCGCCGCCGCGATCGGCGCAGATCACCCCGTACGCGCGCCCCGCGGCGCTCAGAGGCGTGCATACGAGCGTCGTGATCCCGAGCATCTCCGCGTACTCCGGCGGCACGGCCTGCTCGATCCGGTCTGAAACGACGACGACGTTGTCCTCGAGCAGCGCGCGCTGTGCGATCGGGGTGTTGATCAGCGTCGGGCGTAGCGTCGCGAGCTGGGAGAAGGAGGTGCCATGGGCCCCGACCGCGCGCACGCGGCGCCGTCCCGCGTCGGCCATGAAGATCGCTGCGCGGCGCATTGTCGTCAGCCGGCAGATCGCCTCGCAGATCCGGTCGTAGAACTCGGTCGAGGACGTGTCGGTGTCGATGTCGGCCAGCAGCTCGACGAACACCTCGAGCGGCTCGACGCCGGCGAACAGTGCTGCTGGGCGTTCGGTCGCGTTCATGCGGCCACCGGCAACTCGTACCGGCGGCGGATCTCATACAGGGTCGTGCGCTCTGCGGCCGGGCGGCCGGCGCGATGGGCCGCGGCGACGAGGTCGTCGGGCTCGAGCATTACCCCGTGGTAGCTGCCGGCCATCCGCGAGATCGACTCCTCCATCAGCGTGCCGCCGAGGTCGTTGACGCCCCACTGCAGCGCCTCGGTCGCCGCGTCGAGGCCCATCTTCACCCAGCTCGCCTGCAGGTTGGTGACCGAGCGCCCTAGCGCGAGCCGGAATGCGGCGGTGTGCTTGAGATTCTCCTCCTTGGAGATCTCCTCGACGCCGTGGGTGCGCCCGAGCAGCGTGTGGAAAGGGATGAACGACAGCGGCACGAACTCGGTGAAGCCGCCGGTGCGCTCCTGGAGTTCGCGCACGACGCGCATATGCTCCGCCAGCTCGTGCGGCTCCTCGATGTGCCCGAACATCACGGTCACGGTCGAGCGAATCCCCTCGGCGTGGCAGGCCTCGATGATCTCGACCCAGCGCGCGACCGGGAGCTTGTTGGGCGAGATTCGCTCGCGCACGCCGTCGTGGAGCACCTCGGCGGCGGTCCCGGGCGTCGAGCCGAGCCCCGCCTCGCGCAGCCGATCGAACACCGCGCGGGGGGACAGGCCGCTGACGTCGCACATGTGTGCCACCTCCATCGGCGAGTACGCGTGCAGGTGAAGCTGCGGCGCCAGCTGCTTTGCCAGGCGCAGCCACTTCTCGTACTCCTCCAGGCCCCAGTCGGGATGGATCCCCGACTGCATGCAGATCTCCGTCGCGCCCGCGTCGACGGCGTCGTGCACGCGCCGCGCGAAGTCCTCCTCGGCGTGCACGTAGGCATCGGGCGAGCGGCGCGCCTGCCCGAAGCCGCAGAACGCGCAGCCGACGATGCAGATGTTCGAGACGTTGATGTTGCGGTTGACGACGAACGTGACGGTCTCGCCCGCGAGCTGCGCGCGGAGCTCGTCGGCGGCGCTTCGCATCTCCTCGATCACCGCTGGACGCTGTTCGGCGAACAGCGCGGTCAGCTCGTCGGCGGTCAGCGCATGGCCGTCCCGTGCCCGTGCGACCGCGCGCGGCGCGAGGTCATCGGCGAGCGACAGCTCGGTCCGCCGGCCCGAGCCGCGACGCGGGATGAACGACCAGTAGCGGCTTTTGATCACGTCGAGCACCGGCTGGGCGACCCACTCCGGGTCGATGTACTCGGGGTACACGCACAGCCGCTCGGTCAGCGCAAGCCCGTCGGTGTGCAGGCGCTTGCGGACCTGGGCCGGCGACGGGAACGGGTGCTCGGGCGAGATGTGGTCGCCGTTGGCGCTGAGCCCGCCGAGATCGGTCGCTCCGGCCCTGGCGAGCTCGACCCACCAGTCCGACAGGTTCGGCGGGATCTGGATGCCGACGCCGGGCAGCAGGCGCCGGGCCTCGGCGATCAGGCGCTTCATGTCCTCGATCGTCACCTCGCATGCCCACTCAGGAGCGTCGAGCTGCGGGCCGTTGGCGACGCCGGTGCGCCAGTACTCGCGCGCCGCATCGTCTGCGATCTCGGCCGGCTCGCGCCCGTAGTAGCTCTGGTGCGGGACGAAATTCTGGAGGATCACCTCCTGGATGTGCCCGTGGCGCTCGTGCAGCTCCGCAATCGCCTCGAGCGACGCGATTCGCTCGTCCTCGGTCTCGCCGATCCCGACGAGGATCCCGCTGGTGAACGGGATCTTCAGCTCACCTGCGGCGGCGATCGTCTCGATCCGGCGTGCCGGGTGCTTGGTCGGCGAGCCGGCGTGGACGGTATCCATCAACCGCTCGGACACGGACTCGAGCATCAGGCCCTGCGATGCGGTCACCTCGCGCAGGCGCGCAAGGTCGTCGCGCCCGAGCACGCCGAGGTTCGTGTGCGGCAGCAACCCGCGCTCCAGCGCGCGCTCGCACGTCCATGCGACGTAGGAGGTGAAGTCCTCGTGGCCGTAGTCGGCAAGCCGCGCCTTGACGCCGGCGTTGACCTCGGGCTTCTCGCCCGTGAGCACCAGCAGTTCCTTGACGCGCTGGCGCTCGGCGGCGCGGTCGAGGATCTCCAGCACCTCGTCTGGCGCGTGCAGATGTGTCTGATGTGTCTTGAACGCGCAGTACTTGCAATAGCAGCGGCACGTTCGCGACAGCGACAGCGTGAGGTTGCGACTGAACGTGACGCGGCGGCGCATACGCCAGCCGGATTCTAGGGAGCGCCGTCTCCGGCTTCCTGCTCGGCTCCTGGCGCTTGTGACAGAAGGCGATCGATCAGCGTCGCTCCCTCGCGCGCCATCCGCGAGCGCGGGATCACAAGATCGAAGCCCGCCTGCAGCCCGCGATCGCGAACGTCGGCCTCGACGTGCGAGTAGAAAGCCAGGATCTTCAGGCCCTCGGGCCGGGCTTCCGAGACGAGCGCGATCCGTTCGTCGACGTCGTAGGTCAGATCGACGATCAGCAACTGCGCGCCGGGCAGCGCCGCTGCCAGCGCGCCCGCGTCGGACGCGAGCACCGGCTCATGCCCGGCTGCCGAAAGCGCACCTACGACGGTCGATCCGAACAGCAGGTCCGGGACGAACGCAACCACCCGCGCCATCAGTGGTGCCCGCTACTGGGCCCGGCGCCGCTTGAACTCCTGGCGCACCGACTCGGTCCGGCCCCACCCCTGCATGATCTCGACGCGGCCGGTGCGCTGCTCGCGAACTGCGAGCTCGCCGTCGATCCCGGCGTCGTCGAGCAGCTTCAGCGCCGTGTGCACGGCCGGCACCGAGGCGGCGTGGCCGAACCGGTGCGCGACGAGCAGCCGCCAATGCCAGTCGTTATGGGAGTAGGGCTGGGCGTTGCACGTGACCATCAGCACCGCGGCGTCGATGTAGCGGCGCTCGTCGAAGATCCGCAGATCGAGCTCGAGATCGGTCCAGTCATCGGGCATCGACTCGACGACCTGCGAGAACGTCTCGGCCAGCGCCACGGCGGTCACCCGACGAGTTGCTGGGCGACCAGCACAACGTTCATCGCGGTGATCAGGCCGACGACGCCGAACGCGACGGTGCGCGTCAGGCGAGTGTTGACCTGTCCGCGCATCAGATCGCGGCGACTTGTGAGCAGCACGAGCGGCACGAGTGCGAAGGGTATCCCGAACGACAGCACGACCTGGCTGAGGACCAGCGCATCGGTGGGGTTGACGCCGACTGCCAGCACGATCAGCGCCGGCAGCATCGTCACCGCTCGACGGACGAGCAGCGGGATCCGGATATTGACGAAGCCGGCCATCACGACCTGTCCGGCGGCCGTGCCGACACTCGACGAGGACACGCCCGACGCGAGCAACGCGACCGCGAACGCGATCGCGGCGCCGCCGCCGACTAGCCGCCCGAACTCGTGGTGGGCACTCTCGATCGTGTTCAGGCCCGAAAGTCCGGGACTGTGGAACAGCTTCGCCGCGACGGCGAGCATCGCGAAGTTGATCGCGCCCGCCAGGCCGAGCGCGATGATCACGTCGATCCGCTCGAACCGCAGCACGCGCCGGCGCTCGCCGTCGTTTCGCACTCGCACTCGGCCCTGGGTCAGCGCCGAGTGCAAATAGATCGCGTGTGGCATCACGGTCGCGCCGACGATCCCGACGGCCAGGTAAAGCGCGGCGCCGCCGTTGAGGCTCGGGATCAGGCCGTCGAGCGCCTCGTGCGCGGAGGGCCCGATCTTCAACGTCTCATACAGGAAGCCGGCGAACACGATCCCGAGCAGCGCGGTGATCGCGAGCTCGAACCGGCGAAAGCCGCGGCGCTGGAGCTCGAGCAGCAGGAACGTGATCGCGCCAGTGATCAGCCCGGCGATCAGCAGCGGCACGCCGAACAGGAGGTTCAGCCCGATCGCGGCCCCGATGAACTCGGCGATGTCGGTCGCCATCGCGATCAGCTCGGCCTGGATCCAGAGCCCGATCGTGACCCCGCGCGGGTAGTGCTCGCGGCACAGCTCGGGAAGGTTGCGGTCGGTCGCGATCCCGAGCTTGGCCGACAGATACTGGATCAGCATCGCCATCGCGTTGGCGAGCACCACGACCCACAGCAGCGCGTAGCCGAATTTGGCGCCGCCCTGGATGTTTGTCGCGAAGTTCCCCGGGTCGACGTACGCGACTGAGGCGACAAATGCGGGCCCGAGCATCGCCAGCAGGCCGCGAACGCGCCCACGTGACAGCAGTCCGTCGAGGTGGCTCGGGCCGAGGACCGCCCCGGCGGCCTGCCCGATGGTGCCGTCGGCGCCGGCAGCCTCGACCGCAGGCTCGACGATCGGGGGTGGCGTCATCGCCGGACCTCGACGCGCATCGCGGTCGCCAGCGCGCCACCAAGCACGTGCACGTCATCACCGAAGCGGACGAACAGCGGACCGCCGAACGGCTGCTTGTCGATGACCTCGAGCTCGTCGCCCGGGCTGATCCCGCGCTGGGCCAGGAATCTGAGCATCTCGGGATCGGAGTCAGATACGCGGGCGAACGTCCCGCTGGCCCCGGCCTCGAGCGAGTCGAGACTCTGGGTCGGCGATTCCTCGATCCTCAGGTCGCGGGTCGGGATCGGGTCGCCGTGCGGATCGCGCGTCGGGTCGCCGAGCTTGACCGCGATCAGCTCCTCGAGCTCCTCGGACAGCACGTGTTCGAGCACCTCGGCCTCCTGGTGCACGCGATCCCATGGCACGCCGAGGCTCTGGACGAGGTACAGCTCGAGCAGCCTGTGGTGGCGCATCACCTCGAGCGCCACCCGCCGCCCATCCTCTGTCAACAGCACGCCACGGTACGGCTGGTGCTCAACCAGTCCGAGCTCCGCGAGTCGCTTGACCATCCCCGACGCCGAGGCAGGCGTAACGCCCATCCGCTCGGCGAGCGAGTTCGTCGTGACGGGCTCGCCGGCGCGCAGCTCGAGCGCGTAGATCGCCTTCGCGTAGTCCTCGATTGCCGACGTGATCCCCCCGGGATGTTGGTACTGGTGCGCCATCACGCATTTTATGGTAGCCCTAAATTTGGATTTCGGCAAGGGGAGCGCGTGATCGCGCTCGCTATGTTTTGCGGTATGGGTTCGATTGCATCACCGGATTCCGAGTACCGCACGATCATTGAGGCCTGCGGGCTCCTGGACCGCTCCGACCGCGGCAAGCTCGCGCTGTCGGGCCCGGAAGCCAAGAGCTTTCTGCAAGGCCAGGTGAGCAACGACGTCGAGGCGCTGGCCCCCGGCCGCGGCTGCTACGCCGCGTTCCTGACGCCGAAGGGCAAGATGCTCGGCGACCTGCGCGTACTCGATGCCGACGATGAGCTGCTGCTCGACACAGAGCGCTCGGCACTCCAGGAGCTGTTCAACATGATCCGGCGCTTCAGCATCGGGTTCGACGTGCAGCTTCACAAGCGCACGCTGGAGTGCGGGCTTTTGTCGCTGCTCGGACCCGCGTCCGCCGACGTCTGCGGCGCCGTGGAGCTCGACGACGCCGAGCAGGCCCACGCGCCGGTCGAGATCGGCGGGATTCGCGCGCGGGCGATCCGCACCGACCTCGGCATCGACCTGCTGTGCGATGCCGCCGACACGGATTCGCTGCGCGCGGCGCTGACCGATGCCGGCGCCGTACCGGTGTCCGACGAGGTTGCCGAGTGCGCGAGGATCGAGCACGGCCGACCGCGGTACGGCGTCGACCTCGACGACAGCGTGATCCCCCAGGAGGCCGGCCTCAACGAGCGCGCGGTCTCGTTCACCAAGGGCTGTTACGTCGGCCAGGAGACGGTCGCCCGACTTCACTACCGCGGCAAGCCCAACCGCCACCTCCGCGGCCTGCGGCTGACCGAGCCCGGGCGCAGCGGCGATGAGCTGACGTTCGAGGGACGGCCGGTCGGCCGGCTCGCAAGCGTCTCGGTCTCGCCGCGCCTCGGGCCGATTGGACTCGCGCTTGTGCGCCGCGAAGCGCCGGTCGGCGCGACGGTCGCCGTCGGCGTCGACGGTCAGGCCGAGGTCGTCGAGCTGCCGTTCGCATAGCCCGCGAACGCCGCCAGCGCGGCGGGTTCCGGGGCCGGGTCGAGCACTAGCTGCGGCGTGTCCGGATGCGACGCCAGGTACGCCGCGACGATTCGCATCTCGTCGACCTCGTCGGGCGGCAGGTGCGTGCCGACGTCGCGGGCGCGACCGCCGCGGGCCAGCGCCGCAACCGTGCGCTGCCCCAGCTCGGTCGCGTCCGGCGCGGCCGCAACCGGCCCCCAGTCGACCAGCCGGCCGCCGACCAGCCAGAACCCGTCGAGGCCCCCGCCGAGCGGATGCGGCGCAAGCACGAGCCGCGGCCGTGCGTGGGTCGCCTCGAGCACGCCGCCGAGCCGGTCGAGGATCAACGCCAGCCGCCGCGCGCGGCGCCGCAGCCACTCGGCGCGCTCGAATCGCTGCTCGGACGCGGCCCGCCGCATCTGGTCCTCGACGTGCGCGATCAGCCGCGGGCGACTGTCGTCGCCGTCGATGAACAGGCGCAGCGCCTCGTCGAGCCTGCGGCGGTAGAGGTTCGGGTCCAGATCGCCCAGGCACGGCGACAGGCAGCGGCCCATCTGGCCATATGCCGACGGATGCTGGCGGCGCGGCAGGCGCCGGCCGCAGTGGCGCAGGCCGAACAGCGAGTCCAGTTGCTCGACCAGCTCGAGCGCCAGCCGCCGTCCCCGCAGCGGCCCGATCGTGACTGCGTGGCCGGCGGCGGGCTCGGGCGCGACCTCGAGGATCGGAAATGGGATGTCCAGCCGGCAGCGGACGTAGCAGAGCCGGTCGTCGCGACGCACGAGCCGGCTGTTGCCCGGCGGGCGAAGCTGCTTGATCAGGCGGTTCTCGAGCACCAGCGCGCCGAGCTCTGAGTTCGTGCAGCGGTAGTCGACGATCTCCGCGTGCGCGGTCCAGTCGGCCGGCGGGCTCGACGGCGCGAAGTGCGCCCGTGCGCGGCTGCGGATCGAGATCGACTTGCCGACGTACAGCGTCTGACCGGCACCGTCGCGAAACAAGTAGACACCGGGATCGCGCGGCAGCCGGCCGAAGTCGAGCTCGGGCGCCGGCCCGGGTAGCCCTGGGCCGGCAAGCCGGGTCTTCGGCGGCCGCGCGCGCCGCCTGCGCCGCGGCTTGAGCATCGCCAGCGCATCGCCGATCGTCAGCGCGTGCGCGCAGAGTCGCGGAAACAGCGCGCACAACACCCGCGCGCAGGTCTCGGCGTCGGGCAGTGCGCGGTGCGCGACGGCGACGTCGATCCCGAGCGCGTCGGCGAGCGCGCCCAGTCGCCGCTCGCGCTGCAGCGGCAGCAGCGTGCGGGCCAGCGATGCCGTGCACAGCACGGGCGGGTCGGGCCATTCCAGGCAGGCGCGCTCGAACGCCTGACGCAGCACCCGCCGGTCAAACGGCGCGTTATGGGCGACCATCACGCGGCCGCGGAGCTGGCGCTCGAGCTGCGCCAGCACCGCGTCGGGCTCAGGGGCGCCGTCGACCATCGCCTGCGTGATCCCGGTGAACCGCTGGATCCCGCGCCGCAGCGGCGTGATCGTCCGCACCAGCGAGTCCCACCGGTCGTGGAGCTCGCCGCCGCCGACGAGCACGGCGCCGACCTCGGTGACCTCGCAGGTATCGCCGCCGAGCCCGTTGGTCTCGGTGTCGATGACGAGGAACTCAGCCGTCGCAAGCGGTTCGTCGAGCAGGCTCAAGAACCGCGTGATACGCCCGCATCCGGACGGCATGCACGAGGAATTGCGTCACGCGGAAAACCTGTGCATAAGTCGTGTCTGCGCGACCGATCTGGCGGGTAGCATCGCTCCAAGCAGAGCTAGGAAGGAGCCATGAAGTGGCCGCTATCGCCCATAACGCGCAGGAGCAGCTCGAGTTTGACGTCGGGACCCGTCGCGCTTGGAGTGCCTACAGCCAGCACTTGCAGGGCCTGAACGGAGATGCCTACGAGGACGCCGAACGGGAGTCGTGGGCCGAACTTCAGAGCGAGCTACGCCGGCTCGAGCGCCGCAGACAGTCGCTCAACCGGACCGCCGCCTGAGTCCGGTGCAAGCACGAGGGATGCAAGCACCGGGCAAATAGCTCGGTTAGGGTTGGCCGCACGGCCGTCGGCCGCAAGCATGGTGAGGGTTGCTGAAAGAAGGACTAGTCCGGATGCGTAGGACGACTATCGGGATCCTTGGGATTAGCGCCGTGACGCTCGCGGGCTGCGGCGGCGGCAAGACGTTCGCCAACGATCCACGGCCACCGGCTCCGGTCAACCTGACCGTGTACATCTCCAACGCCCGCGTGTCGGTCTCGCCACAGGCGGTCGGCGCCGGCCCGGTGGTGTTCATCATCACCAACCAAGCCGCCCGCGCCGAGACACTCGCGATCCAGCGCAAGGGCGATTCCGGCTCGCTCGCAAACACCGGGCCGATCAACCCTCAGGGCACCGCACAGGTGGCGGTCAACCTCCGCCGTGGCAGCTACACGGTCGCCACCGCCACGACCGGTGCGACGGAGGCGGCGCGCTCCGCAACGAGCCCGATCCACGCCGCGACGCTTCGTATAGGTCGCCCGCGCCAGAGCGCGAGCAACGACCTGCTGCAGCCGTAGGGTTCTCTAGAAGCACCCTGCCGGCGCAATTCTTCCGAATCTGCAATGCTTGCATGCGTGCAAGTAACTGCTGAGAACACGGATACCCGAGACCTCGCCGCCGACCTCTACGCGCTCGTCGTCCACCTCCATAAGAACTGCAACGCCGACCTGTTCGAGGCCGTCGGCGCGCTTGAACTGTCGCTGACCCAGATCAAGCTTCTGCATCACCTCGACGACGTGCCGAGCGAGCTGACGTTGAAGGAAGCCGCCGAGCGGGTGCACGTCTCGCTCCCGGCCGCCAGCCGGATGGTCGACGACCTCGTCCGCCGTGGGTTCGTCGTGCGCCACGAGGACGCCGAGGACCGGCGGATGAAGCGCGTGCGGCTGACCGAGGCCGGGGGCGCCGTGATCCGCAGGCTCAACGCCGCGCGCCTGACCGGACTCGAGCAGTTCACGAGCACGCTCACCGAGACCGAGCGCGAGCGCCTCGCCGAGGCGCTGTCGACGCTGCTTCAACGACCCGACCTTGCAAGCTGCCGCCCCGAGGAGGCGATCCAATGACGAGCAGGATTCTCGCCCATCGCCATCGCCTCGTGACCGACGAGAACAGTCGCTGGTGGACCCTTGGCGCGATGTGCTTCGCGCTGTTCATGATCATGCTCGACAACACCGTCGTGAACGTCGCGCTGCCCTCGATCCAGCGCGACCTGCACGCATCGCTGTCGGCGCTGGAATGGACGGTCAACGCCTACACGCTGACGTTCGCGGTGCTGATGGTCACCGGCGGCCGGCTCGGCGACATCTTCGGCCGGCGGCGGATGTTCATCTTCGGCGTCGCGGTGTTCGGGATCTCGAGCGCCGCGATCGGGTTCGCCCCGACAGACACGACGCTCGTGCTGTTCCGCGCCGTCCAGGGCGTCGGCGCCGCGTTCATGATGCCTGCGACGCTCTCGATCATCACCCAGGCGTTCCCTGCCGAGCAGCGCGGAACGGCGATCGGGACGTGGGCCGGCGTCAGCGCGCTGGCGCTCGCGATCGGTCCCGTGCTCGGCGGTTTCTTGACCGAGTACGTCAGTTGGCGTGCGATCTTCTGGATCAACCCGCCGATTGCCATCGGCGCCGTCGCCGTGACGCTGTTCGCCGCCCGCGAATCACGTGACGAGACCGTCGACAAGACCGTCGATTTCCCGGGGATCGCCGCGATCACGATCGGCCTGACAGCGCTGGTGCTCACGCTCGTCGAGGGCAACGAGTGGGGCTGGGGCTCGACCCGCGTGATCTCCCTGCTGATCATCGCCGTAGTCGGGCTGTTCTCGTTCGTCGTGATCGAAAAGCGCGTCAAGGCGCCGATGGTCAATTTCAACTTCTTCCGCTCACGTACGTTCGTCGGCGCCAACCTCGTCGGCTTCCTGGTCAGCTTCGCGATGCTCGCCCAGTTCTTCTTCCTCGCGCTCTACATGCAGAACATCCTCGGCTACACGCCGCTGCAGGCCGGGCTCAGGTTCCTGCCCTCGACGCTCGTGCTGGTCGTGATGGGGCCGCTCGCCGGCCGGCTGACCGATCGCGTCGGCCCGCGACCGCTGATGGCGACCGGGCTGCTGATCGTTTC
Organism: Solirubrobacteraceae bacterium; assembly: GCA_036490775.1. GTDB lineage: Bacteria > Actinomycetota > Thermoleophilia > Solirubrobacterales > Solirubrobacteraceae > Palsa-465. Next base: position 35,769 of record DASXDD010000188.1, on the reverse strand, counting down.
GGCCGCGCTGTTCGCCCAGTCCGGGATCACCGTCCACACCACCTACCTGCGGCTGCTGCCAGGGTTCGTGCTGATGGGAATCGGAATCGGGCTGGTGATGTCGCCGATGAGCACCGCCGCGATGAACTCCGTCGACCGGACCAAGTCCGGCGCGGCCTCTGGTGTGCTGTCGATGAGCCGGATGGTCGGTGGCACCTTCGGGGTCGCCGTGATGGGCGCACTGATCGCGACGCTGGGGCGTTCGAAGATCGACGCGCTCCTGCCCCATGTTCCGTCGGGTACCCGGGCGACGCTGGCCAACTCGCTGGGCGAGGGCGGCCTCCAACACGGCTCAGCGCAGGTCGTCGGTGCCGTCCACGAGGCGTTCGTGTCAGCGCTCGGCACCGGGCTTGGGATCAGCGCCGCGGTCACGTTCTGCGGAGCGATCGCCGCCTGGGTGCTGATCGAGCCGATGGCCGCCAAGCGCAGGGCCGCGCCCGCGGGGGCCGAGCAGCCGGCGGCGGCCGAGCAGGAAGCCACGCCCGAACTGACGGCAGTGTAGGAAGGCTCCGCACGGCGCGCCGCGACCGGCGCGCCGCGGGTACGATCCGTCGGCACGCAGTCGGAGACTGAAAGGTTGGTTGTGGCCGTCGATCTGAGCCAAGTCGCACACGTCGAGACCGAGCCGGGAGAGCTTCCGGCGACGATGGCCGCATGGGTCATCCGTCAGGAGCGAGAGGGCGAGCCGGTAGACGCCTTCCAGCTCGAGGAGATGGAGGTGCCCAAGCCCGGAGCGTTCGAGGTGATCGTCCGAGTGATGGCGGCCGGGGTGAACTTCAACAACGTCTGGGCGGCGCTCGGCGAACCCGTATCGGTGTTCCGCTACCACCCCAACGAGGACCACCACATCGGCGGCTCCGACGCCTCCGGGGTCGTCTGGAAGGTCGGCGAGGGCGTGACCAGGTGGAAGCCCGGCGACGAGGTCGTGGTGCACTGCAACCAGGCCTCCTACGAGGACCCCGAGGTCCATGGACTCGACCCGCTCGCGGCGCCAAGCCAGCAGATCTGGGGCTATGAGACGAGCTGGGGCTCGTTCGCACAGTTCTGCAAGGTCCAGGCCCAGCAGCTGCTGCCAAAGCCCCAGCACCTGGCCTGGGAGGAAGCGGCGTCGTACGGGCTCACGTACTTCACGGCCTACCGGATGCTGATCGACCGCTGCAACCTCCAGGCCGGCCACCGCGTGCTGATCTGGGGCGCCGCCGGCGGCCTCGGCGTGTTCGCGACCCAGCTGTGCGCGCTGACCGGCGCCGACGCAGTCGGCGTCGTCTCCAGCGACGAGAAGGGCAAGCTCGTTGAGCAGCTCGGCGCGACCGGCTACATCGACCGCTCCGAGTACTCGGGGATGATGCGCGTCGGGGGCGAGTCCGCAGACGAGGAGAAGGCGCGGTTCAAAGAGTCGCGGCGCTTCTGCAAGGCCGTCGAGGAGACGCTGGGCGGCCCGCCCGACATCGTCTTCGAGCACGTTGGCAAGGCGACGTTCCCGACGTCGGTGCTGGCCGTCAAGCCGTTTGGCAAGGTCGTGATCTGCGGCGCCACATCCGGTTACCAGCTCGACTTCGATGTCCGCTACCTGTGGATGCGCCAGAAGCAGATCATCGGCTCGCACTTCGCCAACGCATGGCAGGCGATGAAGGCCAACGAGCTGATCGAGGAATCCAAGATCCGCCCGGTGCTTTGGCAGACGATGGGCTTTGAGAAGGTCGGCGAGGCGCACCAGCTGCTGCGGGAGAACAAGCACCTGGGCAAGATCGCGATTCTGGTCGGCGCGACCGAGGAGGGCGAGGGCAAGCGCGCCGATGGACCTGGAGCAATTCGAGCGGAGGTGGGAGCCTGATGGCCGGCGTTGTTCACGTCGCGTGGTACGCGACCCTGTTTCGCAAGGACGAGTTTGCAGCCGAGGTCTCGCGCGCGTCGCCGCTTGCGCTGCGCTACGGCGGCACCCAGTACGCCGTCCACATATCGCGCGATGACCGCTACAAGATCGTGCAGATGCTGTGGTTCGAGTCCAAGGCCGACTGGTACCGCTACTGGGAGGGCCCGGAGATGAACGAGTTCCGCCGGCGCAACTCCGGCCGCTACCAGATCCCGATCACTTACACGTGGCATGACGAGATCGTCGCCGGCGCGCTCGGTCCGGAGGTCGGTCTGCCCGAGCCCGAGCCGGAGCCGACGCTGGAGCCCGAGCCGTCAGCGACCGTCTAGCGGGCGGCCGGGTCGGTCGCGCGCAGGGCGAGCTCGAGCCAGAAGCGCTCGTCGGGATCGTCGAGCGCCTCACCGAACAGCTCGCGCAGTCGCGCTAGCCGGTAGCGGACGGTCTGCGGATGGACGCCGAGCCGGGCGGCGACCGGGCTAAGTCGCCCTTGCTCGGCGAGCCATGCCCTGAGCGTCTCGGTCATCCGGGCGCGCTGGCGCGTGGACAGTTCAGCGAGCGGCGCCAGGCGGTCGTCGGCCAGCTCCTCGGCGAGGCTCTGGTCGCTGCGCAGCAGCAGCTGCCCGGCGCGCTCGCGGGCGACGATCAGCGCCGGCTCGCCCTCGGCAAGCCCCAGCGCTCCCCGGGCGCGCGCCAGACTCGCCGCCGCGCTCCCCCACTCCACCGTGGTCCCGAGTCCGGCGGGGGCGCCCGCATCGAGGATCGCGCGCTCGATTGCCGCATGGCGCCCCGGCCCGTCGGGGTCGGGGATCACCGCCACGAGCGTCTCGTCGATCGTCTCCGAGATCGCCTCGACCGGGAGGTGCGCGGCGACCGCTTCGCGACCGCCGCCCGCGACCGCGATCACCGCCAGCGACCTCGGGAGCCGCCACCCGGCCTCGGTCGCTGCCACCCGGATCGCGCCCGCCTCGACCGGCGGTTCGCGCACGAGCATCCGCACAAGCCGGCGGCGACGCAGCTCAGCCTCGCCCGCGGCTGCCGACTGCTCAAGCGCGTGACCCTCAGCCGACTCCGCCGAGAGCACGTCGATGTAGGCGAAGATCGACTCGGCCAGCAGGTACAGCGTCTCGGGCTCCAGGCCGGCCGCCACGCCGACGGCGGCGAGCCGTCGCCAAGCGACGCGCGCGCCGATCCGGTAGGCGCTGAGCAGCGACTCGAGGCTGCGCCCGGCTCGAAACTCGCCGCGGCCGAGCGTCACGTACACGTCCGCCCGCGGCACGGTTTTGCCCGCCTCGATCTCGGCCAAGAAATGGCGCAGCGCCTCCTCGACGCCTGCGCGCACGCCTTCCCCGAACGCCCCGTCGATCGGCCGGGAGTAGGCGGGAACCGAACCGACCGCCTCGATCATCTCGTCCGCGACGTCGGCCAGCACCGGGCGAAACACCCCGGCGATCTCCTGCGGAAGCTCGTGCCACGGCTGATCGGCCATTTCTTATTCTAAAGCTACAAATTTAGTGGGTCGGATCATGGCAAGCATAAGAGAAAGTTGCGCCTTGCACCACCTATGCTTGATCCCCGATGAGCCGTACGCACAAGATCGTCAACCTGATTGGCGTGCCCATGCCGTTGGTCGGCGTGGTCGCTGCAATCGCGCTCCTGTGGAACCGGGCGATCGGCCCGCTCGAGCTCGGGCTGCTCGTGTTCTTCTACGTCGTCACGGCGTTCGGCGTGACGCTCGGCTACCACCGGATGTTCACCCACCGTGCGATGGAGTCCTCGCGAGCGTTCCGCGCGATCATCGCGGTGCTCGGCTCGATGGCTGTCGAAGGCTCCGTGATCACGTGGGTCGCAGACCACCGCAAGCATCACGCGTTCACCGACCAGGAGGGCGACCCGCACTCGCCCCATCTCAGCGGGCCCGGCTTCTGGGGCGCCGTCAAGGGGCTGTGGCACGCGCACATGGGGTGGCTATTTGAGAGCGTCGGCACGGCCGAGCGCGAGCGCTTTGCCGCAGACCTGGTCAGGGACCAAGTTGTGCGGGTGGTCGACAAGCTGTTCTGGGTGTGGGTCGTGCTCGGGTTCGCGATCCCGTTCGCGCTCGGGTGGATCGTCGGCGGCGGCCTCGGCACCGCGCTTACAGCACTGCTGTGGGGCGGCTTCGTGCGCGTCTTCCTGCTGCACCACGTGACCTGGTCGATCAACTCCGTTTGCCACTTCGTCGGCCGCAAGCGCTTCGATATCGACGACGAGTCGCGCAACGTGTTCTGGCTCGCGCCGTTGTCGATGGGCGAGGCGTGGCACCACAACCACCACGCTTTCCCGACCTCCGCGTTCCACGGCCTGCGCTTCTGGGAGCGGCTCGCCGACCCGACGGGCCTGATGATCGCGCTGCTGGAGAAGCTCGGCGTCGTCTGGAACGTCGTGCGAATCAGCCCCGAGCGCCAGAGCGCCAAGGCGCTTCCGAGCCGCGTCTCCAGCGACGTCTCCAGCGGCGTCACGTCGGCGTAGCCGACCTGGGCTCAGCCCTCTTCCAGCGGTCCCATCGTCAGCCCCGCCCGGTTGAGCTGCTCCCAGTACAGCTCAGCGTCCTCACGAGGGCCGCTCCAGACGATCGCGCAGCCGCTGTGGTGGATGCGGTCGGCGAACCGATAACCCTCGGCCAGGCTGACGTCGGGGATCACGCTCGCGAGTGATTCGGCGACGTGATCGAAGGTGTTGTGGCTGTCGTTGAGGACAACCACCCGCCAGAGCCCACCCAATCCGCTTCCGGGACCACCGACGCGAGGCAGCTCGACCGTCTGCGACATCTCGGGTTTCAGGATACCCGCGATTTCGAAGCCGACTCAGCGCGTTTTCTGAGGTATCGCTCGAGCCCGGCGTACATCTGCTCGGGCGGCGCCGCCTGCGTGTAAGTCGGCAGCAGCTCGGGATCTGACGCACCCTGCGTGACCTCCTCGAGCATCGAGGCGACGAACGTGTCGGCGTCCATCTCCCCCACCCGCTTGGCCCAGTCATCGAGCCGGGCGCCGACCTCGGCGAGCTGCGTGTCGACGTCCTCGCTGAGGCCGAAATGGGTCATTGCGAGCCGCTGCGGGCGCCACTGCGCGATCAGCTCGATCGACCGGTGCCATGCCTCGACGTCGATGTCAGGCGGAGGCGTCGGAGGGATCGTCAGCGAGTCGTCGTTGACGCGCACACCGCCGACGTCGCCGACGAACGCGGTCCCGTCGTGCAGATAGCTGACGTGATGCGATGCGTGCCCGGGCGTGTAGGCGACCTCAAACGCCCCGTCCAGCACGCTCTCGCCTCCCTTCAGCACGGTGATGCTCGCCTCGGGAACAGGGGCCATGTCGCCCCACAGGCGGTCCATGTCGTCGCCGTACAGCCGCCGGGCGCTCTCCATCAGCCGCGCTGGAGCGATCAGATGTGGCGCGCCGCGCTCGTGCACGTAGATCTCGAGGTCGGGCCAGCGCTTGACGAGTGCGCCGCTGGCGCCGGCGTGGTCGAGGTGGATGTGGGTCAGCAGCAGCGCGCGCGGACGGTCGTCACCGAGCGCCTCAAGCAGCGTCGGTAAGCACGACTCCGGACCCGGGTCGACCAGCACGTCACCGACCTGCCAGCACCCGATCACGCGCGCGCGACCGAGATGCATGAGATCGATGACCCTCATCGAGCGGCGCCGCGCGAGTGCACTACGACAGCGGTCGGGTTTCGTCTTCGGATGCTTCGCTGCGCTCGGGGTGAAAGTCGATCACCGCCGTGGGCTCGTCTGCCGTCGGTTCGTCGTCGAGGTACTCGAGCTCCTGCTCGGCGTACTCGGGCTCGTCGTCAACGAACCCCGGCTCGGCCTCGGCCTCCGAGTCGCCCTCGGCCTCCGCGGTGTCGAGCAGCGCTCCTGCCCGCACCCCCGGGGTCACGTCGGCAGGCGGGAACCGCTCGGCGGCCGAGTCCGTCAGTCCGACGAGCTGGCGCGCGAGCTCGCGTGTGTCCTCGACGATCTGCTGGCGCTCTGCCCAGATCCGGTCGGTCTCCGCGTCGAGGTCCTTGAGGCGCTGCTCGGCCGTTTCCGCGATCCGGACTGCCTCGCGGCGAGCCTCCTCGAGGCGGTCCTCGGCGTCGCTTCGGGATTGGGTGGTGATCTGCTCGGCGGTGTCGTGTGCCCGCTGGAGGATCCCCGAGATCTGCTCGCCGACGCGCTCCAGCGCGCGGCGGACCGCCGCCTCGGGTGAGCGCGTCGCCTGCAACTCGGCGACCAGCTGGCTCGTCTGCTTGACGTAAGCGTCGACCGCGATCCGGTCATAACCACGGAGCGCCACTGGGAAATGGACATCCGCGGCCTTAGACACCGGATCGTCGGGCAGCGTCTGCAGCGGTGCCGTGATCTCCTGCAGGAGTGCGTGCTCGGTGGCAGCTGAGCTTTGATCTGGCATGCACTTGACCTTACCCAAGTGCCCCGCTCGGCAACACCCCGTGGCGGGGAATCCCCCGCCTGAGCGAGGTCTCTTACTTACAATGGCGACATGTCGGAGACCCCGTCCCCGCGCCTGCCTGAGCCCGATCGGCCATGGATGATGCGCACTTACGCCGGGCATTCCGATGCCAGGCGGTCGAACGAGCTCTACCGGCGAAACCTCGAGAAGGGCCAGACTGGCCTCTCGGTCGCGTTCGATCTGCCCACCCAGACGGGCTATGACCCCGATCACGAGCTCGCCCGCGGCGAGGTCGGCAAGGTCGGCGTGTCGATCGCCCATGCCGGCGACATGCGAACGCTGCTCGACGGGATCCCGCTGGATCAGATGAACACGTCGATGACGATCAACGCGACCGCCGCGTGGCTGCTGGCGCTCTACATCGTCACCGCCGAGGAGCACGACGTGGCCGAGGACCAGCTCCAGGGCACGACCCAGAACGACATCCTCAAGGAGTATCTGAGCCGGGGCACGTACGCGTTCCCCCCCGGCCCGAGCATGCGGCTGATCGCCGACACGATCGCCTACACGGTCCAGCATGTGCCGAAGTGGAACCCGATCAACATCTGCTCGTACCACCTGCAGGAGGCCGGCGCCACGCCCGTGCAGGAGATCGCCTACGCGATGAGCAACGCGATCGCCGTGCTCGATGCCGTCCGCGAGCGCGTCGACCGGGACCTGATGGCAAGCGTGTTCGGGCGGATCTCGTTCTTTGTCAACGCCGGCGTGCGGTTCGTCGAGGAGCACGCGAAGTTGCGCGCGATGGGGCAGCTATGGGACGAGCTCGGCCGCGATCGCTATGGCGTCAGCGACGAGAAGCACCGGCGCTTCCGCTACGGCGTCCAGGTCAACTCGCTCGGCCTGACCGAGGCCCAGCCCGAGAACAACGTCTACCGGATCGCGCTCGAGGCACTCGCGGTGACGCTCGGACGCAGCGCGCGTGCGCGCGCGATCCAGCTCCCGGCATGGAACGAGGCGCTCGGCCTGCCGCGGCCGTGGGATCAGCAGTGGTCGCTGCGCCTCCAGCAGATCCTCGCCTACGAGACCGACCTGCTCGAGTACCCCGACATCTTCGAGGGATCGAAGGTGATGGACGAGCTCGTCTCCGAGCTGGTCGCGGGCGCACGCGAGGAGATGCATCACGTGGCCGAGCTCGGCGGGGCGGTTGAGGCCGTCGACTACATGAAGTCGGCGCTGGTCGAGTCCCACCGCGAGCGCTGGCGGCGGATCGAGTCTGGCGAGCTGACCGCGGTCGGGATGAATCGCTTCACGTCGACCGAGCCGTCGCCGCTGACCGCCGATGCCGACGGCGGCATCCTCGTCGTCGACCCCGAAGTCGAGGCCCAGCAGCGCGCCGCAGTCGAGCGCTGGCGTGAGTCGCGCGATCAGCCCGCGGTCGACACGGCGCTCCAGGAGCTCGCGCGGGTCGCGCGCGCCCACGACGAGAACATGATGCCGGCGACCATCGCGGCCGCCCGCGCGGGCGTGACGACCGGCGAGTGGTCCCAGACGCTACGCGACGTATTCGGGGAGTACCGCGCGCCGACCGGCGTCGGCGAGGCCGCCGCCGTCTCAAGCGAGAAGATCGCCGAGCTGCGCGACGAGGTCGAGCGCGTCAGCGAGGCGCTCGGCCGCCGGCTGAAGTTCCTCGTCGGCAAGCCCGGCCTCGACGGGCACTCCAACGGCGCCGAGCAGATCGCCGTCCGCGCGCGCGACGCCGGGATGGACGTCGTCTACGAGGGCATCCGTCTGACTCCGTCGCAGATCGCGACTTCGGCCGCGCAGGAGGGCGTCCACGTGATCGGACTCTCGATCCTTTCGGGCTCGCACCGCGAGCTGATCCCCTCCGTGCTCGAAGCGTTGCGCGAGGCCGGCGCGGGCGATGTGCCGGTCGTCGTCGGCGGGATCATTCCCGAGGCAGATGCCGCAACCCTGCGAGAGGCCGGCGTCGCCGCCGTCTACACCCCGAAGGACTGGGACCTCAACCGGATGATGCAGGACATCGTCGCGCTCGTCGGCGCCAAGCACGGCATCGACAGCGTCGCCGCCGCTTGAGCCCCGCGGCGGTTGACGGCAGCGAACTCGGCGCCCGCCTCCGCGAACGGGACCTGACCGCCGCGGCCGCGGCTCTGAACCTGGTGGAGAGCCGGACCGACGACGCGCGGGCACAGACCGAGGCGCTGCTGGCCGCCGTGTCGCCAGCGGCGCTCGGCGGCGAGGCGCGAGCGCACGTCGTCGGCATCACCGGACCGCCCGGCGTCGGCAAGTCCTCGCTGCTCTCGCGGCTCGTCGCGGCCTGGCGCGCGGACGGCCGATCGGTCGCGGTGCTCGCGGTCGATCCGACGTCGCGCCGTTCGGGCGGGGCACTGCTCGGCGACCGGGCTCGACTCGAGGTCGATCCATCCGATCGCTCGGTGTTCATTCGCTCCACCGCCGCCGGCGACCGTCTCGGCGGGCTCGCGCCCGCGACCCGAGCCGCAGCCAGCGCGCTGGCGGCCGCGTTCGATGTCGTCGTGATCGAGACCGTCGGCGTTGGGCAGTCCGAGACCGAGGTCGCCGACGTCGCCGACACCGTCGCGGTCGTCGTCCAGCCCGGGTCGGGCGACGTGCTCCAGTTCCTGAAAGCCGGGATCATGGAGGTCCCCGACGTGCTCGTCGTGACCAAGGCCGACCTCGGCCAGATCGCCAAACGGGCGCTCGCAGACCTGCAGTCGGCGCTCGCCGCGCTTGGAGCTCGCGACGTCGCGGTGCGAGCGGTCTCCTCGACTGCGCCGCCGGCGGGGATCGACGAGCTGGTCGAAGCGCTCGAGCAGCACCGCGCCGGCCTCGACCTCTCCGCACGGCGGCTGCGTGCCCGCCGGATGCACGCGCTCGCGGACTTCGTCGCCGAGTACGGCGAGCGAGGCCTGCGGGCGCTCGGAGGCAGGCGCGAGGCCGAGCGCTGGCTCGCCGAGCAGGACCCGGGCGTCGACGTGCCCGCGCTCGAGCGCCGGCTCGCGCAGCGCGCGAACAGTTCCGCCTGAGCGCTCAGATTCGACAGAATCTCGGCGTGCGCAGGATCGTCCTCCCCGCCGAACCGCTGATCGACGGCTCCACCGAGCTACGGCCGTGGCGCGACACCGACCTCGCGGCGATCGTCAAGGCCTGCCAGGACCCGGAGATCGTCCGCTGGACGCGCGTGCCGGCACGCTACGGGGAGGCCGACGCACGCTCGTTCCTGCTCGCGCGCTACGACGCGACGCTCGCCGGTACGACGGCTCCATTCGCGATCGTCAAATCAGACGACGACGAGCAGCTGCTCGGCTCGATCTCGCTGATGCGACTGGCGTGGCGCCACGCACGGGGCGAGGTCGGCTACTGGCTCGCGCGCGACGCGCGCGGCGAGGGCCACGTGACGCGAGCCGTGCGGCTGATCTGCCGGTGGGGCTTCGATGCGCTCGAGCTCGAGCGCATCGACCTGCTCGCCGGCACCGGCAACAGCGCCTCGCAGAAGGTCGCCGAGCGTTCGGGGTTCACGCGCGAAGCGGTCCTGCGCTCGTTCATGCGCGGCAAGGGCGAGCGCCAGGACATGGTCGCGTTCGGCCTGCTGCGCGACGAGCTCTGAACGTCCCTATTGGGGTGGCGGCGCCGCATCGAGCACCAGGTGGTCGGCCGCCGACGATCGCCGAAGATCGCCGGCACCTTCTGGAGGTGCCTCCTGACTGGGCGCGTCGATCGTCCGGTGCCCAGCCGCTGATGCGCGGCGAAAGTCGCCTTCCGCGGCCAGCTCGGGCACCCGTGGCAGCGCCACGTCGGGCGTGCGAGCGATGCAGGCAGCCAGCATCACGAGGCGGATCCCGGGCCCGAACGGGGCACACCCCTTCGGGCTCTGCGCTGCGTATGCCGCCTGGCGTTCGAGCAGGGCAAGCACGTTGCGGCAGACGTCGGACTCGGGCGCGTCCGGGTCGCCGAGATCGCAGCTGAGGCGCGCGAGCGACAGCGGCTCCCAGCCGGTGCGCCCCATCAACATCCGCGCGATCGCGAATCCCAGCAGCGTCGCCACCCGCTCGAGCCGCACGTCGTAGTCAAGGCCTCCTTGGCCGGGCGCCGGCCCCAGTTCGAGAGGGTCTTCGCCGGCGAGCACGCGCTCGGCCTGTCCGCCGAGGATCGAGGCGACCTGGGCGTCGTCGAGCCCGACCTGGTAGGCGTAGCGGGTGACCATCGTCGCCACCATGAACGGCGAGAAGTACGGAAGATCGGTGGCGTAGAGCAGGTGCGACGGGGCGACCAGCGACATCAGCGCGGCGATGTCGGTCGGGTTCCACCAGCTCGTGTCGATGAACAGATTCGGGTAGCGATCGATCTCACGCCACAGCCAGTTGAGGTCACAGATCGCACCGTGCGCGAGCACGATCCGGGCGTCCGGGTACCGATGGGCGAGCTTGGTTGCATCGCGCCCCAGCGTTGGGATGCCGCGCCCCGCGTGGATCAGGACCGGCAGGCGCCGCTCATGGGCGAGCGCGAAGATCGGGTCGACATGGGGTTCTGAGAGCTGGAACTGCTCCGCCCTCGGATGAAGCTTGATCCCTCTCGCTCCCGCCTCGAGGCAGCGCCGCGCCTCCTCCAATGGGCGCTTGGCCGGATCCAATCGGCACAGCGCCAGGAGCCGGCCCGCGGACCGCTCCGCGGTCTCGATTACCGCGTCGTTGGCCGGCGGATATCCGTCGGGCTCGTGCATCGGCATCACGGCACCGCGCGACCCGGCCGCCTCCAGACGCATCAGCAGTTCACCACTCGAAAGCGTGAACCCGTCGGGATCGTTGCAGCCAATGTGAGTGTGAAAGTCAAACAACGAGACGTGCTCTAGCGACCCGACGAGGTGCTCGAACCACGGGGCTAGGAGGTCGTCCTCGTGCATCCGATCAGTGCGCGTGCTCGATCACGCGCTCGACGTCGTCCTCGGTGTTCCACGCACCGACCGACGCCCGTACCAGGCCCCTGTGCACGATCGAGCGCACGACGACCTGGTGTGCCGCGAGTCGCGACACCACAGCCTCCGGATCTGGCGCGTGCCACGACACGAGCGTCGAGTTCCCCCTCTGAGCAACCGCGGCGCCTCGCTCGTTCAGCCGCCGCGCGAGCGTTTGCGCGAGGCCGGGGCCCCGCTCGAAGTTCGACCTCAGGCCGGACTCGGCCAGGACCTCGAGCGAAGCCAACGCCCAGGTGGCCAGTGGTCCGACCACCGCGGCGGTGTCGAATCGACGCGCGCCGGCGTGGAACACAAGCTCGGTCATCTCGGAGACCTCTCCCAGCGAGAGCACACTGGGCCACGGCGGTGAGAGTGTGCGCTGCCGATCGCGACGCACATACAGAAAGCCACTGCCTTCGGGCCCGCAAAGCCACTTCTGACCCGACGCGGCGTAGTAGTCGCAGCCGATTTCGTGGACATCGACCGCGATCGCACCTGCCGCCTGAGCGCCGTCGATCAACACCGGGGCCCCGGTGGCGACGATTCCCTGAACGTCGGCCTCCAGTCCCGTGATCCACGACACGTGCGAGCAAGCGACCAGCCGGGTTCGTGGCCCCACGGCGTTCGCGATCTCGGCCAGCGGCACCACGCGCACGTCGACTCCGAACTTCTTGGAAACGGCCGCAAGCGGAGCCAGCAGGCTGACGTGCTCCTCGTCGGAGGTGAGGATCTCGTCGCGGCGCCGGAGGTGCAGGCCCCAGAGGACGGTGCTGATCCCGTCGGCCGTGCCGTGCGTGAGCGCGATCTCGTCGGCGTCGGCGCCGATTGTGCTCGCGTAGCGCGAGCGCAGCGCCGACTCGATCGAGCGCAACTGCCGCGCGTTGACGTCGCTGGAACGCCCCTGCTCGAGCACGACCGCCGTCCGCTGCGACGCGCGTTCCAGCGCTCTGCGAGGGACCGGACCGTCGCTGCCGGCATTCAGATAGGCCACCCGCTCGAGCACCGGGAACTGCAGGCGCAAGGCGTTCTCGTCGCTCGAGAACATCGAACCCACCGTCAGCACCGCGCTCGCACGGGCAAGCCTGCTGGCGTCATTGGTGGCGCCCTGGGCGACGCGGGCATCCGGCAACCGCAGCTCGAGCGAGGTCGCGCCGAGTTGGACGACGTCGCCGACCGCAAGCCCCTGGTTCTGCACCCGCACGCCGTTTACGTAGATGCCGTTGGCGGAGTCGAGGTCCTCGATCTGGACTTGGTCGTTGCGATCACGAAAGATCCTCGCGTGCCGGCGGGAAAGCTCGGGGTCGTTTTCGATCCGTCCCGGCCCGTCCCCCTCGCTGCCGATCACCAATTCGAGATCGGTCGGAATCGCACGAGCGTTCGCCGATCCCATCGTGACCTGGAGAAATGGCTGCTGGTCGGCCGATGGAGCCACGGAAACGTCGAGGCCGCGATGCCACTCGTCGCCCAGGTGCAAGCCGGGACCGAGGCCGAGCTGGCCGTGTACGACGCCCATGCAGCGGTCCATCACCACCTGCAGCCCGCCAGCGCGCCCAACCCGGGCAGCTTCGTCGGAGCTCAGGCCCAGCTGCAGCCACAGACAGCTGGCGCCGATCGCCACGGCATCTTGTGCGATCGCGGGCGCCTCCTCGACCCGGCGGAAGACCTGTACGACGTCGACCGGGCGATCGACGTCTGTCAATCTCGGGAAGCAGCGCTCGTCGAGCAGCGTCTGCTGTCCCGGATTGACCGGAACGATCTGATAGCCGTAGGCCCGCATGTAGCGCGGGACGTAGTTCGCGGCCCGCAGACGGTCTGACGAGCAGCCAACGACTGCGATCGTCCCCGCCCGCCCGTAGAGGCCGCGGAGCTGCTCGAGCGCGTCGTCGGCTCCCGCCGCCACCTCAGCGACCAAGGCCGGCGCACAGCTCAGTCAGCCGCGCGTGATTCTCGTCGGTCCGAAAGTCGTTCATCCACGCCGGACCGAACACCTCCTCGGAGACGTCGCCGCCGCGCCGGACATAGGCGCACGGCTGCAGGTGCCCGTCGAGGTTGGTCTCGACGGTGATTGCGAGCGCGTCCGGGCCGCTCGAATCGACGAAGTCGAGCAGCACCACGATGCCGTCGTCGATGACCGCGCCGTTCTGGAACGTGAGCTGGCGCGCGAGGTTGGAGTGCTGACTCCAGATCGCCGAATCCGAGGTCGCCTGGTCGAGCATGTAGTCGACAGCGGTGTGCGGATCGATCTCGGGTCTCGGCGGCTCGATCCCGAAGTGCTTGTGCGCGATATGGGCAGCTTGCACCTTGGCGTTGAAGCGAAACCCGCCGACCGACGCAGAATGGCTGGGCCAACCGTACTTGCGCATGCCGGCCTGACCTTGGGTGGCGGCGCCGGCGAAGTAGATGCCCGGCACGGTTGTGCTCTCCCAATATGGCGTCTGCGTCGGCAGCCGATCCTTGTAGAAAGTCTCGACACCGAGCTTGCGCAGGTCACGAAGGCCAGTGGCAAAGCCTGTGCATGCGATCACCTCGTCGACGTCGAAGGTGACCTTCCCCAGACCGGTCGTTCCGTCGGCGTGCACCCGGTAGCCATCGGCGGTTCGCTCGATCGCTTCCAGCGCGACGTCGACGACGAACGTGCCGCCCCCGAACAGGGCGTCCTCGAGCGGTTGCACGTAACGCGCGCGCGGCGGAGTCGGGAAGCCGGTCGCGATCGACGGGCGCACGCCGTGGGGCGAGCCGAGGATCAATTGGCACGCCTTCGCCAGCAATCCGTTGGCGATCTCGAATGCCGAGTTGCGCTTACCGATGATGAACACCTTCTTGCCGGCCAGGTGCTCGATCCCGGTGTCGGCGATGTCCACGTAGTGCGGGACAGCCTCGATGCCGGGCGTCGGCGGCCGCCACGGCTCGATCATCCCGACCGCGAACACCAACAGCTTCGCGCGGTACTCGCCGTCGCTGGTGCTCAGCACGAAGCGTCCGTCGCCCTCCTGACGCGTGGACTCCCACTCACACCCGTACCGAGCTGCCACACCACCACGCTCACTGAAGGTGGTGAGAGCCAACTCCATCTCGGCACGTGACGGAAAGTAATTATCTCCGTCCATGAACTCGGTGACGAGCGCCTGATGCCCAGCATCCGTTGTCACCATGCTGTTCCAGTCGTACCGGTAGTACGCCTCACATCCACACTCGACGATCGCACGCGGCCGCGAGCAGGTGATCAGACGGCCGAACATCGGGAAGCGCCGGAACATCCCGCCAGGGCCACTGTCCTTGGAGATCAGCGCATGGTCGATGCCCAACGCTTGTAGGTCATAGCTCAGCTGGAGGCCGCCCGGGCCGGTGCCGACGATGACCAGCGGATAGTCGCCGGGTGGGCACGGTCCTCCGTCGGTCATTTCCACCGCTCCGGGTCGCGCAGACGCCGCGCCTCGCCCTTGAGCAGCTGGAACATGACCTTCGGATATCGAAACAGGAAGCCCTCCAGCTCGTGGCCCGGCAGTACCAGCAGATGCATCGGAGTAAGCGCGTAGACGTCGGAGATCGCCGCCTCCCCGAACAGCACCGACAGCTCCCCGAACCAATCGCCGCGCCGGAGCGTGACCGGCTTCGGCGGCAGACCGAACGTCGTGGCGGCGCGATCCACGTGCTGCCCTGCGATCAGCCAATCGGCTTCGCCGGAGATGACGACGTAGAACCCGCTCCCTTCGAACCCCTGACGCGACAGGCGCTTGCCCTGCTGCGCGTGTTCCTCCTCGAACTCCTGGGCCACCGCGTCGAGCTCGGCTGCAGTCAATCCGGAGAACAGGGTCAATCCGGCGAGATCGATATCTGCCTGTGGAAGCCCCATCAAACTGCCCTCCCCGGTAGGTCGGCATGCCGCGACAGGCAGTCGTGACGGGTCGACTGCGCGACCATCGACTGGCAAGCAAGTCACGCCTATTTATGTGTCTTCGTGCCGCGCTCGTTGCCGTGGAGCGCGGGACTGCGCCACGACGAACCCTACCGGCTCAGGTCACGCGCAATCAGTAATTATTGGTAAACGACGCTGCGCTAGCCGGACGTGATAAGCGACTCGAACTCCGGGTCTCCGCGGAGGCTCTCGAAGTCCTCGTCCTCGCGCGCCGAGGCGGCGAAGTTCGGTCGTGCTTCGATCGCGGCGCGCAGGTTCGCGATCGCGGCATCGCGGTTTCCCTCGAGCGCTTCCAGACAAGCGAACGCGTACACAAATGCCGGCGACTCGGGGCTGGCCGCCTTGCCCTCGGAGAGGATCTCGCGCGCGCGAGCCGGGTCCGATCGCACCAGCGGCGCGGCACGGAACGTCCACTCCCACGCCGAGGGCTCGAACGTCGGCGGGCCGCCGAAGCTGAGCACGGTCGTCCCTGGCTCGGCAGCGACCGCGTGCCGGTGTGAGGCCGGATCGGGAATGAACACGTACGTGCCCGCAGGCGCGTCGTGCTGTTGCTCGTCGATCGTGAACGAGGCCCGACCGGAAGCCACGAAGTACAGCTCCTCGTGTGCGAGCGTCGGGTTTTCGGTGTGCGGTTCGACGACGTCGTCGCCGGCGTTTGCGGCGGTGTATGCGTTGCACCCGAAGGCGCGGATCCCCAGTGTCGCCCGGACAGGTCGCCACGTGAGCGTGCCCGGCCCCGGGATCGCCTCGATCTCGTCGAGGTGGACTAGGCGGGGCGGCTGCGGCATGGTTTGATCAAATCGAGCGAGTCGCGCACGGCCGACAGGGTAGCCTCTACTCGATGGAGCCCTTGCGCGATGGCCACGGCCGGCTGATCGGGGACCTGCGGGTATCGGTCACCGATCGCTGCAACTTCCGCTGCCAGTACTGCATGCCGGCGGAGGGTCTCCCCTGGCTCGAGCGGGGCGAAATCCTGACGTTCGAGGAGATCACACGGCTGGTCGCGCTGTTTGCCCGGATGGGCGTCCACGACGTGCGGCTGACTGGCGGCGAGCCGCTCGTGCGCCGCGAATTCCCGCGGCTGGCGGCGATGCTCGCGGCGATCGACGATGTGCATGAGCTGTCGGTCACGACCAACGGCTTCCTGCTGGAACGCGACGCCGAGGCGCTCGTGCGGTCGGGCATCGACCGTTTCAACGTGTCGATCGACTCGCTCCAGAAGGACCACTTCTACGAGCTGACCAGGCGCGACGCGCTGCCGCAGGTGCTGCGCGGACTCGAGTTGCTCGGCAGCTTCCCCGAGGCCCATCCGATCAAGATCAACGCTGTCGCGATGCGGGACTTCACCGAAGAGGAGGCGCTGCCGTTTGCAGAGTTCGCGCGGCGTACCCCGTACGAGGTCCGCTTCATCGAGTTCATGCCGCTAGACGGCGATCACGCATGGAGCACCGACCAGGTGCTCACAGGCGATGAGATTCGCGCAGCGATCCACGCGGTCTACCCGCTCGAGCCCGAGCCGCGCGAGCCGCACGCGACCGCCCGTGTGTACCGGTTCGTCGACGGTCCCGGCAAGGTCGGGTTCATCAACCCGGTGTCGGAGCCGTTCTGCGGCGATTGCAATCGGATCCGCCTGACCGCCGAGGGCAAGCTACGGACGTGCCTGTTCTCGCTCAACGAGACCGACCTGCGCGAGCCAATGCGCGTCGGTGCGAGCGACGCCGAGCTCGAGACGCTGATCCGCGAGGCTGTGTTCCTCAAGGAACTCAAGCACCACGTCGGCGAGCCTGGATTCATCCAGCCCGTCCGCACGATGTCCGCCATCGGCGGTTAATAACTTCGAAATCTCTGGTGGGCATCATGGGGCTCAGCAAATGCTGTTGCTGATGTTGTTTGCGCTGATCGCCGGCGCGGGGACCGCGATCACGCCTTGCGTACTGCCAGTTCTGCCTGCCCTGCTGTCGGCGAGCGCCGCCGGCGGACGTCGCCGGCCGCTCGGGATCGTCGTCGGCCTGGCAGCGACCTTCACGATCGCGATCGTCGCGCTCGCGCAGCTCGTCAACGGTGTCGGACTCGCGAGCGGCGCGGCGCGCACGCTGGCAATCGTCGTGCTGATCGGGTTCGGGCTGATCCTGCTGATCCCGGACGTCGCCGCTCGCGTGCAGGCGCCGCTGTCGCGCCTCGCGCGGTTCGGGCCAAAGACGCGCGGCGACGGGTTCTGGTCGGGTGTCGGCGTCGGCGGCGCGCTTGGGTTCGTGTGTGCGCCGTGCGCGGGCCCGATCCTCGCGGCGGTCACCTCAGTCAGCGCGGTGAGCGGGGCAACCGTGCGGATCATCGCGGTCGCTTTGTCGTACACGATCGGGCTGAGCGCCGTGCTGCTGGTCTACGCGACGGGCGGACGCATCGTGATCGACCGGATCCGCCGCTCGGCACGTGGGCACGTGGTCGAGCGCACGCTCGGCGTCGTGCTGATCGCGACCGGCGTGCTGATGGCCGCCAACGTCGACGTGCGCTTCGAGGAGGCGCTCGCCAAGAACCAGAACCTGCCTGCGTTCCTGTTGGACCCGACGAGCTCGCTGGAGAACTCAAAGGCCGTCCAGAACCGGCTCGCGTCGCTGCGTCCGGAGTCGCAGTTCGCCAAGCGCCAGCGCGAGGCCGCCGCCACCCCGGTCCCGGCGACAGCTGGTGTGTCGATCCCGGGCGTCAAGACGCCTTCGCTCCCAGACCTCGGCCAGGCGCCCGACTTCGTCGACACCCAGCGGTGGTTCAACACTCCCGGCGGCGCGCCGCAATCGCTCGCGGCGCTCAGCGGCCACGTCGTGCTGGTCGACTTCTGGACCTACACGTGCATCAACTGCATCCGCACGCTGCCGTTCGTCGAGGGCCTCTACAAGCACTATCACCGCTATGGGCTCGACATCGTCGGGGTGGAGACGCCCGAGTTCACGTTTGAGCAGAACGCGTCCAACGTCAGCCAGGCGGTCAAATCCGACGGAATCACCTACCCGGTCGTCCAGGACAACCAGTACGGGACCTGGAGCGCCTACCAGAACCAGTACTGGCCCGCCGAGTATCTGGTCGACGCCAAGGGCGAGGTCCGCCACACGCAGTTCGGCGAGGGCAACTACAAGGAGGACGAGGCCGCGGTCCGCCAACTGCTCTACGAGGCCGGCGCGCGTAAGCTGCCGCCGCCGATGACCGCGCATGCGGTCATGCCCTCGCGGCTGCTCGCGACACCCGAGACCTACCTCGACGACCAGCACTCGCAGGGGTTCGCAGCGCCGCTCAAATCCGGCGTCCGCCCCTACTCCGGCGCGACCAACCTGCAGCTCAACGAATTCGCGCTGAAGGGCATCTGGTGGGTCACGGGCCAGTCCGCGACGCCGGTCGGGAAGCCCGCGACGATCTCGGGGCGCGTCCAGGCGGCCCACGTCTACCTGGTGATGACCTCGGCGGGCAACACGCCCCGGATGGGCCGCGTGCTGCTCAACGGCCGCCCGATCTCAGCCGCGCAGAGCGGCGCCGACGTCCACAACGGGATCGTCACCGTCCGCGGCCAGCGGCTGTACTCGCTGGTATCGCTCCCAAGCGACCGAGAGTTCGAGCTGACCGTGCAACTGCCGCCGAACGTCAGCGCCTACGACTTCACGTTCGGCTAGAGCGCGCCGCTGAGCTAGAACGGTGCCGGTCTGGTGCGGGCCGGATCAGTCTGCGCCCGCGCCCGCCGGTCGAGAATCGCTCCGGCGTGCAGCACGTCCTCGGGCGAGTTGATGTTGAACAGCAGCTCGGGATCGCCGACGTCGAGCCGCTGTGCGCCGATCGATGCGACCAGTTCGCGCATCGAAGACTCGTACCCGCAGCGCTGGAGCGGCTCGATCGCCCGCGGTCCGTAGAGACCGAGTAGCGGCTGCGTCTCGGCGCCGTTGGCGGCGACGACCGCCGGCGACCTGCCGGCGTCGGCGGTCGCCAGCCGGTGAATCAACTCCGGGGTCACGAACGGCAGATCGACGGCGCAGACGACCACGCCGCGGCCCTCCGCGAGCGCCAGCGCGTGCACGATCCCCATCACCGGATGCCGCGGGTCGTCCGGTTCGACCCAGACGGTCACGCCCGGCAGGCTCGGCAGCTTCGTGTCGGCCTTGGCAATCACCGCGACGTCGCGGAGCACTGTCTGCACCGCCGCCAGCGGATAGAGGATCAGCGGCTTGCTCTGAAGCTGCACGACAGCTTTGGACCCGCCGATTCTGCGGCCCAAACCACCAGCAAGGATCACGCCGATCGGGGGCCGCCGACGAAGCATCAGCCGCTGTCGCGGTGGTCGCTCACACGGGGATCGTAGAATCAATCCGATGGAGGGCTCAACCTCGGTCAGAAGTTGGCTGCGCTGTTACCGCTGTTGGTCGCAAAATCTCGAGGTGCAGGTGCACTACGAGGGCATCCACCGGATCGATCCGGAGACCGGCGAACGGGGCGAGGTTGTGGACGAGATGCAGGAGGCCGTCGTGCAGTGTCTGGAGTGCATGCACGACCAGCCACACCTCGGTTTTCACAACGGTCGCGTCGAGCCCGTCGAGGACCGCTGGGAACGCATGATCGCCGGCACGCCGTGGGTCGCATCATGCACGGTGACCGTCGACGCCGACGACGTCGAAACATGCTCGGGGCCCGAAGCGGGCGACGCGCTGTCCTACGCCGCGTTCGGCGACCACGGGACGCGCGAGTTCTTCACGCACGTCCGCTTCCACAAGCACGACGACGACCGGATCGTCGTCCACCTGCTGGTCGAGCTCTACGCGCGCTCGGCCGACGAGGCGACCGACGTGCTCGAAGAGGCTGCCCGCGGGCAGCTCGCGATCACCTCGCTCGCGGAGGAGTCGCGCCCGCCCGCCTCGACGGGCGACGACAAGCACTGAGCGGCGCGCCTGCGGCGCGTCCATTCCCAGACTTCGATCGCGATCAGCGCCAGCGCGACCGGCACCGTCGCCGGAATCTCGTCGACGACGAAGAACAGCAGGTCAAACACGCCGGCGAACGCGAACGTCAGCAGCGCGGCGCTCAGCTGCATGCGCCGGCGCTGCGCCAGCACGGCCCCGAGCAGACCGGCGACGAACAGGTCGCCGTAACCGAGCGTGACCGACCCGAAGATCTCTGACTGCAGCTGCGGCAGCCCGGCCGCGGGCTGCGCGGCGGCCAGCGTCGCATTGGGATTCTGAAGCAGGTCGGAGGCGACGAGCCAGACGTCGGCTCCCGCCATCAGCAGAATCCCGACCTTCAGCCACCCAGGCGGTGTGACGGCGGCGAGCAGCACGCCGAGCGTCACGCAGCTCAACGCCCCCAGGATCGCGCCGGCCGCCTCGCCGGCGAGCGAGGTCCGCGACACCCACGCGATCGCGAATAGAGGAATCGCGGCGAGTGCCGCGGGCGGCGTCGAACCGCGCATCGCCCACCCGAGCGCCACGGCGGCGAGCACCGGCACCGCGATCAGCGCCAGGTACGTCAGCCACGTCGCGCTGTCGGACACGTAGCGGATCCCGAAGATCACGCCGACGATCGACCCGATCGGCACCAGCGCCCACCCCCAGCCCCGGAATCGCCGCAACGCATCGATCCGTGGGATCGCGCGCGGCGCCGCGACGACGCCGGCCTGCAATGCGAGCAGACCGACGTCGGAGGGCACGAACGGGAGGGCCACGACGCTGAGCTTACGAGGCCCCGCCCGTTCTGACAGGCGGCTCTTCCGGAGTTCTTAGTGTTTCTGCAGGCGCTCTACGAGCGAGTCGAGCTCTGAGTGCAGCGCGTCGGGGAGCTTGCCGCCGAACAGGGCGTAGTGCTCTCGCATCTGCGGCACCTGCTCGCACCAGCCGTCGAAGTCGACCTCGAGCAGCGTCTCCATCGTCGCCTCGTCGACGTCGAGGCCGTCGATCTCGATCCCGCCCTCGCCGACGGGAGGAACGAGGCCGATCGGTGTCTCGACCGCGTCGCCCTTGCCTTCGCACCGGCGGAAGATCCACGCGAGCACGCGCGAGTTCTCGCCGTAGCCCGGCCACAGGAACTTGCCGTCATCGCCCTTGCGGAACCAGTTGACGTTGAAGATCAACGGCAGCTTGGCGCCGTCACGCTCGCCGACCTTCAACCAGTGGTTGAAGTAGTCGGCCATGTGGTAGCCGCAGAACGGAAGCATCGCCATCGGGTCCCAGCGCACCTGGCCGACCTTCCCCGCCGCCGCAGCGGTCTTCTCCGAGGACATCGTCGAGCCCAGGAACACGCCATGCGTCCAGTCGCGGGCCTCGAGCACGAGCGGCACGACGTTCGAGCGCCGCCCACCGAACAGCATTGCCGAGATCGGCACGCCGCGCGGATCCTCCCACTCGTCCGCGATCGACGGACATTGCGACGCGGGTGTCGTGAAGCGCGCGTTCGGATGTGCGGCGGGATCGTCGGCCGCCGGTGTCCAGTCGTTGCTGTGCCAGTCGATCGCGTGCTCTGGCGGATCGGGCGTGAGCCCCTCCCACCAGACGTCGCCGTCGTCGGTTCTCGCGCAGTTGGTGAAGATCGTGTTGCGCTCGACCGTCGCGATCGCGTTGGGGTTGGTGATCTTGCCGGTGCCGGGTGCGACGCCGAAGAAGCCGGCCTCGGGATTGACGGCCCGCAGCTCCCCGTCCTTGCCGAACTTCATCCACGCGATGTCGTCGCCGATCGTCTCGACCTTCCAGTCGGGCAGCGTCGGGATCAGCATCGCGAGGTTCGTCTTGCCACAAGCGCTTGGGAACGCCGCGCTGATGTACTTGACCTCGCCCTCGGGGGACGTCAGCTTGAGGATCAACATGTGCTCGGCGAGCCAGCCCTCGTCGCGGGCCATCACCGACGCGATCCGCAGCGCGAAGCACTTCTTGCCCAGCAGGGCGTTGCCGCCGTAGCCCGATCCGTAGGACCAGATCTCGCGGGTCTCGGGAAAGTGCACGATGTACTTGCTGTCAGCGTTGCACGGCCACGCGACATCCTGGACGCCGTCGCGAAGCGGCATCCCGACCGAGTGCAGGCACGGCACGAACTCGCCGTCCTCGCCGAGCACGTCGAGCGCCGGCTGGCCCATCCGGGTCATGATCCGCATCGAGCAGGCGACGTAGGCCGAGTCGGTCAACTGCACGCCGATGTAGGAGATCGGCGAGCCCAGCGGCCCCATCGAGAACGGGACCACGTACATCGTGCGGCCCCGCATCGACCCCTCGAACAGCTCCGTCAGCGCCCGCTTCATCTCCTGCGGCTCGCGCCAGTTGTTGGTCGGGCCAGCGTCCTCCTCCCGCTCGGAGCAGATGAACGTACGGTCCTCGACCCGCGCCACGTCCTGTGGGTCCGACAGTGCCAGGTATGAGTTCGGGCGCTTGGCGTCTGACAGGCGCTCGAACGTGCCCGCATCTACAAGCCTCTGAGCGAGTTGGTCGTACTCCTCGGCGGACCCGTCGCACCAGTGAACGTCGTCTGGTTCCGTTAGGGCAGCTACCTCCTCCACCCACGCCCGCAGGCGCTCGTGCTTGGTGGTCGCTTGAGGCTTCGGTGCGGTATGAGCCATTGGTAGTCAGGCACTCCTTGGGTTCAGTCGGTGGGCTAGAAAGCCTACCCATGAGGGCGTCTCGATGAGCCTCCGTGCGGCAACGACGACACCGCCGGCTGCGCTCCCAGCCGGCTGATGCACCGTATTCTAGTAGAGGCGCGGAACGGCTACTCGACGTTCGATTCGGCGGCGTGGGTCTGCGCCGTCTGGCCGCCCTGCTCCTTGCGGGGGACGAGTACGAGGCGCTTGAACTCGGCCACGAGCACGCCGTCCTGGTTGAGGACCCTGGTGTGAACTCTGACCGTGCCGCGGTCGGGCTTGGACTGCGACGGCTTGACCTCGAGCACCTCGGACTCGCAAAACAGCGTGTCGCCGTGGAACACCGGCGCCGGGTGCTTGAGCTCCTCGGTCGCGAGGTTCGCGATCGCCTTGCCGCTGACGTCCGACACGCTCATCCCGAGGGCGAGCGAGTAGACGAGCGGCCCGACGACGACGTTGCGGCCCTGCTGGGACTGCTTGGCGTACACGTCGTTGAGGTGCAGTGGGTGATGGTTCATCGTGATCAGGCAGAACAGGTGATCATCGGACTCGGTCACCGTCTTGGCCGGCCAGTGCTTGTAGACAGCCCCAACCTCGAACTCCTCGAGGTAGCGGCCGTACGGATGCGCGCCCGACGCCTCGCGCGCGGCCTGGTCGGTGTCGACTTGGTTCATCTGGTGGGTCTCCTGGTTCGGTGGTCGTTCGGAGAATGCCAGGCTCGCCCGTGTGTGTGGCCGGAGCCGCGGCTTGGGCCCGCGCACCGGACCGGGGATTTCGTTACATGCGCTCGCCCTGACCCGCCGCGTGGAACGAAACCCCCGCCAGGCGACGGTTTCGTCACATCGGACGCCTGGAAATCGCCGCATGGAACGAAATCCCCGCTTTGAACGCACCCGCATGCCCCGCCCGCTAGCGTTCAGCACCGAATCGATCAGGAGACTTGAGCTTTGAGAAATCCCCGTGACTTCGGAAAACCGCTTGCGATCGGCGCGCCGACGCCGGTGTCGGAGATCCCGTTCAAGCCGTCGCGGATGATCCACTTCCTCGACTTCTCCAACGAGAAGATGGTCGCGAAGGTGCCCGACATCGCGCCGACGGTGGACATCCTGCTCGGCAACCTCGAGGACGCCGTCCCCGTCGACCGCAAGCTCGCCGCCCGCGACGGACTGGTCCAAGTCGGCAAAGAGATTGACCTCGGCGAGACGCAGCTTTGGACCCGTGTCAACAGCCTCGAGTCGCCGTGGGTGCTCGATGACATCACCACGCTCGTGACCGAGATCGGCCGCAAGCTCGACGTCGTGATGGTCCCCAAGGTCGAGGGCGCGTGGGACATCCACTACGTCGACCGGCTGCTCGCCCAGCTCGAGGCCAAGGCGGGACTCGATCGCCCGATCCTGATCCACGCGATCCTCGAGACAGGGCTCGGCGTCGTCAACTTGGAGGAGATCGCGACAGCGAGCCCGCGGATGCAGGGGATGAGCTTCGGGCCGGCCGACCTTGCCGCGTCGCGCCGAATGAAGACGACCCGTGTCGGCGGCGGCCACCCCGGCTACCGCGTGATCAACGACCCCGATCCCGACAACCCCGAGGCGCCGCGACCGACCGCACAGCAGGATCCGTGGCACTACTCGATCGCCCGCATGGTCGATGCGTGCACATCGGCCGGGCTGCTCCCGTTCTACGGGCCCTACGGCGACATCCGAGATGTCGAGGGCTGCGAGACGCAGTTCCGCGCGGCGTTCCTGCTCGGCTGCGTCGGCGCGTGGTCGCTTCACCCGGTGCAGATTCAGATCGCCAAGAAGGTGTTCAGCCCTGACCCCGAGGAGGTGCTGTTCGCCAAGAAGGTACTCGAGGCGATCCCGGACGGCCGCGGCGTGCACATGATCGACGGCAAGATGCAGGACGACGCGACCTGGAAGCAGTGCAAGGTGATGGTGACGCTCGCCGAGATGCTCGCCCACAAGGACCCGGAGCTTGCTAGCGCGTACGGGTTTGACCCGGCGCCGGCGGCGGCCGCGTAGGCTCTCGCGATGCGAATCTCAGCCAAGGCCGACTACGCGGTACGAGCCGTGGTCGAGCTCGCCGCGGCGCCCGACGAGAAGCCGGTCAAGGCCGAGCGGATCGCGACCGCCCAGGCGATCCCGCTCAACTTCCTCGAGAACATCCTCGGCGAACTGCGCCACGCCGGCATCGTTCGCAGCCACCGCGGCGCCGACGGCGGCTTCCGGCTCGCCAAGCCCGCGGATCAGCTCACGATCGCCGACATCATCCGCGCGGTCGAGGGCCCGCTCGCGAGCGTCCGCGGCGGCCCGCCGGAGGAGACTGCCTATCCGGGAAACTCGGCCGCGCTGCCGCGTGTGTGGATCGCCGTGCGTGCGAACCTGCGCAGCGTCGTCGAGCACGTCACCGTCGCCGACGTCGCGGCCGGCAAGCTGCCGTCGAACATCGACAAGCTCACTCAGGACCCGGAGGCCTGGGTCACGCGCTGACGGGCGAGGCGCTCTCGGCGCCGCCCGCGCTCTCGGCCCCACCCGCGCTCTCGGCGGCGCCGGAGCCCGAGCCCGGCCGCCGCGCTCCCACCGGTGTGTCGGCGAGCGTGCGAACGTAGACGATGTCGCCGCGCGCGAGCTCAAGCTCGGCCGTCTGCCCACGCGTCAGCTGCGCGCGCGCCGACGTGCCGTCGGGCAGGTCAAGCTCGACGCGGACCTCGAATCCGAGGTGTACGACGCGCGACACCATCGCCTCGATCCCATCCCCGTCGGGGACGAGCGAGATCGCCACGTCGTGCGGGCGCACGGTCTGGTCGCCGACCTTGGAGATCGGGCCCAGGAAGCCCATCACGAACTCGTTGGCGGGTGAGTCGTAGACCTCGCGCGGCGCGCCGACCTGCTGCAACTGCCCCTCGTTCATCACCGCGATCCGGTCGGAGATCTCCATCGCCTCCTCCTGGTCGTGGGTGACGAGCACGGTCGTGACGCCCTGCTCCTCGTGCAGCCGCCGCAACCACCGGCGAAGCTCTGCGCGGACCTTCGCGTCGAGCGCGCCGAACGGCTCGTCGAGCAGCAGCACGCGCGGGTCGATCGCCAGCGCCCGGGCGAGCGCCATCCGCTGGCGCTGGCCGCCTGACAGCTGCGAGGGCCGCTGGCCGGCCCACTTGGTGAGGCCGACGATCTCCAGCAGCTCGTCGACGCGGGCACGGATCTCGTCGCGCGGGCGCTTACGGATCTGCAGCCCGAACGCGATGTTTTCGCGCACGGACATGTGCGTGAACGCCGCGTAGTGCTGGAACACGAACCCGATCCCGCGCTCCTGCGGGCGGGCGTAGGTGACGTCCTCGCCGTCGATCAGCACGGTCCCGCTGTCGGGCTCCTCGAGCCCCGCGATCACGCGCAGCAGCGTCGACTTGCCCGAGCCGCTTGGACCGAGCAGCGCCGTCAGCGAGCCCTCGGGCACGTCGAGCGTGATGTCGTCGATCGCCGCAAACTCCCCGAAGCGCTTCGAAACGCTCCTGACTTCGATGTTCATCTGGCTTCTTGCCTCCTGGGTCCCAGCAATGTCAGCGCCAGCAGCACGATCAGCGACATCACCGCGAGCTCCGTCGCGGCAGCGTACGCCCCTGTGATCGAGCTGGTGCCAAGGTCTTGGTCGCGCTGCTGCACGAGCAGCGGCAGCGTCAGGGTCGATCCGGGCACGTTCGATGAGACGACGGCGACCGCGCCGATCTCGCCGAGCGCCCGCGCGGTCGTCAGCACGACCCCGTAGGCGACGCCCCAGCGGATCGACGGCAATGTCACCCGCCTGAACGCCTGCCAGGACGAGGCCCCGAGCGTCGACGCGGCCTGTTCCTGCTCGTCGCCGATCTCGATCAGGACCGGCGCCACCTCGCGCACGACGAACGGCAGCGACACGAACACGGTCGCGATCACCATCCCGGCGGGGTTGTAGATCAGCGTGATCCCGTGACCGATCAGCCAGTTGCCGAACCACCCGTCCTTGCCGTAGACGAGGATCAGCGCAAGCCCGACGATCACCGGCGAGACCACGAATGGCAGGTCGATCAGCGTGTCCAGGACACTCTTCGCCCATTTGTTGCCCCGGCCGCGGACCAGCACCATCGCGGTGCCGATCCCGAACACCGTGTTCAGCGGCACCGCGATCAGCGCGATCACGACCGACAGCGTCAGCGCGCTGATCGCCGCCGGCGTCGTCATCCAATTCCACGCAGTGCCCAACCCGTGCTCAAACGTCCGCACGAGCACCACGCCGATCGGCAGCAGCAGCAGCAGCGTCAGGTAGAGGATCGCGATCGCGCGCAACGACAGCTTCGAGCGGCGGCTAATGCGCAACGCGGGCCCCCCATCGGCGCAGTCCGAACAGCACCAGCAGCGAGATCAGCAGCAGCACGACCGACAGCGACGCGGCCGCCTTCGGCGCGTCGCTCTCGATGTCGGCGAAGATCACGATGCTCGCGATCTGGACCTTGCCCGCGATCAGGATCAGCGATCCGAACTCACCGACCGCGCGTGCGAACGCGAGCGTCGTGCCCGACAGGATCGCCGGCCGCAGCGCCGGCAGCACGATTCGCCGGAACGTGACCGCGTTGGAGGCCCCGAGCGACGCCGCCGCCTCCTCGACCTCGCGGTCGAGCTCGACCAGCACCGGCTGCACCGCCCGAACCACGAACGGCAGCGTCACGAACAGCAGCGCCAGCAGCACCGCTCCGCGCGTGTAGGCGAGGTGCAGGCCGAACGGGCTCTGAGGCCCGTACAGCGCCAGCAGCGTCAGCCCGGCGACGATCGTCGGCAGCGCGAACGGCAGGTCGATCAGTGCGCTGATGAAGCGCTTGCCCGGGAACTCGTCACGGACGAGCACCCAGGCGACGACGGTGCCCATCACGGCGCCGATCAACGCGACCGCCAGCGAGGAGCCGAGCGTCACCGCGAGGGCGGTGAGCGCGGTCTTGTTGGAGATCGACTGCCAGAAGTCTCCGGGGCTCTGGGAGAACGCCTTGACGGTGACCGCCGCCAGCGGGATCAGCACCACGACGCTCATGTAGAGCATCGCGATGCCGAGCCCGAGGCCGTCGCCCCGCGCGCGCCTGACTCGGCGGCGCGGGGCGGCACGGACCGCCGGTGCGGCGTATGCCTCAGGTGGCAGTGGGCACCCCCGCAGCCTGCTCGATCTTCGTGATCGACCCGTTGTCGGGGTCGAAGAACTCGTCCTTGACCTTGCTCCAGCCGCCGAGGTACCCGATCGTGAACAGCTGCGGCGGCGTCGGGAACTGCTTGGCGAACTGCTTGGCCACCGACGGCATCACCGGGCGGTATCCCTGCTGGGCCCAGATCGTCTGCCCCGCCGACGACCACTGCCAGTTCAGAAACGCCTGGGCGTCCGAAGCGTGCTTGCTGTTGCTCGTCACCGCGATCGGCGTCTCGATCAACAGCGTCTGCTTGGGGATCAGGTACTGGATGTCCTCGCCGGCCTTCTGCGCCGCGATCGCGTCGGACTCGTAGTCGAGCAGCACGTCGCCCTTGCCCGACGTGAACGTCTGCAGGGCAGCGCTCGCGCTCGAGTCCTGGACCGAGACGTTCTTGGTCAGGAGCGTCTTGACGTAGTCGAGCGCCTGCGCCTGGGTCTTGCCCTCCTTCAACTGGGCCCCGTAGCCCGCGAGGATGTTCCAGCGCGCGCTACCGGAGGTCGAGGGGTTCGGCGTGATTACGTCGACGCCGGACTTGATCAGGTCGTCCCAGCCGGTGATGTGCTTGGGGTTGCCCTTGCGCACGACGAACACGACGACGGAGTCGCTCGACATCCCCTTCTCGGGGTTTGCGTCCCAGCTGCTGGCGACGATCTTGTCGGCGACCAGGCGGGTCATGTCGGGCGTCGTCGAGAACGCGACGATGTCGGCCGGCTGGCCCGAGTCGACCGCGCGGCTCTGGGAGCCCGAGGCGCCGAACGACTGGCTGAAGCCGACGCCCTTGCCGGCGCTCGTCTGCTGGAACGACGATGTCAGCGCCCCGTAGGCCTTCTTCGGGGTCGAGTAGCCGACCAGCGCGAGCTGTGTATCAACCCCACCGCTCGAAGAGCCGCCCGAGCCGCCGCTTGTGTCGGAAGACCCTCCACAGCCGGCAAGCGCTGCTCCCGCACCCACCATTACTACGAGCGCCGTCACACCGGCGCGCACGCTTAGCCGACGACCGGCCCGAAACGATGCTCTCATTCAGTTGGCTCCTTTGCGAACTTTGTCAACTGAGATTATCAACTTGATTGTCCGGGTGGAACTTGTGCGGTAGCGACGAAAGTTTCTGATCGCGACCGTCCCGCGCCCGCTTCGCTACGCTCACGCGCCTCAATGCGCTTCTTCGAGTACGAGTCGCGTGCGATCGTTGCGAAGGCAGGGATCCCGGTGACGAAGCACGGCCTCGCCAAGACCCCTGCCGAGGCCAAGGCGATCGCCGCCGACATCGCCGGCGCCGTGGTGATCAAGTCCCAGGTGCTGACCGGCGGCCGCATGAAGGCCGGCGGCGTGCAGTTCGCCGATACGCCCGAAGAGGCAGAGCGCCACGCCGAATCGGTGCTGAAGCTTGAGATCGGCGGTCACATGCCCCGGGGGGTGCTGGTCGACTCCCGTGCCGCCGTCAAGCACGAGTACTACGCCGGGGTCGTCTGGGACGGGCTGCGCAAGCGCCCCGTGATGCTGTTCTCCGACATGGGAGGCATCGACATCGAAGAGGTCGCCGAGCAGCACCCCGACCACGTCGCGCGCGGCCACTTCTCGACACTCCGACCGTTCCCCGACTGGCGGGCCAAGCAGGTGATCGCCTCGCTCGGGATCACCGGCTCAGCGCTCAACCGCCTCACTCCGATCCTCGCTCGGCTCGCGCGCCTGTTCATCCAGTACGACATGACGCTGGCCGAAATCAACCCGCTGGGTGAGCTCGAGGACGGCTCGTTCGTGGCGCTCGACGCCCACATGGACATGGAGAACGAGGCGCGGCCGCGCCAGAAGCCGCTGCTGAAGGAGCTCGGCGTCGGCGACGAGGAGACCCGCCAGGCGCGCGAGGCGACGCCGTTCGAGCTCGCCGGCGAGGCGGTCGACTCCCAGGACCATCGCGGCGTGGCCGGGAACGTGACCGAGTTCGATGGCAACCTCGGGCTCGTGATCGGCGCCGGCGGCGGCTCGCTGACGCTGTTTGACGCGGTCCGCGCGCACGGCGGCGACCCGGCCAACTACTGCGAGATCGGCGGCAACCCGTCGGTCAGCAAGGCGTGCGGGCTGGCCAAGCTCGTGCTGCAGAAGCCAGGCGTCGACAAAATCGCGGTGATGATGTCGATCGTCTCCAACACCCGCGTCGACATCGTCGCGCGCGGCGTGATCAAAGCCTGCGTCGAGCTCGGCTACGACCCCGCGGAGAAGATCGCGATCTTCCGGATCCCGGGCGCCTGGGAGGAGGAGGGCTTCAAGATCCTCGACAAGTACGGCGTCGAATACGCCGACCGCAGCGTCTCGCTACACGAGGCGGCGCGGCGCGCCGTGGAGAAGATCCAGGGAGTCGCCGCGGCATGAGCATTTTGCTCGACGAGAACACGACCTTCATCGTCCAGGGGATCACCGGCCGCGAGGCCGTCAACCTGACGCGCGAGTGCCTGGACTACGGCAAGGGCGCGAAGATCGTCGGCGGCGTCACCCCCGGCCGCCTCGGCCGCGACGTCCATGGCGTGCCGGTGTTCGACACGGTTGCGCAGGCAGTCGAGCACCACGGCGGCCCGATCGGCGGCTCGGTCGTGACCGTCCCCCCCGCGTTCACCAAGGACGCCGTGTTCGAGGCGCTCGAGAACGGCGTCAAGCTCGTCGTGATCGTGACCGAGCGGATCCCCCGGCGCGACGTCGCCGAGATGGTCGAGCTCGCCGCCGAACATGGCGCGCGGATCATCGGCCCCAACTGCCTCGGGATCATCGTCCCCGACGTGATCAAGATGGGCGGGATCGGCGGCCCCGCGAAGGACGCCGCGAAGTCCTACCGCCCCGGCCAGGTCGGCGTGATCTCGCGCTCCGGCGGGATGACGACCGAGATGTCCTCGACGCTGTCGGCCGCCGGACTGGGCCAATCGACCGCCGTCTCGATCGGCGGTGACGCGATCATCGGCTCGAGCTACGCGGAGCTGATGCCGCTGTTCGAGGCCGACTCGGAGACCGAGGCGATCGTGATCTACACCGAGCCCGGCGGCCGGATGGAGGCCGAGCTCGCACGTTGGGTCACCGAGAACAACTCGCGCCTGCCGATCGTCGCGTTCATGGCCGGACGGTTCATGGACGAGATGCCAGGGATGAGCTTCGGCCACGCCGGCACGATCGTCGAGGGCAAGGAGGACACGGCGAGCGAGAAGATCGCGCGCCTGGCCGATGCCGGGATCGTGGTCGCCGAGGAGATCTCCCAGATCCCCGAGATCGTCAAGGACCGGATCGGAGCGACGGTATGAGCAAGGCGCTGTTCATCGACGTTCAGATCGACGAGTCGGTCGCCCACGACCACAAGCTGGCCGAGAAGCTCGCCGAGGTCTGCCCGGTCGACATCTACCGAGCCGGTCCTGACGGCGTTGAGATCGTCGAGGAGAACCTCGACGAGTGCGTGCTGTGCGAGCTTTGCCTGAACGCGGCGCCGGCGGGCGCGGTCCGGGTGATCAAGCTCTACGACGGCGGCGCGCTGCTCGGTGCCTGATCCGCGCGGCCTAACGCCGCTGCGCCGCTACCCCGCGCGCCCGGTGAGCCGCCTGCGGGCTGTGACCGTCAGCGGCCGATAGGAACGGCCCGACGCGTCGAGGTACCAGGCGCCGCTCTCGCCGGACGGCTGGGGCACGCCCGCGTCGCGCAGCGGCGCCGTGATCGGGCGAAACCACGTTGTCACCGGGATCTGATCGACGACGTGGACGATCGCGGGCCGTCCGTGCGCCGGCAGCCCAGCGACCGCCGAGAAGATCTCTCTAGCTGTCAGTTCGCGCCCAGGGCGCAGCGTGACCGCGGCGACTGCGATCTCCGCCTCGCCGCCGCCGGGCTGAACACCGTAGGCGACCACCAAGTCGACAGCCGGGACGTCATAGAGCGCGTCGCGGATCGGTGCCGTGAACGCCGGACCCTCGGCGGTGTGGACGACCTCGCCGAGCCCGTCGACGCGCCAGAAGTCGCCGTCGGCGTCGCGGCGGAACAGGTCGCCGGTCGCCAGCCACGCGTCGTCGCGCGCGAACACGCCGCGCAGCGGCGTCGTGCTAAGCGCCTCGTTGAGGCTCACGCGAGCGAGCAGCAGCCCGACCTCGTCGACCGCGCACTCGCGCGCGAGACCGTCGCTGGCGAGCTCGAGCTCGCGCGCGTCGATGTCGTATGCGGCGATCCGGACCTCGGCGCTGCCCGGCAGCCGGCGCCCCATCGACCCGCGCTTGACGTCGCGGAGGTTGACGAGGATCGCGGTGGCCTCAGTCGAAGCGTAGAACTCGAGCACCCTCGCGGGCGCGAACCGCTGTTCGACGCGGCGCCAGAGCCCGCGTGGCATCCCGGAGCCGATGAACAGCCGCACCGGGTGGTGGCGCTCGCCCGGCACCGGCGGCGCCTCGACGATGTCGTGCAGCAGCGTCCACGTGTACGACGCCACCGTGACGCCGTAGCGGCGGACCTCGTCCCAGAACGTCGGCGCGTTGAACGTCCGCGCCATCGCCAGGCGCGCGCCGCCGGCGATCGCGCCGCCGATCGTCGTCATCAGCCCCGAAGGGTGATACGGCGGCGTCACGCTGTAAACCGTGTCGGCCTCGGTCAACGCTGCCGATGAGGCGGTGCCGAATGCCGACAGCGCCCAGCGACGGTTGGTGATCCGGCTCATCCGCGTGCCGGCGCCCTCGCCCGTGAACATGACGAACGCGACGTCGCTTGCGCGGCCCGGGTTGGGGCGATACCAGCGCGGCAGCGTGACCGCGGCGGGATCGATCTGCTCCATGTCGGTCGTCTGCTCGATCCCCAGTTCACGCGGGCCGCCGCCGCCCCCGAGCACGAAGGTGTGTAGCTCCCCGAGGCCCGCCGCGAGCGAGGCGCTCTCTGGGTCGGCGACGATCCTCTGTACCTGTCCGAGCTCGACCTCACGTGCGAGGTCTCCATCGGGACGCAGCAGCACCGAGACGGCGCCGACCCTGCTGATCGCGACCGCGACCGCGAGCGCGCTCGGGCGGGTGCCCATCAGCACGCCGACGTGCTCGCCCTGGCGGACACCGATCGAGATCAGCCCGCGCACGACGTTGTCGATCCGGTCGCTGACTGCCTTCGCCGTGTAGGCGCGATCCTCGAACAGGAAGAAGATCTCGTCGGGCGCCTTGCGCGCGCGCTCCTCGACCAGCAGCCCGAGCGAGATCCGCGTACTCGGTTGGATCTGTTCCAAGCGTGCGAGCCGCGGCAGCTGCCCGGCTGCCTCGCGGGCGAGCTCGCGGACGCCGCGAACCGTGTGGCGGGCGGCGCCGACGGTCGTGCGCGCGATCCCGCCGCTGACCGCGGTCGCCAGCTCGAGCCCGTACCCGACGCGGTTGCGGACCTCGAGCGCCGGCGCCGACGGGCCCATCGGCTCGACCGTCTCGGGGAGCTCCCCGTCCCCCGCGCGCCACCGCGCCCAGCCCGCGACGGTCGGCCAGGTGAGCGCGTTTGACCGCGATCCGACGACGAGCCCAAAGTGGCCGGCCTGCAGCGTCAGCTCGTAGACGTCGGCGCGCGGCGCGGCCTGGAGGATCGCACGCACGCCCGGCGCCGGCGCGATCTCATCGACGGTCCCGACGACCGACAGGATCGGGCAGTCGATGTCGGCCAGCGTGACGAGGCGGTCCTCAATCACGAACCCGCCCTCGAGCATCCGGTTGTGGGCGATGAACTGGCGCACGAAGTCGGCCATCGCCGGTCCCGGCCACGCCACCCAGCCATCGGCCTCGAGGAACCGGCGCTGGCGCTCGCGCGGAAGCAGCGCTTGGCGGTCGTGGAGCTGCAGCAGGAACTCGATCTGATGGCGGACCGATTTGACCGGGTCGAGCATCCGAAACCCGTTGCGGCTCGCCCAGGCCGGCAGCCCCCAGCCGCGGAGCGCCGCGGCGAGCAGCTCCGCGGCCCCGGTCGCCAGCTCCTCCGGCAGCCCGAACGGCATCGCAAGCCGTGTGTCGACCGGGCTTCCGAACGTGATCAGCGAGCCGAGCCCCTCGTTGCGGCGGTAGGCGGCGGTCTGGTAACAGAACATCCCGCCCTGCGAGTAGCCGGCGAGGTGGACGTCGGCTCCGGTCGCCGCGCGCACGCGGTCGACGGCGTCTGAGACCGCAAGCACGTGGTCGGTCAGCGTGCGTTCGAGGCCACCGACCTCGCGCTCGGGTGCGCCGAAGTCGACCACCCACGGGTCGGCGCCGTGCTCTCGCAGGATCGATACAGCGCTGGTGTTCGGCGCGACGTCGTAGACCTCGGCGGCGAGCATCATCGGCGGGACGAGCACGACCGGCGGGCCTCCCTCGCGCGAGTCCGCGTAGTAGTGGCGCAGGCGATAGACGCGCTGCTCGCTTACGAGCTCGAACGGCGACGGCTCCTCGTCGGTCGCCAGCCCGCCGAAACGCGCCACCTCGAGCGCATTCTGCGCGGCGGCGCCGAGGCGCGTCACGGGTCCGAGGATCGTCGTCGGCAGCGAGGGCACGGCAGCACATGTTCTCCGAAATCACCCCGACCCGCGCCCGCAGCGACCGTCTCACGGTAGGGTGGCCGGGCAAACGTCGATGAACCTCGCGAGCATCCTCACCGACTCCGCCGCGCGTGACGGCGCTCACATCGCGCTACGGCTCGACGACCTCGAAGTCAGCTACGCGCTGCTCGACGAGGGCAGCGCGCGCGTCGCGTCGCTGCTGGCCGACAAGGGCGTCGGCGAGGGCGATCGCGTCGGAATCATGCTTCCGAACGTCCCGTACTTCGCGGTCTGTTACTACGGGGTGCTGCGCGCGGGCGGGATCGTCGTGCCGATGAACGTGCTGCTCAAGCGTCGAGAGGTCGCCTTTTATCTCGGCGATCCCGAGGCCAAGCTGCTGTTCGCATGGGAGGGGTTCGCCGACGACGCCAAGTTCGGCGCCGACGAGGCCGGCGCCGAATGTGTGATCGTCGAGCCCGGCGGCTTCGAGGAGCTGCTCGGCGGCGTCGAGCCCGCCGGCGAGGTCGTCGACCGCGACCCCGAAGACACCGCGGTGATCCTGTACACGTCAGGCACCACGGGCACCCCCAAGGGTGCCGAGCTGACCCATCAGAACCTCACACGCAACTGCGAGGTCTCGCGCGACATGTACGGACTCGGCGCCGAGGCGGTGACGCTCGGGGCGCTGCCGCTGTTTCACTCGTTCGGCCAGACCTGCGGACTCAACGCGACGATCGGCGGCGGCGGCACGCTGACGCTGATCCCCCGCTTTGACCCCGAGAAGGCGCTGGAGATCATCCAGCGCGACCGCGTCAACATCTTCCAGGGCGTGCCGACGATGTACGGCGCGATGCTCCATCTGCCCGGCCGCGAGCGCTTTGACACGTCGTCGCTGAAGCTGTGTGCGTCCGGTGGGTCGGCGATGCCCGTCGAGTTGATGCGCGGCTTCGAGGACGCGTTCGGGTGCAAGATCCTCGAGGGCTACGGACTGTCGGAGAGCTCACCGGTCGCGTCGTTCAACCATCCCGACCGCGAGCGCAAGCCCGGCTCGATCGGCACCCCGATCCGGGACGTCCAGATGCGTGTCGTGGACGGCGAAGACCACGAGGTCGCGCAGGGTGAGGTGGGCGAGATCGTCATCCGCGGACCGAACGTGATGAAGGGCTACTGGAATCGCGCCGAGGCCACCACTGAGGCGATCCGCGACGGCTGGTTCCACAGCGGTGACCTGGCCCGGGTCGATGAGGACGGCTATTTC
>DASXDD010000187.1:0-1617 GCA_036490775.1 Solirubrobacteraceae bacterium | reverse complement strand
GCGACCGGCCGGACCGAGGCCCAGAGCGAGGACGCGCTCATCGAACAGGCTGCACTCGGGCGGCTGTTGGAGCCCGAGGAGGTCGCCGACGCGGTCGTGTTCCTTGCATCGCCGGCGGCCGCGGCGATCAGCGGCCAGGCGCTCGTGATCGACGGCGGCGAGCTCCAGGCCTGACCGTTTACCGGGGGCCGACAACGGTTCCCGTATCGTCAGGGACGTGGTCTGGTCGTCCGTCAGGCGCCCGCTGACGGTGCTGGGGGTGCTGTTGCTGTCGCTCGCTGCGAGCGCCGCGATCGCGGCTTGCGGCACCCAAGCGAGCGACCCGCCGGCAACCCTTCGCACCGGCACCCCTGGCCGCCCGATCCCGAGCGGATTCGTCGGCCTCTCGACCGAGATCTGGGCGATCCCGCAGTTCGCCGGCGAGGACCCGGACGCGCTGAACCCGGCGTTCGAGCAGCTCGTGCGCAACCTCGCCCCCGGCCAGCAACCGGTGATCCGGCTCGGCGGCGACAGCACCGACTGGACCTGGTGGCCGGTGCCGCACACGCGCGAGCCGCTCGGCATCCGCTACACGCTGACCCCGCTGTGGCTGCAGATCACCAAGGCGTTCGTGAAGGCGACGCATGCCCGGCTGATTCTCGGCATCAATCTCGAGGCCAACAGCCGCCGGCTCGCCGGCGTCGAGGCTCGCCAGCTCGTATCGGGCCTCGGCGCGAGTTCGGTTAGAGCACTCGAGATCGGTAACGAGCCAGAGCTGTACGGGAGCTATGGCTGGTACCGAACCGCGAGCGGCCACGAGGTCCCGGGGCGCTCGCGCGGCTACAGCGAGCTGGACTTCGAGAACGACTTCGCGGCGTTCTCTAAGACGCTGCCGTCCGTTCCGCTGGCGGGCCCGAGCACGGGCTCGCCGACGTGGGAGGCGCAGCTGGGCAATTTCCTACGACGCGAACCGAGGATCGGGGTCGCGACCGTTCACGCGTACCCGCTCAAGCATTGCGTCGCGACCAACCACGTGACGATCGGTGAGGTGCTCGCCAACAGCTCGTCCGAGGGCCTCGCGGCAAGAGTGGCGCCGCTGGTCGCGATCGCGCACGCGCACCGCCTGCCGCTGCGGATCGACGAGATCAACTCGGTCTCGTGCGGTGGCCAGCGCGGCGTCAGCGACACGTACGCGACCGCGCTGTGGTCGCTCGACACGCTGTTTGCGCTCGCCCGGGCCGGGGTCGACGGCGTCAACATCCACACGCCGCCGCGGTCGATCAACCAGATGTTCACCGTCACCGAGGCCGACGGCGCCTGGCACGTGTACGTGCACCCCGTCTACTACGGGATGCTGATGTTCGCCCAGGCGACGCCGCCCGGCTCGCGGCTGCTGCGGGTGGCGAGCTCATCGGCCGGCGGCCTTTCGACCTGGGCGACGCTCGGGCGCGACGGCACCCGGCGCGTGGTCGTGATCAACAAGGACACGCACGCCACGCGGTCGGTGGTCGTCGACGCGCCGATGGGCGCCGGGACCGCGACGCTCGAGCTGATGCGGGCGCCGTCGATCACCGCCACGACCGGGATCACGATCGGTGGTCAGGGCTTCGGCGCCGACACGAGCACCGGACAGCTCGC
>DASXDD010000186.1:0-12788 GCA_036490775.1 Solirubrobacteraceae bacterium | reverse complement strand
CGATCCAGCGGGCGTTGAGCTGCGCCGGCGACGGTGACGTGATCTCGCTCGCCTCCAGCGGCTCAAAGCCCTATCCGGGAATCGGACCGGTCGCGGCCAACGTCACGATCAAGGCCGCCAACGGCGCAACCGCGCGGACGACCACGATCGACGCCGGACATGGCCCGTTGACCGTCACCCCCGGCGCCAACGCGACCCTCTCCGGCGTCACGCTCAACTGCCTCACCAGCTGCAGCAAAGCCCCGACCGTCACCAACCAGGGCACCCTGCTGCTGTCCGCCGACACGATCACCGGCAACACCAGCATCCCCACGACAGCAATCCTCGACACCACCCCCGACAACTCGGCCAGCTCAGCAGCACTCACCATCCAGAACTCGACGATCGCCAACAACGACAGCAATTTCGGCGGCGCGATCCAGACCAACAGCGGCACCAGCGCGACCGGCGCCACCACGCTGAACATCACCAACAGCACGATCGCCGACAACGTCTCGCTCTCCCCAGGCGGCGCCATCGCCGCGAACGCCAACACGCCAGGCTCAAGCACCACGATCACCAGCACCACGATCACCGCCAACACCGCCAACAGCGGCGGTGGTGGCCTGTACGCCTTAACCCCGACAACCCTCGCGAACACCATCATCGCCGCCAACAAAACCCACAGCGGCCCCACCGACTGCCAATCCGCCTCACTGAACACGACCATCACCGACGCACCCGGCGGCCACAACCTAATCGGCAACCCCACCGGCTGCGGCACCATCAACCCCGGCACCAACAACGACCAAACCGGCTCGGCGGCGAGCCCGCTCGATCCGAGGCTCGGCCCGCTGGCCTACAACGGCGGGAACACCCAGACCGAGCCGCCACTTGCCGGTAGTCCGGTGATCGGCAACGGCAGCGCCGCCGACTGCCTGCTGCAGCCGGTCTTCGGCCTCGATCAGCGACTCCAGGCCCGCAACGCTGCAGGCCGCGACGTATGCGATACCGGAGCCGACGACACCGGCGGAGCCACGCCGGCGGCGACCCCCGCGGCCGTAGGGTCGAGTTCTGCGACGGCAACGGTCTCGAGCCCGCTGAACGTCGCCATCAAGGCCAGCGGTAGCCCAACGCCAGTTCTCGCTGAGTCTGGCTCGCTTCCCGCCGGGGTGACGTTCACCGACCAGGGCACCGGCACGGCGCTGCTGTCGGGGACACCCGCACCCGGAACTGCGGGCACCTATCGGATCACGATCACGGCCGAGAACGGGAACGGCTCGCCTGCGATGCGCGCGTTCGTGTTGACCGTCGAGCCGCTCGCGGTGACCGGCGTGACACCGAAGACGATCACCGCCGGCGCAAGCGCGGTGACGGTCACCGTGGCCGGCACCGGCTTTCAGCGAGGCGCGATGCTCAGCACGACCAACCCCGGCATCGCGATCTCCACGGTGGTGGTGAAGGGCCCGCACTCGATCACGGCACAGGTGACGGCCGCCGCGGACGTGTCGATCGGCGCATACGACCTGACGGTCACCGAGCCGGGCACCAGCGCGACCTGCGCCCGATGCCTCACGGTCATCGTGCCCGCGTAGTCACGCGCGACCTGCCACACACCAACGAACGGAGCAAGAGATGAGCATCACGACCAGCGCAGACACGATCGGTTCGCTGATGGCCGAGCTGGCCACGCCTGAGGCGCAGGCGGATCCGTATCCGGTGTACGCCCGGATGCACGAGCTCGGGGACGCGATGACGATGCCGGACGGAACCGTCGTCGTCACCGGCTATCAGGCGTGTTCCGCGGTTCTGCGCGACAACCGGCTGCGAAAGTCGCCGGGAGAAGTGCTCACCGCCGCGGGCTACCCCGACTGGCTCGAGCGGCCATCGCTACGGATGCTGTTCGGCAGCATGCTGATGCTCAATCCACCCGCCCACGCGCGGCTTCGCGGCCTCGTGTCGCGGTCGTTCACCGCTCACCGAGTCGCGCAGCTGCGCGACTCGGTGCAGCGGATCGCCGACGAGCTGCTCGATCAGCTCCCGGGCAGCGTCGAGTTCGTCGATCAGGTCGCGTTTCCGTTCCCGGTCGCGGTGATCGGCGAGCTGCTGGGCATACCGGCAGAGGACCGATCGATGTTCCAGCCCTGGGTCCGTGACTGGACCTCCGTGCTCGAGATCCTCAACCCGCTGGCGGTCGACACCGCGGACGCCGCCGCGGTGCAGATCGACGCCTACCTGCGAACGCTCGCGAGAAAGCGCCGCAGCAACCCGACGGACGACCTGATCTCCGCGCTCGCGGCACAAGAGGGATCGGGCGAATGCCTCAGCGAGGACGAGGTCGTGACGATGGCAGCGCTGATCCTCGGCGCGGGGTTCGAGACCACCACTGGCCTGCTGTCGAACGGGCTGCTGGCTTTGATCGGCGCACCGGAGCAGGCCGCGCTCCTTCGTTCGCGGCCCGAGCTCGCCGGGAGCGCCGTCGAAGAGCTGCTGCGCTACGACACGCCGATCCAGATGCTCTACGGACGAACCGCCGTCGAGGACATGCTCGTCGGGGAGCTCGAGGTCAGCACCGGGCAGCGCTTGCTGACGATCGTCGGCGCCGCGAACCGCGATCCGCAGCAGTTCTCTGATCCTGAACGGCTGCGGTTGGATCGCGACGAGGGCCGTCCGCTGTCCTTCGGCGGTGGGATCCACCATTGCCTGGGGGCAGCGCTCGCGCGCCTCGAAACGCAGGTGATGATCCTCGAGCTCGTGCGTCGCTATCCAAACGTCCGCCTTGCCGGGGAGCCGGTACGCCGCACCGGTCTCCTGATCCGTGGCTACACGTCGCTGCCGGTCGCGCTCGACGGCCGAAAGTAGACTCCCGCCTCGCATGCGCGCCTACAAGGTGCTCAACGAGGGCAGATCGGAGTTCACCGGCTGGCAATGGCCTTTGCCCTCGGGCGAGCTGCCGGGTGAGTGGGTTCAAGCCGACGGCCCGATTGGCGTGTGCCTGAACGGTATCCACGCCTCGACGACCGAGCAGCTTCCCCATTGGCTGGGAGTCGAGCTATGGGAGATCGAGCTCGACGGCGAGATCGTCCGCGACGAGGCAGCCGTGGTGGCATCGCGCGGCCGGCTGGTGCGCAGGGTCGACGCCTGGGACGAGCCAACGCGCAGGCGTTTCGCCGAGGCATGCCTGGAGCGCGCCAGGGAGATCGCCGCGCGCTACCCGGCCGGCGAAGGGCTGGTCGAGAAGGTCGAGCACACGCTGAGCTGGGCCGGCGCGGCGCCGGCCGGCTACTTCACCGCGATGCTCGCCGGCGAGAGCGACACAGGGCGTCATTCGGGGCCCGACTACGACGAGGCGTTCGTTCGCGAGCGCGCGATCCAGGCGCAGTGGCTTCGGTGCGAGCTGCAGCTCGCCGACTGAGCGTCTACGGCTCGCGCTTGGAGATCGCGCGGTACGCGCCGAGCAGCGACTCCATCACCGGCTCGGGCACGTCTTCCTCGCGCAGCGAGCCGCTGACGCGGATCACCGCCCGCATCTGCTCGAGGTAATCGACGCACGGCGAGCAGAACGCAAGGTGACGCTCGACTATCAGCCGCTGCTGCACCGGCAGAGCACCTTCCAGGTACTCGGTCGCGAGCTCGACGAAGTCGACGCACGGAAGGTCCTCGTAGCTCATACGGTCACCACCTCTGCAAAGTATTGCTCCAGTTCGGCCCGTACCGCCGCTCGAGCGCGATGCAGCAGCACGCGCTGGTTGGCCGCCGACAGCTCGAGGCTCTCGCAGACCTCCTCGGGGTCCCATCCCTCGACGTCGCGCAGCCTGATCACCTGCTGCTGGCGTGCGGGCAACCGGCAGATCGCCTGATCGACGAGCTCCGCCGTCTCAGCCGCCAGCAGACGGTCCTCGGGAAGCTCGAAGAAGCGGTTTGGCGTCAGGCTCCAGTACCCAGCGGCTGAGTGGTCGGCTGGCAAAAAGCGATCCGGGTCGACGGTGGGTGCGTCATCGCCCCGGACCAGCGAGGAAAACGGCGTTGTCCGGCTCTCGCGCGCGCCGCGCGACTGCGCGCGCTTGACCAGGATGCTGAAGATCCAGGTCTTCAACGATGAGCGTCCCTCGAACCGATCGAGTCCGCTGATCACCGCCAGCCACGTCTCCTGCACGACCTCGTCCGCCACCGACGCGTCGGACACGAACGAACGAGCCACCCGCCGCATCGCGGCGGCATGCCGCTTTACGAGCGCGCAAAACGCCGCCTCATCACCCGACTTCAGCGCGGCGATCATCCGCTCGTCGTTCCACCCCACAGCCGCCACGCCGGCCAGTCTATTGGCGCGGCTCAGCTCGCCGGGTGATACCGCAGACCGTCGAGCGCGATCCCGAGGATGTGCTCGATCTGCGTCGGATCGCTGGCCGGGATCTTGGCGATCCCCATCACCATCTGCATGATCTCGGGGAACTCCACGTCCGGGCGCACGACGCCGGCTTCCTGGGCGCGCTTGAGCAGCGGCTCACCGGCCGCGTACAGCGACACGCGGCAATCGCGAAACAGCGGCGCGCTCATGTCGAGGTAGTTGAGCAGCTCGGCCGACAGCGCCCGCTTGGTTGCGAAGTAGCTGATCAGACGTTCGAACCAGCCGTTCAGCGCCTCCCAGGGGTCGGCTCCGTCGAGTTCGGCGGCGGTCCGGCAGACCGCCTCGACCTCGTTGACGTAGACCGCTTCGAGCAGCGCCTGCCGGCTCGGGAAATGGCGATAGAGCGTCCCGATCCCGACGCCGGCGCGGCGCGCGATCTCCTCTAGCGCGGTCGACTCGCCTCCCTCGGCGAATGCCTCGCGCGCGGCCGTCAGCACCTTCTCGTAGTTGCGCCGCGCGTCGGCGCGCTTGGGCCGGGCAAGGAGCGTGTCCGCTGGTGCTGTTGATGGTGCTGGGACGGCGTTCATCAGATTTCGGTTGACAAACGGAGGGGGCCTCCGTATATTTGTGGAGGAACCCTCCAGTTATTTCGGAGGTGGCCTCCATTTTAGCGCCAACCGCACATCCTCACAAGTAGGGACCTTTTTATGAATCTCGTCTCACCGCAATCTCTTTCACCGGACCAGCGCCGGTGGGCGGCCCTGTTCGTCGTCTGCTTGGCGCAACTCATGATCGTTCTCGACGTCACGATCGTGAACGTCGCTCTCCCCTCGATCCAGCACGATCTGCACTTCAGCCAGTCGAGCCTGACCTGGGTCGTCAACGCCTTCCTCGTCACCTTCGGGAGCCTTTTGCTGCTCGCAGGGCGACTCGGCGACCTGATCGGCCGCAAGCGGGTGTTCCTCGCCGGCGTGGTCACGTTCACCGTTGCCTCGCTGCTGTGCGGCATCGCGCCCAGCGAAGGCGCGTTGATCGCCGCCCGCTTCCTGCAGGGCATCGGCGCCGCCGCCCAGGCGTCGGTGATCCTCGCGATCATCGTGACCGAGTTTCCGGTCCCGAGCGACCGAGCCCGCGCGATGAGCGCCTACGTGTTCGTGTCGGTCGCCGGGGGCTCGCTCGGACTCCTTGCGGGCGGACTGCTCACCGAGGCCCTGAGCTGGCACTGGGTCTTCTTCGTCAACCTCCCGATCGGGCTGGCCACGCTCGTGCTCGGCCAGGCCTTGATTCAGACCGACAACGGTCTCGGGCTCGAGCACGGGATCGACTGGCTCGGCTCGCTGCTCGTGACCGGCTCGCTGATGAGCGCCATCTACGCGATCATCCAGGCGACGAGCCACGGCTGGCTCTCCTCGCAGGTGCTCGGTATCGGCGCGATCGCCGTAGTGCTGATGGCAGCGTTCATCGCCCTCGAGTCGCGTATCGACAACCCGATCATGCCGCTGCGCATCCTGCGCCTGAACGGCCTGGTCAACGCCAGCCTGATCAGAGGCTTCCTGGTCACCGGGATGTACTCCACGTTCTTCCTGGCGACGCTGTACCTCGAGCACGTCCGTCACTACACGGCGCTGCAGACCGGCGCGGCGTTCCTGCCATGGACGCTCACCGTCGCCGTGCTGTCCCGCGGCGTTACGGCGCGTCTTGTCAATCGGTTCGGGCCGCTGCCCGTGCTGATGATGGGCATGGCGACCGCGGTCGTCGGATTGCTCCTGTTCAGCTCGATCGGGCCGGACACCGCGTTCTTCCCGACGATCTTCTTTGCAGCCTTCGCGATCGGCCTCGGGATCGGCAACGCGTTCATGCCGCTGCTGACGCTCGCGATGGCGGATGTCCCCGCCGAGGACTCGGGGCTCGGCTCCGGGATCACGAACGTCTCCCAGCAGATCAGCGGCGCCCTCGGACTCGCCGTCCTCAGCACGCTCGCCGCGAACCACACCAAAGGCCTGCTGTCAACCAACCATGACCTCACCACGTCCCTGATCAGCGGCTACCACCTGGCATTCCTGATCGGGGCCGCAACGATCGCCGTCGGAATCGTGCTCGCGGCCGTCCTCCTGCGACCGGCCAGCACTCGGTCTGAGCTCCAGCTCGCCGAGGTGCACGACGACAGCGACGTCATCACCAACTTCGACATCGAGAGAGAAGCCGCATGACCCAGATCAACCGCTCCCGCCCCCACGCCACGTCCTCGAACCACCCCGGCCGCCGCTCGCCGCGCACCCAGCAGCGAGCGCAGCGGCGGCCGAGCATCCAGCTGATCTCAGAAGGCGTCGTGGCCGGCTACCTCCACGACATCTCCGACCGCCACCACAACGGCGCATCCGCGGCTGAACACGAGTTCACGGAGCCGACGGACCGCCCGGCGGCCTAGCCGAACGTGAACACGTACGCCTCGGCCCCGGGAGCGAGGAACGTGATCTCAAGTGCGCGCGTGGAACCGGAACGCGATGCTTCCGCCGGCCTGCGCGATCAGGCGCTCGGACTGCTCGTAGCGTCCCTCGCCGAAGTGATGGTCCCCGATCACGACCAACCCCTCGTCCCGGTAGGCCCGCGACCAACCACGCACGTACGGCTCGGTGCATCTCACTGGCGGTGCGACCCGCGTGCTCGCCGAACTCGCACGATCCGGTGCACGATAAATGCGAGCACCACCAGCCCGGCTGCGATCGCCAGATAGGTGTCGTAGCGCGTGACGTCGTCGTAGATCGTGTTGATGTGGCTGCCGGAGAAGTAGCCGACGCTCGTCCACACCGCGACCCAGAGCGCAGCACCGATCGCGTTGAAGATCACGAATCGTTTCCAGTGCATGCCGGTCGTGCCGGCGATGATTCCGTTTGCCTGACGCAGGCCCTCGATGAACCGGGCGACGATGATGATCTTGCCGCCGTGGCGGTCGAAGAAGCGAGTTGTCTTGTCGAGCCGTTCTGGCGTGAGAAACACGTAGCGGCCATAGCGTTCGACCAGCGGGCGGCCGCCGAAGTGACCAATCGCGAAGCCGATGTTGTCGCCGAGC
Source organism: Solirubrobacteraceae bacterium (assembly GCA_036490775.1). Taxonomy (GTDB): domain Bacteria; phylum Actinomycetota; class Thermoleophilia; order Solirubrobacterales; family Solirubrobacteraceae; genus Palsa-465. Next base: position 5,391 of record DASXDD010000186.1, on the reverse strand, counting down.
AGCGCTCCCGCAAACCCGAGCAGTGCGACGAGCCAGATATTCAGGCGCCCGGTGCCCGCGTAGACGGCACCGAGGATCAGCACGGTCTCGCCTGGGACCGGCACCCCGAAGTCCTCGACCAGCACCAATCCTGCGACGGCCGCGTAGCCGTAATTGTCGAGCGTCGGTTCGAGACTGTGCAGGACGCCCGGTAGGTGCTGCGACACGGCGGCAGCGATCAGCATCGCCATAGTCTCGCGGTCCCGAGCGGCCGATCGCGCCCGTGACGCCCTGGTCTTGCAACTGACCGATCAGTGGCCCGTCGGGATATGGGACGCTTAGCCGATGCCGTGGGCCCCTGAGCTGTTCACCGCGCCGGTCCTGCAGAAGCTCGAAGAGAAGCGGGGACGCACGTTCGTCACGGTGCCGTTCTTCGACGGCCTGCTCACCGGGGAATTCGATGCGCTTGTCGGGTCATTCGCCGGCGAGCCCGAGCTGCACCATCCGGTCCGCGGGCGGATCAGGGGCCTACGCGCGTTCAGGGACTATGTGATCGACACGAACGCGTGGCTCAACGAGCGCAACTGCTCGATCGACGATGGCGAGCACATCCACGTCGACGGGCACGGCCTCGGGGAGGCGGTTCTCCACCTCGACGGCGACACGGGGCGAATCGCGCTTCCGGTCGCGGTAGTCGGCGACCGTCGAGCCGACGGGCGGCTCACCGAGCTGCGGGTCTACTACAGCGGCTGGCCGCTGACCGGCCGTCACCGGAACCGCCCGCCTCTGCTGCAGCCCAATCCTGAGGTTCGCGAGTCTGGTGTCGTGGCGGACTACCAACGTGCGCTCGCGGCCGGCGACGTCGACGCGATCGTCGCTTTGTTCGAATCCGACGGGTACGCCCGGGAGCCCGCCGGCGGCCAGTGCGTCCATACGGGCATCGATCGGCTTCGAGCGTTCTACGAGCACCTGTTCTCAAACGGCGGCGGTATCCCCCTGGAGCACTGCGTGGTGATCGACGACAAGCGCGTTTGCGCGCTGGAGTACAACGTCGTGCGGTGGGGCAAGACGGATTTGCTCCCCGAGGCGGGGGTCGCCGTGTATGTCCGGGGTCAGACCGGCAAGCTCGCTGCAGCCCGCATCTACGACGACGTCAGCCCGCCACTGGGTTGACGCACTCGACGGCCCAGGTGCGGGTCGTTTGCGCTGTGGTCAGCTGGGTAACCCAACTGTTTGCCCCGAAATCGAAGGGAGCTCTAATGCTCACGCTTTCCTCGTCGGCCGTCGAGGCGGTCGACAGCCTCTTGCAGAACCCGGAAGTGCCAGACGATGCCGGACTGCGGATCGACACAGACGGCAAGTCTCAGTTCACGGTCGAGATCGCCCACGCGCCGGCGCCGGGCGACCAGGTCATCGAGGAAGGCGGTGCGCGCGTGTTCGTCGACTCCGACGCCGCCCCGGTCCTCGACAACGCCGAGCTCGACGCGCGCCGGGAAGGCGATCAGGTCGCGTTCGGCCTGACGCCCTCGGGCGCCGGTAGCAACGGCTCGCACTGATCTGCGGAAGAAGTGCAGCGCGGGCGCCCGCCCGCGCTGCGCTCCTTCCAACTGGCCGCCGGCTAGGAAGCCGGGGGAACGGGCACTGAGTTAAACGGCGTGGTGCCGGTCGCGACCGTCACGCCGAGACCGGTGACGCTGTTGGCGTACGCGAGCTCCTTCGCCAGCGTGCCGACGCCGTTGCTCCCCGCGATCGGCGCGAACTGGACGGTCGACAGCACGCCGAGCGCGTTGCCGTTGGAGTCCATGAATCCGCTACCCGAGTCGCCGGGGATGCCGGGGCTGACGGTGTAGACGTCCTCGCTCCAGCCACCGGTGCCTTCGAGGTCGCCTAGGCTCGCTCCGGTCTTCGGGCTCAGCGCCGAGACGCCGCCGCGGAGGATCGAGTTGCCGTAGCTGAACACCTGCGAGCCCTGGGACGCCGCTGCCGACGCAAGCCCGTCGGGGCCACCCCAGAACGGGACGGTCGGATTGACGTTGGCGACCTGCGACGGATCGATCTTGATCAGCGCAAGGTCGTTATACGCGCACGTGTTCGCGTCGCTCTCATGCGCGCTCTGCATCGAGAGCCACGAGTTGTAGGCCAGGGTTCCGATCTTCGTTCCGTCCTGAAGACCGCCGTTGACCGCGTCGCCGGCGTAGATCGGCGTGCCGATCGGTAGCGAGCCCGTATTGCACCCGTTCGTGCTGGTGTCGCCGCCGGTCGAGGAGCAGTGGGCCGCCTGCCCGAGATACACATTGCCCGACGCGTCCTTGAAGACGAAGTTCGCGGTGCATTGCCCCGCGCCGTTGACGAACGACGACCCGCCGGTGAAGGTCATCACTCCCGGATGAATAGTGGCCGACCCTTCGGGCGCCCAGGCCAGCGCGCTTCCAACGCTCGCCAACATCACGACGCCCAGCACAACGATCCCGGCCGTCAGCCTCGCTGCCAGCTTCATCAGACGACTACCTCCTTTGCCGCCGCGCCCTTGTCGCGACGGCTGCAGACATTGAGGCTGGATGCAAGCAAACCGAAGGGGTCGGATGCGCCGGTTCCAGCGGTTAAGCCATCCTTGGGGCACCGTGAGCCATGGCTTGCGCGAGTTGCGTTCTCCGACCACGAGAGGAGCCCGATGACGGTCACGGCAGTGGTCCAGCACCATGTGAAGAATTACCACGCTTGGCGCGAGATCTACGACGACTTCGCAGACCTCGAGCAAGCCGGCGTCGGAACGCCACAAGGGGTGTACCGCGCCACCGACGATCCCAACAACGTGCTCGTCATACACCGGTTTGAGACAGCTGGAGACGCCGAACTGTTCTCCGGCGCGATGTACGTACGCGAGGTCATGCGAATGGCCGGCGTAGAAGGCCAAGCACGGATCGAGCTCTACCACGACGCATAGACCCGGCGCGATCCTGGTACGCGCTAGCTGACGACTCGGGCGCGGGTTCTTGCTGCCCGTACCGCCTTGGCGAGCTCGTGGACGCCGGCATGGATCGCAGGTTCGGGCATTTGCGCGTAGCCGAGCAGCAGGGTCGGCGGGCGACCGTGGGCGTCGGGTCGGTAATCGCTCATCGTCTCGAGCTCGACGCGCCGGTCGCGAGCCTCCTCGGCGATCGACTGCTCGTTGTCGATGTCGGGCAACTGGACGGTGACGTGCAGCCCGGCAGCGACGCCGAGCACACAAGCCTCCGGAAGCGCTTCAGCGAGCGCGTCGACGAGCGCGTCACGCCGACCGCGGTAGCGGGCTCGCATGCGGCGGAGGTGGCGGTCGAGCTCGCCGCGGGTCAGGAAGTCGGCGAAGGCGTGCTGGTCGATGCGGGCGCTCCCGCGGTCGGCGAGGAGTTTCTCGTCGCCGACGGCTTGCACTAGGGAGGGCGGCACAACCAGCCAGCCGATGCGGAGCGCCGGCGCGAGTGTCTTGCTGACTGAGCCGGCGTAGATGACCCGGTCGGGGTCCAGTCCCTGGAGCGCTCCGATGGCCGAGCGGTCGTAGCGGTACTCCGCGTCGTAGTCGTCTTCGATTGCGATCGCTCCGCTCGCGCGCAGCCAGGCCAGCAGCGCGGTTCGTCGTTCGCCGGTCAGCACGACGCCCGTGGGGTGCTGGTGCGCGGGCGTCAACACGACCGCGTCGGCGCCGGCGCGCTCGAGTTCGTCGACCCGGGTTCCGGCCTCGTCGACTGCGATCAGAACCGGTTCCAGGCCGGCGCGAGCCGCGACCAGGCCGTCTTCGGGGTTGCTGGGATCCTCCAACGCGATCCGATGAGCGCCGGCTGCGGCGAGTGCATGGCACACCACGCCAAGGCCCTGCGTGTAGCCACTGGTGATGACGATGCGCTCGGGGTCGGCGACGACGCCCCGCACACGGCCGAGATAGTCCGCGAGAGCCCGGCGTAGCAGCTCGGCCCCGCGCGGATCCCCATAGCGAAGGTCCGCGTCGGTCATCGTCGCCAGCGCGGTGCGAAGCGAGCGCAGCCATGCGGCACGCGGGAACGTCGAGACGTCGGGCACGCTTGGGCGGAAGTCAAACCGCGGGTACGACGCCGCAGGCGCCGCCCCTGCCCGGGACTCGCTCGCAACCGCCGCTGCGTCCGCGACACGCGGGCGGGCGCCTTGGCGCAGGCTGAGATAGCCCTCGGCAGCGAGTTGGGAATAGGCGTCCACCACGACCCTCCGCGAAATGCCGAGCTGGCGCGCCAGATCGCGAGTAGACGGCACCCGTGCGCCAGGTCGCAGGGCGCCTTCCCTGATCGCCTCGCGAAGCTGGTCCTCGATCTGTGCGCCGAGCGTCCGCGAGCCGTCGCGGCTCACGGTCAGGAGCAACTCCAATGGCTGACTGGTCTCGTCTAATGGCATAACTCTGGATCTTCTATCTGCACCAGTCAAAACCTAGCATCGGCGCATGCACTCGATCGCCTCAGCGCCCGGCGCACGAAGCCTGTTCGCCGCCTCGGTCCTCGCGCGGCTGCCACTGGAGATGCTCGGCATCGGGCTACTGGTGCAGACCGAGCACCTGACGGGCTCGTTCGCCGCTGCTGGCGTGGTCACCGGGGTCTACGCGATCGCGGTCGGCGTCGGCGGCCCGCTGCTCGGGCAGCTCGTCGACCGCCGTGGACAGACCTCCGTGCTGCTGCTGACGGCGACCGTCGCCGCAACGCTGCTGGGCGCGATCGCAGTGCTGCCAGCGGGCGCTTCGCTCGGCGTCATCATCGCGCTAGCGGCCGGCATCGGGGTGGCCACTCCCCCGGTTGGTGCCTGCCTGCGAACCCGACTTCCAGCCCTGCTGCCCGATCCCAGCGCGCTGCGCGCCGCGTACGCACTCGAGACGTCGGTGGTCGAGCTGACCTACGTCTGCGGGCCGCCGCTGGTGCTGTGCATCGACGCGCTGTGGTCCGCCGGCGCGGCCCTCGCCGTTGCCGGCGTCGTCCTGCTGGGCGCGACCGCGGCGTTCGCAGCGCAGCCGGCTTCACGCAGCTGGCGGCCCGAGCCGGCTGGACCGCGGCCGCGCGGAGGCTCGCTCGGTACACCGGCGATGCGGACGTTGGTGATCGTTCTGATCCTCCTCGGCGTGCTGCTCGGTGCCGCCGAGGTCGCAGTCACCGCGGCCGCCACAACGCTTGACAGCACCACAGCCGCTGCCCCTCTCTTCGCGCTATGGGGTGCCGGGTCGCTGGTCGGCGGTTTGCTCGTTACCCGGGGCGGCGGTGGGCCACGCAGCGCCGCCGGCCTTGCGCTCCTGCTCGGCGCACTCACCGTCGGACACGTGGTCCTGATCCCGGCGGACGGGAGCATGCTCGCCCTTGGCGCCGCGCTGCTCTTCGCCGGCGCCGCGATCGCGCCGACCGAAGCCACCGTCTACGCGATGGTCGA
>DASXDD010000185.1:0-6741 GCA_036490775.1 Solirubrobacteraceae bacterium | reverse complement strand
AAGGGCCTTGACCCGAACATGCTCGGCGTCCTGACCGTCGCACTGGTGCCGGTGCAGGCGGTGCTGATCCTGTTCGCGATGCGGGCGTTCGCGCAAGCCTGGAACGTCGAGATCGAGATGCCCAAGGAAGAGGCCGAGAAGAAGGGCTACAAGTACCTGTCGCCCCCCGGCAAGCCCGCACCGGCCTGACTCGCGATCAATGCGGCGGGTGGGATTCGAACCCACACGTCCTTTCGGACAATGCCTTTTGAGAGCATCGTGTCTACCGTTCCACCACCGCCGCTCGCTCGCGCAGTCTAGATCGACCGCCCAGCCTTACCCCACGATCAGCGCCTGTAGCTCGTCGACCACCGACGGCGGCGCGGCCATCACGCCCCACCGCTCTTCGCCGTTCGGCTCGAGCTCGCGCACGACCAGGCCTGACCTCGACGCGACCAGCGCGCCAGCGGCCACATCCCACGTGTTCAGCCCGCGCTCGTAGAAAGCGTCGAAGCGACCACAGGCGGCCCAGACGAGGTCGAGCGCGGCGGCCCCGACGCGGCGGATGTCGCGCACATGCGGCAGCACGCGCGCCACTACGGCCGCCTGACCGGTTCGCACGACCGGGTCATAGCCAAACCCGGTGGCGACCATCGTGAACTGGAGCGTGTCGGGGCGGTCGGTGACCGTGATCGTCTCACCGTTGAGGGTCGGTGACCCCGACCGCGTCGCCGCAAAGCACTCGTCGCGCAGCGGGTCGAGCACGACACCGACAATCGTCCCCGACGCGTCCTCGCAGGCAACGCTGACCGCAAACGCTGGTATCTCGTAGAGGTAGTTGATCGTCCCGTCGAGCGGGTCCACGACCCAGCGCAACTCGCCGTCGCCAGTTGCGCCTCCCTCCTCCCCGAGGATCCGATCGCCGGGCCGCCGCTCACCGAGCACCGACCTGATCGCTTGCTCGGCCGCGAGGTCGGCGTCGGACACGAGATCGGTCGGCCCGCTCTTGCTGCGTACCCCGCTCTGGCGCCCGCCGTATCGCTCGTTGAGCTCGGCCGCGGCCGCGCGCGCGGCCTCAAGCGCCACAGCGAGGAGCTGGTCCTCCTCGGCCTGGGTCATTGGGGCGGTTGTACACGATGAGCGCGTGCGCTGCGATCATCAGGCCCGATGCGGCCCACGGAGACCGTTTCGGGACTCGCGGACTTTGACCGGCGTGGGCCCGGCACCGACGCCGAGCGGCGAGCCGCGACGTGGCTTGCCGACGGGCTCGTCAAAACCGGTCGCGACGCTCGGATCGAGCCGTTCTGGTGTCGCCCGAACTGGGCGGTCGCGCACGTGTGGCACATCGCGCTGGCGATCGCCGGCAGCCTGATCGCGATCCCGAGTCCTACCGCCGGCGCCGTGGTCGTCGCGATCGCCCTGATCTCGACGCTCGCCGACGCGACTGTCGGCATCTCCCCCGGTCGCCGCCTGAGCCCGGAGCGCGCGAGCCAGAACGTCGTCGCGACACCGCCCACCGCGTCAACGCAAGTTCGGTCGCCCGTCAAACTGATCGTCACCGCCAACTACGACGCGGGGCGTGCCGCGCTCGCCTACCGCCCAGCATTTCGCCGGCCCGTGGCCGCCCTCCGGCACGCCTTCGCCGGCCGTCCTCCCGGCTGGATCGCGTGGGAGACGCTTGCGATCACCTGGCTGCTCGCGACCTCGATCCTGCGGATCGACGGTGTCTCCAAGCAGACCGTCGGCGCGATCCAGCTCATCCCGGATGTCGGGCTGTTGATCGGCTTCGCGCTACTGATCGACCTCGCGGGCGCGAGCTGGAGCCCCGCCGCGGGCGACAACGCCAGCGGCGTTGCGCTGGCGATCGCGATCGCCGCGGCGATCGACGCCGCGCCACCTCCCGGAATCTCAGTCGAGATCGTGCTCGCCGGCGCCGGCGAAGGCGGCGGCATCGGGCTGCGCAAGTACCTGCGCGCCAACCGCCGCGAGCTCCAGCCGAGCAACGCGATCGTGCTCGGAATCGCCGCCTCGGGAGGCGGGCGGCCGCGGTGGTGGGTGAGCGACGGGCCGTTCGTCCCGCTGCGTTACTCAGCCACGCTCAGACGCCTGTGCAAACGGGTCGCCGACGACGAACCGCATCTGAACACGGGCGAGCACAGAGGCCGGGGCGCGACGCCCGCCCTCCCCGCGCGCGCCCGGCGCCTGCCGGCGATCGCGATCGGCTGCGTCGACGACCGCGGGCTCGCCCCCCGCTCCCATCAGCCCACCGACAGCCCGGAATCGATCGACCAAGCGGCACTCGACGACGCGCTCCAGTTCGCGCTGATGCTCGTCGACGAGATCGGCGAGTACGTCGAGCAGAACCCCGTGAGTCCGGCGGCGACGTCTACACCGGCGTGACCGGATTGCGCTTGTCCGGCCACTCCCGATGCTTGCCGGCCGCGAGCGCAAACCGCCGGATCAGCTCGGCGCGCAGGTCCTCGGGTTGGATGACGGCGTCGATCACAAGCTCGGACGCGAGGTGCAGGACATCGATGTCCGCGGCGAACTCGCTCCGCAGCTGCTCGGTCTTCTGGGCGCGCTCCTCGGGGTCCTCGATCGCCTGAAGCTGGTTGTAGTAGACGGCGTTGATCGCGGCCTGCGGTCCCATCACGGCGATCGAGGCGGTCGGCAACGCGATGCAGCAGTCGGGATCGAAGGCGGGACCCGACATCGCGTACAGCCCGGCGCCGTAGGCCTTGCGAACGATCACCGAGATCTTCGGGACGTTGGCCTCGGACACAGCGCTGATCATCTTCGCGCCGTGGCGGATGATCCCCTCACGCTCGACCTGGGTGCCGATCATGAAACCCGGCACGTCGGCGAGGAACAGCAGCGGGATGTTGAACGCGTTGCAGGTCCAGATAAACCGCGCGGACTTGTCGGAGGAGTCGACAAACAGGACGCCGCCCTTGACCTTCGGCTGGTTGGCGACGATCCCGATCACGCGCCCGTCGAGCCGTGCGTAGCCGACGATCACCTCCTTGGCCCAGCGCTCGTGGACCTCCAACAGCGAGTCGGCGTCGATCAGGCTCTCGAGCACCAGCCGCATGTCGAACGGCTTGTTCTCGTCGACCGGGATCACCTCGGCGATCGGGCGATCCGACGCGGGCGCGGACGGCGGTGCGCTCGGAGGGTCCTCGGTGTAGGCGGCCGGGAAGTAGCTCAAGTAGCGCCGGGCGAGATCGACGCCCTCCTCGTCGGTGCTGACGAGCACGTGGCCGACGCCACTCTTAGAGGTGTGCATGCGCGCGCCGCCCATCTCCTCGAGTGTGACCTTCTCGCCGATCACCATCTCGGCCATCCGCGGCGAGCCGAGGTACATCGAGGCGTTGCCGTCGCGCATGATCACGATGTCGCAGAACGCGGGGATGTAGGCGCCGCCGGCCGCGCTCGGGCCAAACAGCACGCACACCTGCGGCACGACGCCCGACAGCCGTACCTGGTTGAAGAAGATCCGCCCGGCGTGCCGGCGGCCGGGGAACATCTGAACCTGCTCGTTGATCCGCGCGCCGGCCGAGTCGACCAGGTAGACGAGCGGGACTCGCAGCGCCATCGCGCGTTCCTGGATACGGATGATCTTCTCGACCGTGCGCGGCGCCCACGAGCCGGCCTTGACGGTCGGATCGTTGGCCATCACCGCGACCGGCCGCCCACCGACCGTCCCGACGCCGGTCACGACGCCTTCGGCCCCAAGTCCATCCTGCTCCGATCCGGCGAGCAGGCCCTCCTCGGCGAACGAGCCGGCGTCGAGCAGCCGCGCGACCCGCTCGCGGACGGGCATCTTGCCCTGCTCGACGGCCTTTGCCCGATGGCGCTCGGGCCCGCCGGCCCGGGCCCGCTCGGTCGCGTTGTCCAAGGCGCTTGCGTGGTCGACGTCGGTCACGCCTGAGGGTCCTCTCTGATCGGGATCGCAGGGGCGACCTCTGTCTCCGGCGGCGGCGGCGCCGGCGTCGACGGCCGCAGTCCGATCACAAGCCCGACCACACCGAGCGCCATCAGGAACAGGGGCCACCACGCCAGCGATGAGCCGTTGAGCGCGGGCAGGCCGACGAGCAGCGCGAACGCGAGCAGCACGGACACGCCGATGTACGCGGGTCCGGGTTCGCGGTCTGCACCGGCGTAGGCGACCAGGCCGAACCCGATCGCCAGTACGAACAGTTCCCAGCCGAACGGCACGCCGATATGCGCGATCAGCGGCAAGCTACCGGCCTCGTTTGTGATCTCCGAGATGTAGCCGCCCACCAGATAGGTGAGCGCGATCGCGAGCGTCAGCAGCCCGGCCGCGTTGACGAGCGCGACTGCGTGGCGCCGCTGTCGATCGCGCAGGCGCACTGCGCCTGCAATGAGGCCGAGCGTCAGCAGCAGCAGGACCCATCGCTCCGCGCCGGTGCCGTGCGGATTGAACAGCCAGACGACCAACGCCTCGACGGCCACCGCGCCGGCCAGCGCCGCGACCAGCGTGCACGCGGCCGAGTTCGCGCGGCGTCCTGCTGCGGCCGCGAACGCGGCTACGGCGCCGAACGTCCATGCGTCGCCGCCCGCTCCAGGCGGCCGCTGCGCGCCGAGCACCTCGGCGAGCAGTTGCAGCGCGATCAGCAGCGGCAGCATCCCGGCGAGCAACAGCATCGAGTGGTACTGGCGTGGCGACGGGGTCTCGAGCGGGGTCAGCCACCCCATCGTCAGGATCAGGGCCGCGATCACCCCGACGATCAGCAGTCGCGGGCCGACCGCCCACTGGCGCATCCGCAGCTCGATCACGATCGCCGCGAGCGCGAGCGGGATCGCGCCCGCCGCGGTCACGTCGCCACGGTAGACAGCCGGGCGCAGGCGCGCCCACACCGAGCCGTTCGGATCAGAGCTGCTCATCGGAGCGCAAGGCTAGTGCTTCGCGCCCTGAATGCGGCCGTACCGAGAGGCGTCGCGGGCGGATGGCTGGCAAGGACGCAGGAGCGAAGCTGTAGCGGAGCTACAGCGAGATCCGAGGACGCCGCCAGGCGCCGTCCGAGGCGACTCGAATACGGCGGCATTCAGGGTGGGAGCACGAGTACGGGACCGGAGTCGCGGCATCAGCCCGGGTGCATCAGCCCTGCTGCCACTGCACAGGCCCGGCCGACAGCACATGGCTGCCGAGCGGACGCCCGAGGACCTCCTCGGCCGCGCGTGACGCGGCGATCAGCGCCTCGAGCTCGATTCCGGTCTCGACCCCCATCTCGTGCAGCATCGAGACGAGGTCCTCGGTGGCGATATTGCCCGTCGCGCCGGGCGGCACCGGGCAGCCACCGAGCTCTCCGAACGACGACTCGAAGCTCTCGACCCCGGCCTCGAGCGCCGCGAGCACGTTTGCGAGGCCCTGTCCGCGGGTGTTGTGGAAATGCGCGGTCAGCTCGACCCCGGGCAGCATGTCTCGTGCCAGCAGGAAGAACTCGCCGACCTGGAGCGGGTTGGCCATCCCCGTCGTGTCGCCGAAGCCGATCTCGGCCGCTCCCGCGTCGGCCAGCTCACGGGCGATCGACAGGACTTGCTGGGCCGACACGTGGCCCTCGTAGGGACAACCGAACGACGTCGAGATCACGCCTTCACAGCGCAATCCCTCGCTGCGTGCGCGCTCGAACGTGCGCTTGAGCCCGGCGAGCGACTCGGCGATCGGCCGGCCCACGTTCTTCTGGTTGTGGGTCTCCGACGCCGACAGGAAGCCGTTGATCTCCTGGAAGCGGTCGCGGTGGACCAACGCGCGCTCGAGCCCTCGCTCGTTGGGGATGAGAACGGAGAAGGCGACGCCGTCGCGGCGCTGGATCGCGTCCAGCACCTGCTCTGCGTCGGCGAGCTGCGGGATCACGTCGGGCCGCACGAAGCTCGACACCTCGATCCGCTGAAGCCCGGTGGCGCCCAGCAGCTCGATGAGGCGCACTTTGTCGGCTGTCGCGATCACCTCGGGCTCGTTCTGAAAGCCGTCCCGAGGCCCGACCTCCCGGACCCGGACGCTGTTAGGAACGCCTGCCACCGATGATCCTCCGCTCATGCGTGCCGACCCCGATCGTGCGCCCGTCGGCCGACACCACCTCGACCGCAAACCGCAGCTTGCGCCCGTCCACGATCTCCTCGAGCCGGGCCTTGGCCACGCAGCGACCACCCTCCAAGACCGCGGAGACGTGCTTGATGCACACCTCGAATCCCACCGTCGCCGCGCCATCGTCGAGCCCAGGAGCCACCAGCCTCGTCGCCGTGTTCTCCATCATCGCGATCATCCCTGGCGTCGACAGCACGGACTTCGGCAATGTGCCTCCGACGTCGGTGAGCAGCGGGCCTTCTGCCGTGAACTCTTGGGTCCCTTCCAGACCCACCTCCAGCGAATCACCCATGGCACCTGACCCTACAACGTGCCCGCGCGATCCATACACTGCGGCGCGGTGCCCGCCCCTGTCTGCATCGTTGGAGGTACGGGTGCGCTCGGGTTCGGGCTGGGGCTCAGGCTCGCGCGCGCCGGCGTCCCGATCGTGATCGGCTCACGCGACGCTGCGCGCGCACAGGAGGCGGCACAGCACGCTTCCGAGCAGGTCCCGGACGCCTCGTTCACGGGACTCCAGAACGAGGACGCGGCCCGCAAGACCGAGACGGTGATCATCAGCGTCCCGTTCCGCAGCCAGTCCGAGACGATGACCCACCTGAAGGGCGTCCTGAAGCCCGGACAGCTCGTCGTCGACGCCACCGTGCCACTCGCGG
>DASXDD010000184.1:0-4226 GCA_036490775.1 Solirubrobacteraceae bacterium | reverse complement strand
ACGCACCCTGCGGTTGCGCGCGATCACGGCCTGGAGGTCGTCGATGTCGTACAGCGACACGCCCGGGATGTCCCCGCAGGAGGCGTCGATGTCGCGCGGGACCGCTAGATCGATCAGCAGCAGCGGCCGGCCGCCGCGGGCAGCCATCACCTCAGACAGTTCGCGCGCCTCGAGCAGCACGTGCGGCGAGGCGGTCGCGGCGACGACGATGTCGGCGCGCTCGAGCGCCTCGGGGAGCTCGTCGAAGCTGACGCTGGTGCCGTGGTAGCGCCTCGCGAGCGAGATCGCGCGGTCTCGCCGGCGACTGGCGACGAACACCGTCCGCCCGCCACTGTCGGCCAGCGCCCGCGCAGTCAGCTCGCTCGTCTCGCCGGTGCCGACGATCACGACCTCGCGGCCGTCGAGCGCGCCGAGCTGCTCGCGGGCGAGCGCGACCGCGACCCCGGGCAGGCTCAGCTGGCGCTCGCCGATCGCGGTATCGGTCCGCACCCGCTTGCCGGTCGCAAGCGCCGCCTTGAACAGCCGGTTGGTCAGCGGCCCGACCGTCTCCTTGGCAAGCGCCGCGTCGTAGGCGCGCTTGACCTGACCCTGGATCTCGGCCTCGCCGACGATCATCGACTCAAGCCCCGACGTCACGCGGTACAGGTGGCGCGCCGCGTCGCAGTTGCGGTGCGAGTAAATCGCCGACGCCAGCGCCGTCGGACGGATCCCCGCCTGGCTTGAGAGCATCGACAGCACCGTGCCCTCGGCCTCGACCGGATCGCCGACGACGAGGTAGAGCTCAGTGCGGTTACAGGTCGAGATCGCGACGGCCTCGTGGATCTCGCCAGACCCGCGCAGGTCCCGTAGGAAGTCGGCCGCGCGGGCATCGGGCAGCGCCAGACGCTCGCGAACCTCGACCGGCGCCGTCTTGTGCGAGACGCCGATCGCGAGCAGCTCGCTCACCGGGCCACCTCTTCGTAGCTGTGCTCCTCCTGCTGGGCGTTGCGCGCCTCGACCTCGCCCCGGAGCTCGGTCAGCTCGCTCTCGGTCCGCGTCAACCGCTTGGCCATGATTGCGACGTAGATCAGGACGATCACGAGGAACACGATGTAGGCGCCGGCGACGTACTTGCCGGCGGTGTGCAGCGGGAGCGCGGGAGCGACGGCGAAAAGGTTCACGACGGCGCGGCGCTCCTTCCCAACGGCCCCGCCACGTCGTCGCCGAGCAGCGCGCGGCGCAGGCCGCGGACCTGCATGCGGGCGTTCTTGGCGGCCATCTCGTACTTCCAGAGCGTCACGTATAGGAGCGTAAGCCCGGCGAGCGAGATCAGAAACGTGAGCCGCATCGAACCGGGCAGGTTGCCGCCGGCGAGCGTCAGCACGCGCGGGTGCACGAACTGCTGGGCGAGGCGCACTGCGAGGAAGTTCAGTGGCACGAACGCGCCGGCGATGATCGCGAACACGCTCGCGTAGCGACCCTGGAGCACCGGGTCCTCGATCGCGAAGCGCAGCGGCTGGTAGGTGGCGAACAGCAGCACCACGATCAGGAACGACACCAGCGTCGGCTCGTTCCAGACCCACCAGTGGCCCCATGACGCCTTGGCCCAGATCGATCCGGTGATCAGCGCGCCGATCCCGAAGATCAGCGCCATGTGGATCGCCACGTAGGACCGCATGTCCCAGCGGCGATCACCGGTCCGCAGGTGTCCGACCGCGAGCACGGCGCCGAAGACGAACCCGCACAGCGAGATGATCGCGAGCGGCACGTGCAGGTAGAAGATCTTCTGCACGAACCCCTGATCGGCATCGAGCGGCGCGTAGAAGAAGACCAGCACCAGCGCCAGGCCGATCGTTGCAATGGTGGCGACTGAGAGGCCCCTGAGGCCGCGCCCATAGGTACTCAACGTCAATCCTCCAGGAGGAAGTCGAACACCGCGTAGGAGAGCAGTGCGAACACCAGATCATAGAGAGCGAGGATCGCCAACCACTTGGCGGGAGGCGATCCGGAGCCGTGTTCCACGAACAGCGGGCCAGCCGCCCGCGCGGTCCCGATCAGGGCTGGAATCAGCAGTGGCAGGCCGATCAGCGGGCCGATCAGATCGCGTGCGCGCGTCTGCACGGCGATCGCCGAGACGAGCGTGCCGATCACCGCCAGCGCGATGTCTCCGAGGACCAGCACGAGGATCAGCCCGGGCAGCGCGTGCGTCAGCGACGGGCCGAGCAGGAACAGCGCGAACGCGGGGACCGCGACCACCTCGAGCACGACCAGGAACAGGAACAGTGCGGCCGCCTTGGCGAGCAGCAGCGCCGAGCGGTCGACCGGCGCCAGCAGGAAAGCGTCAAAGCCGCCCTGCTCGCGCTCGGCGACGAACAGCCGGTTGATCCCGAGCATCGCCGCGAACAGCAGCGTCACGGTCAGTACGCCGGCCGCGAGCTGGCCGTCGATCGTCGCGCGGTTCAGCCCGAAGTGGAAGATCACGAACGTCGCGATCGAGAACAGGATCATCGCCGGCAGCGTCTCGAACCCGCGCAGCTCGAGCAGCAGGTCCTTGCGCAGCACGATCAGCGCGGTCTTCACGAGTACAGCTCCTTCAGCGCGGCGGCATCGAGCTGCCCGGGCCCGCCGACGAACGTGGCGCGGCCCTGTTTGAGGCCGAGGACGAGATCGGCCTCGGCGAGCGCCGCCTGCGGATCGTGGCTCGTCAGCACCCGCGTCAGCCCGGCGGCGCGGCCGATCAGCGGCTCGACCAGGTCGCTCGCGGCCGGGTCAAGGTTTGCCTTGGGCTCGTCGAGCAGCAGCAGCGTCGGCTGGTGCAGAACCGCGCGGCAGACGGCCAGCCGTTGCACCATCCCGCGCGAGAGCGTTCGGACCGGCTCCTCGGCGCGGCGCTCCATCCCGACCGCGACCAGCACCTCCTGCACGCGCTCGGGCGCGGCGCCGTGCAGTCGGGCGTGGTACTGGAGGTTCTCGCGACCGCTCAGGTCGCGATACAGCAGCGGCTCGTGGGCGAGCAGCCCGAGCCGGCCGCGGACGGCAAACCCGCGGTTGGGAAGCGGCTCGCCGAGCACCGTGACCTCACCGCCCTGGGGTCGCAACAGGGTCGCGAGGATCCGCAGCAGCGTCGACTTGCCGGCGCCGTTGTGTCCGAGCACGGCGAGCGTCGCGCCCGCCGCAACGCGCACCGACACGTCTCGCAGCACGGTCCGCTCGCCGAAGTGGCGGGTCAGGCCGCGCAGCTCAATGGCCGGGGGTTGGTCCACCCTCGTGGTTGAGCGTCGTGACGACGTGCTCGAGTGTGGGGGCGATCACCGGAAACAGCTCGCCGATCGCCTTCGGGTTCCCGGGAAAGTTGACGATCAGCGTGCGCTGCGCGATCCCCGAAACGCCGCGGGTGAGGATTCCCATCGGGGTGTGCTTGAGCGACGCCGCTCGCATCGCCTCCGCGAACCCGGGTGCGTCGCGGTCGATCACGGCCTTGGTCGCCTCCGGCGTCACGTCGTCGCGCGTCAGCCCGGTGCCGCCGGTCGTGAAGATCAGCGACACGCCGGCCGCGACCTGGCCGCGCAGGACCGCTTCGATCGCCTCCTGGTCGTCGGCGACGAGCTCGCGGGCGACGACATCCGCGCCCGCCGCGGTGGCGAGCTCGGCCAAAGCCTGACCCGACCTGTCCTCCGAGCGTCCGGCCGCAACCGACGTCGAGATCGTGATGATCGCGGTCTTCATCGAGGCGAGGTTACGGGTTACGCGACCGGTGCCGTGCAGCCGGATCGCACGTTGGCGCGCTACTTCATCGCGACGATGTCGACCGTCTGGATGTCCGGGTCCTTGGCGAGCAGCTCGTCGGCGTGCGCCATCAGCGCCTTAGGGATCTCGCCGTTGGTGTGGGCGATCCGCGAGTCCTCGTCGGTGAACGTGTCGAAGATCCCGTAGGTGGTGTCGCTGACCTGGAACGCGAACCAGGCGACCGTGCCCTGCTCGGCGCGCGCCAGCTCCAATCCCGACTTCAGCAGTGCATGCAGGTCGGGGCCCTTGCCCGGCTTGGCCTCGAGCAAAGCGAGGATTCCGATTTCTTCGGCCATTGCCGCTCTCCTTTGGTTGCGGTGGGGACGTTCGCCTTGGTGCGCCGGGACTCTATCCGCGGTCAGCCGATCACAAAGGACTGGACGTGCGTCTTCACGCGTGGGTGGCTGAGCGTTAGCGTCAGATCCGACAGTGATCGCCCCGCGTAGCCGTCGTCGTTGAGC
>DASXDD010000183.1:0-8112 GCA_036490775.1 Solirubrobacteraceae bacterium | reverse complement strand
CGCGCGACCTCGAGCGCACGGATACTTGATGCGTGCAGGTCGCTGGCGATCTGCGGCAGCCGCCCGGCGACAGTGACCAGCGAGTCGGCGCTCTGGGCGCGGGCGATCGCGCGCCTGACCCCGAACCACGAGCGTGGCTGGACCGCGAACAGGTCCCCGTCCTCGATCACGCCGACGAGCTCGCCGCGCTCTGAGACGACGAGCGCGTGGCGGATCCCGCGATCGAGCATCTCGAACAGCACCTCACCGCCGAGCCTGCCGGGGGTCACCGAGAACGCGGGCGTGGTCATCACGCCGGCGACGGGCGCGCTCAGCGGCAGCCCGGCTGCGACGATCCGCGTGCGGATGTCGCGGTCGGTGACGATCCCGAAGCCGCCGGTGCGCAGGTCGACGATCGCGGCATTGGCGCCGGCCGCGGTCATCTGCCGCGCGACCTCGCGGATGCTCTGCATCGGCTCGCAGCGGATCGTCGGCGCGCGGATCAGGGTCGCGATTGGCTGGTGGGCGGGCTCGTGGACGCCGACGCGTAGCTCGCGGTTGCGGGCGCGCTCGAGCAGCGGGCGTGCGACCGCCGCACCGATCCGGTAGCAGAGGGTGTCCTCGGCGGCGCGCGCTTCGAATCCCGGGGGCAGACCCGACAGCATCGCTGCGTGGCCAAACGTGTCGCCCGGGCCGAGGATGTCCAGCAGCTTGCCCTCGTGGACGATGTCGACCGCGCCCGAGTGGATCACGCGCAGGAACGTGACCGGCCCGCCGTCCTCGGACAGGATCACCGCGTCGGCCGCATAGAACTCGAGCTCGGTGTCGGCGACGACCTCGCCGAGCTCCTCGGGCGCCAGCGCCTCGAACGGCGGCCGCAGCGCCAGGAAGCGCGCGATCTCGCTCAGCCCGGCTTCCATTCAGTGTCTCGAGTCGTGGGTGCGTGGGCACCGAGAGGTGCCACTGGTGGATGGCGGGCGAGGACGCAGGAGCCGACGCGCAGCAGCGCTGCGCGAGGCGACGAGGACGAAGCCCGACGCCGCCAGGGGTGCCTCGAATGCGCGCGCACTCACGACTCGGGACACTAGGTCAGCAAGCCGAGCCGCTGCCCGCGCTGCACCGCCTCGGTGCGGTTTCGCACGTTTAGCTTGCGGTACACGGCGCTCGTGTGCTCCTTGACGGTGTGCTTGGAGAGATGCAGCTGCTCGGCGATCTCGGGATTGGTCGCGCCCGAGGCCATCAGCTCGAGCACCGCCCGCTCGCGCTCGGTCAGCCCCAGCGCGCCCTGGGACTCGTGGCGTTCGAACACGGTCTTGCCGACGCCGACGGCGCGGACGGCGGCGGCGATCCGCTGCGCGGGCCAGTCCTTGTAGGCAAATCCCGAGGCGCCGGCGGCGCGCGCAGCGTTGGGGGAAATCTCGCCCGCGCCGGAGAACAGCAGCACGCGCGTGCTCGGCTCAGCCTCGCGCAGCTGCTCGCACACCTCGGCGCCCGACTCCTCACCGATGAACAGGTCGACGAGCGCGACGTGCGGCCGATAGCGCGCGGCGAGCTCGACCGCCTCGGCGCCCGAGTGCGCGCTGACGCACCGCTCGACCCACGACTGCTGGGTCAACATCAACCGAAACCCCCAGTGAACGACGTCGTGGTCGTCGACCACCAGTACTCGTAGGCGCTCGGGGCTTCGGGTCTCGTCAGACATCGTGGGGCACGACCAGCCGGACCTTCCAGGTTCCCGGGTCGCGCTCGCCGAACTCGATCACGCCGCCGCTGTGGAGCGCCTCGAGCGCAGCGAGCCGCAGGCCCATGCCCGGTCGCCGCTGCCGGCCGTTGACGCCGTCGTTGGCGACCTCGAGCACGAATGTCCCGTCGTGTCGTCGCACCCGGACCGTGACCTCGGTCGGCTCGGCGTGCTTCTGAGCGTTCCGAACCGCCTCGGCGAGCACCGACTGGGCCAGTGGCTCGAGCGTCGGCGGCACGTCGTCGCCCGGTCCCTGCTCGAGCCTCAGCCCGAGCTCGGGATGCATCCGCGCGAGCCGGCTGACCTCGGCGATCAAAGTCGTCTGGGTAGCCCGCGGCGTGCGACCGAGCGGTCGCTGCAGCGCCGTGCGCAGGTCGACGAGCGCCGCCTGGGTCTCGGTCGCGCAGCGCCGGCGGGCGTCGCCGGGGAGGTCGCCATCGCCATCGAGCGCCATCGAAACTCCGAACAGGCGCTGGATCACGCCCTCGTGGATCTCGCGCGCGAGATCGATGCGGTGCTCGAGCTGGCGAGCTGTCTCGGCCCGAGTGGCGACGCTCCGCGCGACCGACGCGAGCGCGGCGGCCTTGCCAAGCGTCCACAGCAGGTAGCGGTCGGCGTCGTCGAGCTCGGCAGCCGGCAGCAGCCGGTCGGCAAGGATCACGCCGACGCGGCGCCCCTCGGCCGCCATCGGCGCGCAGACGAGACGCACCGGCTCGGGGAACAGCCCCGCGTACTCGCCGGGGAACTGGTCGCTGACGTCCCCGGCGATCTCGACCACGCGGTCCTCACGCAGCGCCTGGGCCGCGATCGGCGCCGACTCAACCGTCACGTAGGCCTCGGCGAACTGCTCGAGGTCCAGGCCGTACGCGCCGACCGCCCGGACCCGGCGGCGGGCGGTGTCGTAGCGGAAGATGATCGTGCGACGCATCCGCGCGAGCCGGCACACCGCCTCGCAGAGCCGGTCATAGACGGCATCGCCGGTCGACGTCGGGTCGTCGGCCTGCGACAGCACCCCGACGATCAGCTCAAGCGCGTCGATTCCCATGGCGCTCCGACCTTGCTCGGTGGATGCGTCCATCGCCGGCACCTACCTGCCGCCGGCGCGCGCTGGCGGCGTCAGTGGGCGCGAGCGTGCATGAGGCCCAGACGCAGGGCCTGAAAGGGCGCTAGGTACACGCGCCAGCTGTGCTCGCAGCTCTCGCAATGGCATTCGACAGACGGATCGTATCCGTCGAGTGCCGCCTCCCACCGGACGTCGTCGCTACCCAGGCAGATCGGGCACGCCAGTGAGGCGTTGACCAGCACGTCGGGGTCGTCGGGACGAAATCGGGCTGTATCTACGAGCATCGCCATCGAGCATGGCCCCGGGTGCAGTGGCCCACAAGCCGCCGCTGGGGACAACCCCCCGGCTGGGGGGCGCTCAGGACGACGCGTTCGCGCGCGCCCAGGCGATGATCTCGCCGCTGCCGTTGACCGTCGCGCCGTCGGGCAACTGCAGCACCGGCAACTTCTCCTGGCCACTGAGCTTCTTGAGCTCGGGCCGTCGGCCGGTCGTGAACAGGCCGAACGGGATTCCGCGCGCCGCGATCACCTTGTCGAAGTCGTGGCCGGCGTCGCCCAGCGCGCGCTGCGCGCGCTTGCAGGCATGCGGCGGCGGCCCGCCGTCGTCGATGTTGCACACGTACAGGATCAGTTTGTCGGTCATCGGCGGATCTTATGTGCCAGCCTTGCGGCAATGAACGTTCTCGTCTACGGCGACACGCAGACCTCGCCGGCAATGCGCCACGAAGTGCCGATCTCGATCGGTGACCCGTTCCTGTATCTGGAGTCCGGCGACCGCCGTGCGGTGCTGACCAACGCGCTCGAGGTCGATCGGATCGCCCGCGACGTGCCGGAACTCGAGCGGCTGCTGGGGGACGAGTTCGGGCGCGACGAGCTGATCGGCAGCGGCCGCTCGCCCGGCGAGATCGACCGCGAGCTCTGCGCCCGCGCGGTCGAGGCGTTCGGGATCAGACAGGCCGTTGTGCCGCCCGAGTTCCCGCTCGCGCTCGGCGACCGCCTGCGCGAGGCCGGCGTCGAGCTGACGCCCGACGAGGGGCAGTTCACCGAACGCCGGCGCCGCAAGTCCAGCGCCGAGATGGCGGGCATTCGTCGCGCGGCCGACGCGGCCCTCGCGGCGATGACCGAAGCGGCGGCGATGCTGCGCGCAGCGCAGATCGACGGCGATCGCCTGCTGCTGCACGGCGACCAGCTGACCGCCGAGGCCGTGCGTGAGCGGATCCGCGAGGTCTGCGCCCGCGCGGGCGCGCCGGCGCCAGCCGACATCATGATCAAGCCGATGGGACCCAACCCGGCCGGCGGCCACGATCCGGGCGCCGGGCCGCTGTTCGCGCACCTGCCGATCGAGATCGACCTGTGGCCACGTGACGAGCGCTCCGGCTGCTGGGCAGACATGACTCGCGCGTTCGTCCGCGGCGAGATCAGCGATCCGATCGCCGAGATCCACGCGCTCGTGCTCGACGCACATGAGCGGACGTGCGCAGCCGTCAAGCCAGGCATCCCCGGCGCGGACCTGTACGCGATCGCGTGCGACGTGTTCGAGGCCGCCGGACACCCGACCGGCCGCTCGAAGGCACCAGGGGAGATCCTGCGCGAGGGGTTCTTCTTCGGGCTCGGCCACGGCGTCGGGCTCGAGGTCCACGAGGCACCGGCGCTCGGCCGCAGCGGCCGCAGTCCGCTGATCGTCGGCGACGTGATCGCCGTCGAGCCCGGTACGTCGGTGAAGGCGATCGGCGGCACCCGGGTCGAGGACCTGCTGGTCGTCACCGACGACGGCAGCGAGCGGCTGACGGGGTCGTTCCCGTACGGCCTCGTGCCGTAGTGCCCTAGTGCCGGCGCGTCAGGGGGCGACCGCGTCGACGCGCGTGATCGGGCGCTTGCCCCAGCGGCTGCGCGTCGCGAAGTCGAGCAGTCGCTCGAGGTAATCGCCGAGCGGCGAGACGAGAATCCCGACGGGCTCGAGCCGGGCCCGCGTGGCGGCCGAGTCGAAAACGGCCCGGATCGAGAAGTACGGGAAGTACGCCTTGCTGCCTTCCAGCGCCTGGCCCTCTCGCGAGTCGGGATCGATCTTGAACTCGTCGGGCGGCAGCACCCTCGGCGCCGGGCGCCGGAAGTAACCGCTGGCGAGCTTGGCAATCTCACCGATCGTGCTCGCCTGAGCGCCGGCGGTCAGGTGGTAAGTCTCGCCGATGCCGCCGTCGCTCTCGCACAGCTCGTAGATCGCGTCGGCGACGTAGTCGACCGAGACGACGTCGACGGGCGCGCTCGATACCGCGGGCACCGACTCGAACATGCCGCGCGCGAACGCCCGCAGCGGCCAGTACAGGACGTTGAAGGCGAAGGTCCAGCCGCTCTGGCGGTCGCCGACGACGATGCTTGGGCGCATGATCGTCGTCGGCAGCTCGGTTTTGGCGCGGACCAACTGCTCCGCTTCGAACTTGGACTGCTCGTAGGAGTTGTTGAACTCCTGGCCGACATCGAGGTCGCACTCGGCAAAGCTGCCGTCGTGCGTGCCGGCGACGTACGCGGTCGAGACGTGCCCATAGCGCTCGAGCCCTCCGTGCTCCTGGGCGAGCTCGGCGAACTCGAGCATCCGCCGTGTGCCCTCGACGTTGATCTCGCGCGCCTCGTCCAGCGGCAGCGTGAACGAAACCGAGGCGGCGCTATGCACAATCGTCGAGACCCTGCCGGCCAGCTCGCGGCTGCGCTCGGCTCCCAGGCCAAGGCCGGATTCGGTCAGCTCGCCGGCGATCGGGTGCACCCGATCGGCGTAACGCTTGGCCACGCGCGACCCGAACAGGTTCTCGAGCACGCTGTCGATCCGCTCACGTGCGGCGTCGTCATCCGCCGCGCGCACGAGCGCGAAGATCTCGCGGTCGCTGCGCTCGAGGTAGCGGGCGAGCAACTCCATCCCGACGAACCCCGTCGTGCCGGTGATCAGCACGGCGCCCTTCACGGCGCCCCCCACTCGACGACCGTCGCGCCCCACGTGAAGCCGGCTCCGAACGCGCCAAGCAGCACCCGGCTGCCATGCACCAGGCGCCCGTCGTCCTCGCTGTAAGCGAGCGCCAGCGGGAGCGTCGCTGCGGAAGTGTTGCCGTACTGGCCGATGCAATCCACTACCCGTTCTGGCCCAATATTGAGCTTCTCCCCGACCGCACTGAGGATCCGGCTGTTGGCCTGGTGGTAGACGAACAGGTCGATGTCGGCGAGTTCGAGCCCGGCCGCCTGCGTCGCCTGAAGGGTCGACATCGTCAGCCGCGCGACCGCCTCGCGGAACGTCTCGTGACCCTGCATTCGGATCATCCCATCGGTGCGCCCGACGAAGATGTGGTCGGCTCCAGCGCCGTCGGACCCGAGCACGATCGGCCCGACCCGTCCCGGGTAGTCGGTCGCGCGCAGCACGGCCGCGCCGGCCCCGTCGGCGAACACGGCCGCGGTCCCGCGATCCTCGGGGTCGGTGATCCGCGACATGAAGTCGGCGCCGACGACCAGCACGCAGCCGGCGCGGCCCGACTCGACCTGGGCGACGCCGACCGATAGCGCCGTCAGAAACCCGGTGCAGGCGGCGCCGATGTCGTATGCCGCCGCGTGCCGCGCCCCGAGCCCGTGGGCGACCAGTGGCGCCGAGTTCGGAAGCACCTCGTCGGGGGTTGTGGTCGCAACGAGCACGAGGTCAAGATCGCTCGCGTGGACGCCGGCACGGCCGAGCGCGATCGTCCCGGCCTCGATCGCATGCGTCGCCAGACGCTCTTGCGGCTCGGCGATGTGGCGCGAGCGGATCCCGGTGCGCCGCACGATCCAGTCGTCGTCGACACCGATCCGGGCGGCGATCACGGAGCTGTCGACGACCGTCTGCGGGACGCTCACGCCGACCGATGCGATCGCCGCGCCGACACGGCTGCGGGACATCGCCGGCTCGTGCGAGCGCGGATTGCTGGCAGGCGTCGTGATCGTCACGGGTCTAACGCTCGCCCAGCCACGGGGCGATGCCAACGATCCCAACCCGCAAACCCGACAGACGGGGGGTCACACGCGCCCGCGCGTAGAGCCCGTGTTAACCGGCTGCAGGCGTTTGGTTAAGCGCCGGGGCCGGCGGCGAGCTCGTCGATCAGCGCGGCGAGGCGCACCAACAGGTCCGGCGCGAGCTCCCGTTCGACGGCCGGTAGTGACGCGTAGAACGCCCGCTGGCGCCCGCGCAGCCATCCGTCCTGGCTGCCGAGCGCCGAGCGCCCGAAGTCCGTCAGCGTCACCGTCACGGCGCGGCGATCCTCGGCCGAGCGAGTGCGCATGATGATCCCCCGGCGCTCGAGCGCGTCGAGGATCCTCGTCGCCGTCGACGCGGTGATCCCGGCCTCGACGGCGAGGTCTGAAACGCGGGCCTGCTCGCGCGTCGCCAGCGCCTGCAGCAGCGCGTACTGCGAGAGCGTCAGCGTGCCGTTGCCGCCCGATTGCTGGGCCGTAGTCCCGCGAGCGCGGCGAACCGCCTGGGCGAAGGCGTCGAACGCCGCGAGGAACGCCTCACCGTCTTCGTTGATCGGCTTAAGCGGCAGCGGTTGCGCTTGCGCGGATGAATCCATGAGAATCAGGGTACCAGTTAAGCGTGGCATGCCAATGATTGGCATGCTAAGCTTCTCGGAGAGGCAAGCAATGTTCCGCAACATCCTTGTCAGCGTCGATGGCTCCGTTCACGCGCAACGCGCCCTTTCGGAGGCGATCGACATCGCAGTCGCCGACCGTGCGCGGCTCACGATCATCACGGCGATCCCCAAGTCGCCCACCTGGATGTGCGCGTCGCTCGCGGTTCCGGCGCCACCACCGCTTGACCGCGAGCTCGAGCGCGAGTCCCAGCAGGTCCTGCGAGCCGCTGAGCGCAGCGTGCCCGAGTCGGTGCCGGTCACCACGATCCTCACGCGCAAGCCGATCCGTGAGGCAATCCAGAAGCGGATCGTGGAGGGCCACCACGACCTGCTCGTGATCGGCTCGCGTGGCCGGGGAGCGTGGACCTCGTCCTTGCTCGGAAGCGTCAGCCACCACGCGCTCAATCACAGCCCGATCCCGGTGCTCGTCGTGCACGCCGACAAGACCGAGCTTTCCGAGCCGCGCTCGCCGCAGCCCGAGCGCGAATCGCCGATCGCGTCGACCGACCCCCCCGGCGCAGTCGCGCCGGCCTAGATCTCGGAGTGCCGGAGCTGCCGGACGTAGAGGGGTTTCGCCGGTACCTCGCCGGGCACGCTGCGGGCCACCGGATCGCCCGCGTCGAGGCGCCGGATCGCGAGATCATCCGAAACCGCTCGGCGCAGGCGCTCGGCCGCGCCGTGCGCGGGCGGCGT
>DASXDD010000182.1:0-53815 GCA_036490775.1 Solirubrobacteraceae bacterium | reverse complement strand
GGCGTGCCAGCACCAAAGGATCTGCTTGCGTGGTACATCGAGCATCCCGACGATCTCGTCTGGCCGAAGGACAGGACTTATTCCGAGAATGCGACGAAGATGCGCCGAGCGCTCCTCTGCGACCTACCGCCAGGGCGAGCGGTCGCGCAGACCGAGGCTCGCAAGTGTCTTAGGACACGTTCAGCGTCGACGCGCGGTTGGTGCCTTGTGCCGACTGTCGGCTGATGCCAACGTGTGGGCCACGGCCACGATCTCGTGGCCCACATTCCACAACAAACCCCGCAGTTTCCGCACTTCGCTGGGCTTAATCGAGCCGCGCAAAGCGTACCGTTTTGCAGCTATTTGTTGCTTGTTCGAAGCTCTGGCCCGACCGCCTGAAAATCGTGGTGTCCCGGGTTCAAGTCCCGGTCTCGCCATTCGCGAACCCCAAAGCTCGGCGCTACCCGTCGACGAACCGTGGGCCCCGGTGCGTCACTCAGGCGGCCGATGTGTCTGCCGGGCTTCGGTAGCGTCTGGCCGATGGATGACGCGGCCGCCACGATCTACAGCTGGGGCGGCGGCCGTGAAGCTTTTGCTCGATGGCTAAACCGGTTCTACGACCTTGTTGAACTCGAAGCTCCGGGTATCGCGGCGATGTTCGGCGGTCGCGTCAGTGCGGAGCACCGTGCCCACGTGACGGACTGGTGGGTGGAAGTGATGGGCGGCCCGGCCGTCTACACCGAGCGGCGCGGAGGCTACGAGCACATGCTCGCCCGCCATCATGGTCTCGCGATCACAGCCGAGCAGCGGTTGGTGTTCGTTACGTTGCTCAGCCGAGCTGCTGACGACGCCGGACTCCCGGCCGACCCGGAGTTTCGCGCCGCGATCATGGGCTACGCGGAATGGGGCACGCGGTTGGCGGTCCAAAACTCTCAGCCAGGCGCGCAGGCGATCGCCCATGCCCCGGTGCCACGATGGGGTTGGGGCGTAGCTCCGCCCTACCAGCCCGCCGACGAAAGCGGGAGCTGAGGACCACCGCCGGCATCCCGGTCTTGCCGATGTCGTGCGGATCGGACCAGCGTGGCTTTGAGCCGCGAGTACGATCGCAGCGATGGCGGTCAAGGCGTGCCTGAACGGCGGCCGGACGAGGGATGAGCACGGCGCGGTGCCTCTGACTCCGGCCGAGCTGGCTGCTGCCGCGCGCGAGGTTCGGGACGCCGGTGCGTTCGCCGTTCACGTGCACCCGCGTGACTCCGGCGGCGCGCAGACGTTGAGCGCCCGTGCGTGCGACGCGGCGGTCGAGGCGATCAGAGCCGCGGTCCCCCGTTTGCCGGTCGGACTGTCCACCGCCGAGCCGATCAATCCAGATCCGTTCGCGCGTGCCGCTGCGATCGCGACGTGGCGGCGGCGGCCCGACTTCGTCTCGGTCAACTTTTCCGAGCTCGGGTGGGCCGGGATCGCACGCGCCGCGTTGCACGCGGGCGTCGGCGTCGAGGCGGGGCTTTCGACGCCGGACGATGCCGAACAACTGGCGCGCAGCCCGTTCGCCCACCAGCTGATCCGCGCGCTCGTCGAAGTCGACGGTGGGCCCGAAGAAGCCCGAGCGGTCGCGCAGCTGATTCCGGCGGGCATCCCGCAGCTGTGGCACGGCTTCGGACCGCGAACATGGGAGGTGATCGCGGCCGGCGCGGCCGCCGGCGTCGACGTGCGGGTCGGCCTCGAGGACGTGCTGGTGCTGCCCGACGGCCGGGTTGCGGCAGGCAACGCCGAGCTGGTCGCAGCCGCCGTGGAGCTGGTCGGGAATTAGCATGGGCTCAATCGGCTACGGTCTCGCCCGCTGACGCATGGGGCATGTCGTGGTGTCTCGCCTCGCGTACGCCCACCCGGGCGGCGAGCTTCTGTTCTCCGACGTGTCGTTCCGCGTCTCGCCGGGTCAGCACGTCGGGCTTGTGGGCGCCAACGGCGTCGGAAAGAGCACCCTGTTTCGGGTGCTCACGGGTGCGCTGAGCGCTGACGAGGGCGACATCTCTGTCGGCGGGATCGTCGGCTACATGCCGCAGGACATCGGCGTCGCCGGAGAGCGGCGGACCGTCCGAGAGCTGTTGCTGTCGCTGGCGCCGCTGGCGATCCGCCTCGCGGGCGAAAGCATGCTTCGTCACGAGGCTCAGCTCGCGGCTGGCGATGCCGATGCCGGCATCAAGCTCGGGTCCTCGATCGCCGACTGGTCCTCGCTGGGCGGCTACGAGCTCGAGGGACATTGGGACGCCGCGTGTCGCCGGATCGTCCGCTCCTCGTTTGATGAGCTGGCCGAGCGCCCGGCGGTGACACTTTCCGGCGGTGAGCGTAAGCAGCTGGTGCTCGACGTTCTGTTCGGCTCAGACGCCGACGTGCTGTTGCTCGACGAGCCCGACAACTTCCTCGATGTCCCGGCCAAGCTCGCGCTCGAGCGCCAGATCCGCGGATCGAAGAAGACGGTGCTGATGATCTCCCACGACCGCGAGGTCCTATCGGGAGCCGTCGACTCGATCCTGACGCTCGAGGGCAACGGCGCCTGGATGCACGGCGGCCCGTATCCAACGTATCCCCGCGCGCGCGAGGAGCGCCAACGCCGGCTCGGCGATGCGGTCAAGCGCTGGCGTGACGAGGAGCGGCGGCTGTTCATGCTGATGAAGACGTTCAAGGAGCGGGCCAGGTATTCGAGCGACTGGGCAAAGAAGGCCGATGCCGCCGAGACGCGCTGGCGCCGGTTCCGCGACACCGGGCCGCCACCGCCGCCCGTCACCGACGTGCCTATCGTGGTGCGGATGCGCGGGAGCGACTCGGCGCGCCGGGTGCTGGATCTGCGCTCGCTCGGTGTCACGGAGCTGGTGTCACCGTTCACCGACGAGATCCACTTCGGCGAGCGGGTCGGAGTGCTCGGCCCCAACGGATCGGGCAAGAGCGAGCTGATGCGCGTGTTAGCGGGCCAGCGGGAAGCCGATCACGGCGAGCTGGTCGTCGGCCCGCGCGTCTCGACCGGCTTCTTCACGCAGCTGCAGACGCGCGGCGACCTCGCTGGCCGGGTCGTGATCGACGTCGTGCTCGACCGGGTTCGGGGCGGAGGCGTGCAGGCTGCGATGGGCGCGTTGGCCCGCTACGGGCTGGCAGAGGCCGCGCGGCGCTCCTACGACGTACTGAGCGGCGGCGAGAAGGCCAGACTCGAGGTGCTCGTGCTGGAGCTTGAGGGACATAACCTGCTGCTGCTCGACGAGCCGACCGACAACCTCGACATCGAGTCCTCCGAGGCGCTCGAGCGAGCGTTGAGCACATTCGAGGGAACTGTCGTGTCGGTGTCACACGACCGCGCGTTCCTGCGCACGATGGAGCGCTTCCTGATGCTGCTGCACGACGGCACGGTGCTGTCGCTCCCCTCGTATGAGTCGGCGCTCGAGGCGCTGATCGACCCTGCGCACGCCGCCGACGTTCGGTTGGCAAAGGCGCTGTAGCCGCCGCTTGGCGGCAGGTTCTCCCGCTACTGCCCGGGATCGTGTATCGGGAGGGTGCGCGGATCAACAGCCACGAACGCTTCGATCACCCGCGGATCGAATTGGCGACCGGCCTGGCTGGTGATCTCGGCGATCGCGCGATCAACCTCCCAGGCCGGCTTGTAGGGCCGCTCGTGCGTGAGCGCGTCGAACACGTCTGCGACGGCCGTGATCCGCCCAGAGACGGGGATCTGTTCGCCCGACAGCCCGGCGAGGTACCCGCGGCCGTCCCAGTGCTCGTGGTGCGTACGCGCGATCTCAGCGGCGAGACGGAGCACCGGCGAACAGGCGGAGGCGAGAATCTGAGGGCCGATCTCGACGTGACGCATCATCCGCGTGCGCTCCTGCTCGGTCAGCTCGCCGGGCTTGACCAGGATCGTGTGGGAGATCCCGATCTTGCCGATGTCGTGCAGTGGCGACGCATCGCGGATCGTCAGCACGAACTCCTCGGGGAGCCCCATCGCTCCGGCGATGGCTGCCGCGGAGAGACCCACGCGCTGAGTGTGCTGGCGGGTGTCATCGTCGTGGTATTCGGTCACGGACGCGAGGATCGTGAGGCTCTCGAGGCGCGCTTGCTCGAGCTCGAGCGTACGCTGTCGGACCGCGTCGTCGAGCTGCGCATTCTGCTCCCGAAGCTGCTTTTGCAGCTGACGGGTCTGCAGCAGATTGCGCACTCGCAGCAGCAGTTCCGGCGGGTCGATCGGCCGGCCGATGAAGTCGCGGGCGCCCATCGACAGAGCACGCTGAAGCGCCGTCCGACTGACGTCCTCAGAGACCGCGAGCACCGGGAGACTCTCCGGTTCGACCATCAGCTCGCGGATCTCGGCCATCACCTGATAGCCCGTGTGCCTCGGCATCCGCATCTCCAGCAGCACCAGGTCCGGATTCCACGCCTTGCACAGGTGCGCCACGCCCTCGGGGTCCTGTGTGCCGATGACGTCGACGTATCCGGCCTGTCCGAGAACGTCCTCGAGCAGGTCGACGTTGTCGGCGTTGTGCTCGACCACCAGCAGCCGCATCCCCGTCAGCTCGCTCATCGATCGAGTATCGCAACGCGTTCGCGGTCCTTGTCGCGCTCAAGTCATCGGCGGGGTGTCTCCCGGCCCCCGATTCGGGCATCCGCGCTCACCCAGGTGATTCGATGCCGATCGTGCCTGCGTCCACCCGGGCGGACGTAGCGTCTCGGAAGTGACCCAGGGCATTAGGAAATGCGCAGCCACGGTGGTGTTCGCGGTTGCGTTCGCGTCGATGCTCGCCGGGTGTGGGAGCGGCGGTTCGGGGACGGTCGCGCCGCAGGCCAAGGAAGCCGCGACACCGCCACCACCCACGGCGGCCGCCTGACCCGACAACGAACGTCGGGCTCAGCTGCGTCCCACGGCCGGCCGGACGTCGCTCTCGGCCGGGCGTGCTTGGGCAGACGTCGCTACCCCTGACCTTTCCCCGTCGGCCGACAATCCCATCGCAACGAGAATCTCGGGCGCGGCCGCGATCACCCTCGGCCCTCCGACCTGGGGCGCGATCGCCTTCAGCACGCCGAGGCAGTCCTCGGCGGTGACGCCGCTCTCGATCGCAGTGGCGATCTGCCGCGCGTAGGAGGCAGGCGGCGCGTCGAGCGCGACCAACGCCGCGAGCTTCACGAGCGCGAACGTGCGCGCGTCGAGCCCGGTGCCCGCTCGGTTGAGCTCCTGCAGCCCGACCGCCTCCTCGAGGACCTCAATGTTGCCGGCGGAAAGACCCGCCAGTTGGTGATGGATGTCTGGAGCGACGACGGTCATTCTGAACCGCCTCAGGCTAAGCCCGGTGGCCGATCGTCGACCGCGGACACGCTGACGAGCGTCACCCCGAGGTCCAGGACGCGGTGGAGCAGCCCGTTGAGCTCCGATTGATCTCGGACCGGACCGACGAACACCGTGTTGCCGTTGCGGTAGAGGATCCGCATCTGCGGAAATGAGCGTCCGACCAGATCGCCTACGTGGCCTTCAACCTCGAGCCGGTAAGTGCCACCTCCCAACATGAGGTCAAGTTGGCAGATCCGGCGGGTCCTGCCCGCGAGTCGCAGCGGATCACCTGGGTGATTGCGTTTCTGTCGACAGGCCAAGCGCGTCCGCCTTGGCCACCGCCTCCTCGCGCGATCCCACGCCCAGCTTTCGATAGACCGCGCGTATATGCGAGCGAACGGTGTTGGGAGAGAGAAACAGCTCCAGTCCGATCTCCCGAGTTGAGAGATCGGTCGCCAGCAGACGGAGCACGGCGCGCTCGGCCATCGTCGGCAGTTCGAGAACCTCACCGGAGCTCGCCTGGCGGCGGGCCTCCTCCAGCTCGGTCGCGACCTCGTCGGCGAGCACCGGCACGATTCCGCAGTCACCAAGCTCGGCCACCTGCTCCCAAGCTCGGCTAAGGCTGGCCGTGGCCTCGTCGAGCCGGCCACGCCTGCGACGGACGTCGGCAAGACGCACCAGCACCCACGCGTGCTCGACCGTCGCCACCTCGTCGGCGACCAGGCGTTCAGCGTACGAGAGCTCGCGCTCGGCGCCAGCCAGGTCGCCCTCGGCGGCAAGCACGATCCCGAGCGCGGCCGCCGCATTCGCGCCAAGCCAGCTGCGGCTGCTCATGATGCGCCCGACGAGCGCGCGAGCCGCGTCCGCGTGACTGCGGGCCGATCCAAGGCGCCCGCGGTCGGCCGCGACCAGCGCGAGAACCGTCCGTGCCACCGCGTAGCCGGGGGTCCGGTGCGATGCGTCCGGGTGCTCGACGGCACGCGACGCTGCGCTCCACGCCTGGTCCAGATCCCCGTGGAGGTAGAGAGCGCGCGCGAGTCCCGACAGCGCGGCCACCAATGACGGATCGACGCTGCGGCGCGCGAGTTCAACCGCGCGGTGACCCTCCAACAGGGCTTCCGTGACCCCGTCGTCGATTCCGGCGCTGCGCACCATCGCCATCACGCAATCCTCGTAGGTGCCGAATCGCTCGGGCCGGGTGATCTGCGCGCGGTGCGCCAGCCGGAGGAACCGGCGGCGCTCGAGCGTCAGCCGGCCGACGAGCAGCGCGGCGGTCGCTGCGCCCACCGCGAGGACGGGATGGTCGATCACGACCTCGTCGGGGAGCGTCCGCGCCCACCGAAGGATCGTCGCCGAGCGACCGTTACGGATCAGGGCCAGGTGACCGGTGCTCAGCAGCTCCGCGACGACCTCGTGGTCGCCGGCCGCCGCCGCGTGCTCGATCGCCTCCACGTCCAAGCCCCGCGCACGGAGCCATGCCGCGGCTCGCCGGTGGATCGCCTGCGGCTCGGCCGGCTCGACCAGCGCGAGTCTGGCGGACGCGAACTCGGCGAACAGGGCGTGCACGCGGAACCATTCGCGGCGCTCCAGGCCCAGCACGAACAGGTTCGACTCCTCGAGCTCGGCGAGCATCGCTGCGGAGTCCGAGCGGTCCAGCACGGCGTCGCAGAGCTCTGCGGTGAAGCTCCCGAGCACCGCGGCCCGGAGCAGGAAGGCGCGGCGGTCGGCGTCGAGTGCAGCGAGTACCTCGTGGCTGAGGTACTCGGCCACGTATCGCTGATCCCCGCCGAACTCGAGCACGGCGCGATCTCGATCTTCGACGGTCCGCAGCCACAGCGCCGCGAGGCACAGCGCGGCGGGCCAGCCCTCGGTCCGCTTCATCAGAACGTCGCTCTGCGCGTCGTCGAGCTCGAGGCCCGCACGATCGACGAGCAGCTCGCGCGCCTCGCCTGACGTGAACGCGAGATCAGCCGCGCGAACCTCAGTCAAGGCTCCGTGTCCGCGTAGCCGTGCGAGCTCCAGCGCGGGATCAGCGCGCGCTATCACGATCAGGCTCGCGGTCGCCGGCAGGTGCTGGATCGCATAATCGAGCGACGCCAGACAATCGAGGTCGGTCACGGTCTGCAGGTCGTCTAGTACGAGCGTGACCGGTCGCCCGAACCCGGCGAGCGAGTTCATGATTTCGTCGACCGCGACTTCGATCGCCATACCCGGCGACCGAAGCCGGCGCAGCGCGCGATGGCCGAGCCCATTGCCGATCCGATCGACAGCGGTCGCCACGTAGGTCCAGAACCGCGCGGGCTCGTTGTCGCCCGCGTCGAGCGTCACCCAGGCGGCGGTGTCCCTGGTCTCATACCAGGCGCGTACCGCCGTGGTCTTCCCATATCCGGGCGGTGCGGCCACGAGCGTCAACGCCTGATTCGCGCCGATCTCGAGCGCGTGCTCGAGGCGCGGCCGCCGCACCATGCCGCCGCGCCGCCGCGGCGCCGCAAGCTTCGCCTCCGCAAGTGGTGGCAGCTCGTCGGTCAGACGCAAGCCGGTGGTCACGGCAGCCGCTACTTGCTCGGTGCGCCAAGCATTGGAGCGACTCTCTTGACGCGCCGGCTCGTTGTCGTCATCCGGAACGGGTGAGGAGCCAGTAGGATCGCGCTTGTCATGGATCGATTGGGGCGGTTGGTCATGCTGGCGGTTCTGGCTGGGCTCGCGATGGCCTCGGCGACCGCTGCGCCCGCGCAGGCCGCGCTGACAGGCGGATCGGTGACGATCGAGTACTCGGGCACGTACACGCAGTCGTTCGTCTACCAGCCCAGCAATCCGTCGGTCTGGCAGGGCTCGATGCACTTCAACTTCGATGAGACCGCGAGGTTCGATCTGCCCGCCAAGGGTGACAGCAATGGGGAGCCCAAGCTCGTCAAGGCGACGCTGACCGTCGGGGGCGGTGAGTCGGACACATTGGCGCCGCCGAACTCCGCACAGAACTGCAGCTCGACGTTCTCGCTGCGCAAGGGCAGCCCCCCGGTTCCGATCTCGATCATATACCCGACTTCGCCTGGGGAGCTGGGCGTTCATGCGCTGCTCCCGGCCACCGGCACGTTCGTGCAGAGCTCGGACTCCAACCCGAGCTCTGACTGCTACGTGGAGCCGAGCGGCAGCTTTGGCTTCGTGGCCCCCGGCGACGCGACGCAGAGATTCGGAGCGGCCCTCGATCCGATGGCGATGGTCGGCGTGCCGTCGAACCCATATTCGAAGACGTTCACCGCCAACGGCTCTGACGAGCACGTCACGCAATCGTTCAAGTCCGTGCTCGAGATCACCACCAACGGCAAGACCAGCGGGCCGCTGCCAGTCAAGCTGACGCCGGCCGAGGTGCAGGCGAAGAAGAACGCGCTCAACGCGCTCAAGGAGACGCTGCCCGCGTCGCTGTACCCGTGCATCGCGGCCGCCGCCGGGACGACGCTGCTGTCTCCGACGTTGCTCGGGATTGCCGTCGGCGGCACCCTGGTCGCCGTATCCGCGAACGTTTGCAAGGCCTACTACTCGACGGTCATGGCCGAGCTCAGCACGGTCAAGGATCCGCCCCGGGGCGACTACTCGGTGCTCGCACCGGCGCCCCGCGCGCGGGTAGCGGCTGTACCGAAGGAGTGCGCGAGTTCGAGCGGCGCCGCGCGCAGAGCGTGTGTCGTGGCCGCGGCGGCAAGCGCAAAGCTGCTCGCCGATGCCCGGTCGACCGAATCGGCCGCGAAGGCGATTTCGACGACGATCGCGCGCGAGGTCGGCGCACAGCACGCGGGCAATCGTGCGGCGGCCGCGCGCCAGGACCGTCACCTGAAGGCGCTCGGCAAGGTATTCGCGGCGCGCCGGCGCACCGAGATCGCGGCCGGCAACGCGCTGGCGAAGTTGTTTCATCAGGCGCACGCCTCGCTGCGCCTGAGCGCGGCACAGTCCGCGCAGGCGAAGTCCGCCGTGCTCACGGGCCTCGCCGCTCGCGGCACCCCGAGCTCGCACATCGCGCTCGCGCGCCGGCTGCTTCACGGCGGGCCGCTGAACGTGCTGCGCACGCTCGGCCGCTAGCTCGCCCCAGCGACCGGTCGCAGAGTACGCTCGGTCGGCGTGTCCGAGCCTTACCGCGAGTTCAGTCCTGCGCTCGGTCTGGAGACTGTCGTCGCCTGCACGTGGGAGCAGGAGCCGGCCGAGCACCACGTCCAGAGGGTCGTGCCAGACGGTTGCGTCGACCTGATCTGGCTTGCGGAGCGAGAGCTGGTCGTCGCGGGACCCGACACCGGGCCGCGCAGCGTGGAGCTGCCGGCTCACAGCCGCTCGTCCGGGATCCGCCTGCGTCCGGGTGCGGCCGGCGCCGTGCTCGGCCTGCCGGCTTGCGAGCTGCGCGACCTGCAGGTCTCCGCCGATGACCTGTGGAGCGAGGCTGCGGTGCAGCTCGCGGATGCCCTGGCACAAGCGCCGCCGCCGCGGCGGCTCGAGCTCCTCGCCGGCGCCGTGGAGCGGCGCGGCGGCGAGCCCGACGCGCTCGTGGTCGCCGCCGCGGATCGGCTCGCCGCCCCGGGCGCGCGCGTCTCCGGGGTCGCGGTCGAGCTCGGGATCGGCGAGCGCCAGCTTCACCGCCGCGTGCTCGCGGCCGTCGGCTACGGACCGAAGGTGCTCGCGCGGGTCGCGCGGCTGCGGCGGCTGGTCGCGATCTCGGATCCGTCGCTGGCTTCGCGCGCACTCTGGGCCGGATACGCAAATCAGGCGCATATGAACGAGGAAGTGCGCCGCCTGACCGGCACCACGCCTGTCCGATTTCTGAAAGACGCGGTGCTGACCGCGGCCTAGCATGGCGCGGCATGTCAGTCGACGTCGCAGCTGCCGAGCGGTTCCTGTTAGCCAACGCCCGCCTGCTTGACCGCCATCGGGCGGCAGTGCTGCTGCACGGCGCCCCGGTCAGGCCGGTCCTCGACGCGCTGCGCGCATATCGCAATCCCGACGGCGGCTTCGGTCACGCGCTCGAGCCCGACGTCCGCGGCCCAGACAGCGAACCCGCCTCGACGCTTCATGCGTTTGATGTGCTGGGCGAGGTCGATGCGCTCGACGATCCGATGGTCGCCGCCGCCGCCGCGTGGGTCGGGAGCGTCGCCGACCCCGATGGCGGCATCCCGACCGTGCTGCCCACGGCCGCGGCGTACCCGCACGCACCGTGGATGGTGCCTTCCGAGGGCGGCTCGGCGCTCACCTATGCGCTTGCGGCCGCCCTGCTGGAGGCCGGAAGCAGCGAACCATGGCTTCAGCTAGCGAGCGAGTGGTGCTGGGCGAGGGTTGAAGGCCCCGAGCAGCTGAGCGCCTATTCGCTGAAGTTCGCGCTCGACTTCCTCGACCGTGTGGCCGACCAGGCGCGCGCCGGTGCGGCGCTCGAACGACTGCGGCCGCTGATCTCCGGGGACGGCTCGGTGCCAGTCCCGGGTGGCACCGAGGACGAGCGGCTCACGGCGCTGGTCCTTTCGGAGCGCCCGGGCCGGCGCAGCCGGACGCTGTTCACCGGCGAGCAGATCGCGACCGATCTCGACCTGCTTGAAGCGGGGCAGCAGGACGACGGCGGTTGGACGTTCGACTGGCTCGCCTGGTCTTCGGGGCAGTCGGTGGAGTGGCGCGGAACGGTCACCATGCGGGCGCTGGCGACGCTCGCCGCTCACGGGCGCATCGAACTCACGGCGGACGGGCGCTAGCCGGCGATCTCGTCGAGCAGATCGGCGATCGAGTCGACGATCCGCGACGCGCGGTACGGATGTCGCTCGGCGTCCTCGCGGTTTGTCAGCCCCGACAGGACGAGGATCGTCTCCATGCCGGCCTCAAGCCCGGAGACGATGTCGGTGTCCATCCGGTCGCCGATCATCGCCGTGCTCTCGGAGTGCGCGTCGATCGCGTTGAGCGCCGAGCGCATCATCAGCGGGTTGGGCTTGCCCACGAAGTACGGCTCGACACCGGTCGCGTGGCTGATCAGCGCGGCGACCGAGCCGGTCGCCGGGAGCGGCCCGTCGAGCGTCGGACCGGTGGCGTCTGGGTTGGTGGCGATAAACCGCGCGCCCGCAGCGATCAGCCTGATCGCCTGGGTGATGCGCTCGAAGCTGTAGGTGCGGGTCTCGCCGAGCACGACGTAATCGGGCGACTGGTCGGTCAGCGTGTAGCCGCCGGCGTGCAGCGCCGTCGTCAGCCCCGCCTCGCCGATCACGTATGCCGAGCCGCCCGGGCGCTGGTCTTCGAGGAACCGCGCCGTCGCCAGCGCCGAGGTCCAGATCGACTCCTCGGGCACGTCCAGCCCACTGCTGCGCAGCCGCGCGGCGAGATCGCGCCGGGTGTAGATCGAGTTGTTGGTCAGCACCAGGAACGGCGTGCCGCTGGCACGCAGCCGCTCGATCCACTGGTCGGCGCCCGGGATCGCATGCTCCTCGTGCACGAGCACACCGTCCATGTCCATCAGCCACGAGTGAATCTCCCGCCGGGTCATCTCTCAGCAAAGAGTAGGCGTCGCACGCACCGCGCGTCCGCAACATTCGGACGATGCTTCACCGCCGGCCGGGACTGGCGTAGTGTGCAGCCCGAGCGATCGATGACCGACTCAGCGGACCAAGCGCACGTCTTCGCGATCGTCCTCGCCGGCGGGGAGGGTAAGCGGCTGGCACCGTTGACGCTCGACCGCGCCAAGCCGGCGGTGCCGTTCGGCGGCAACTACCGGCTGATCGACTTCGCGCTATCGAACCTGGTCAACGCCGGCTATCGGCGGATCGTCGTACTGACCCAGTACAAGAGCCATTCGCTGGACCGGCACATCTCGACGACCTGGCGGCTGTCGCCGCTGTTGGGCAACTACGTCGCGCCCGTGCCCGCCCAGATGCGCCGCGGCCCGCATTGGTTTCAGGGCTCAGCCGACGCGATCTACCAGAACCTCAACCTGCTGCGCGACGAGAAGCCGCACATCGTCTGCGTGTTCGGCGCCGACCACATCTACCGGATGGACCCGTCGCAGATGGTCCGCCAGCACATCGAGTCCGGCGCCGGCGTCACGGTCGCCGCGCTGCGGGTCCCGATCGAGCAGGCCGACCAGTTCGGCGTGATCGAGGCCGGACCGGATGGGCGGACGATCTCCGCGTTTCACGAGAAGCCCAAGAACGCCATCGGGCTGGCCGATGCTCCCGATCAGGTGTACGCGTCGATGGGCAACTACGTGTTCTCGACCGACACGCTGATCGAGTGCGTGACGATGGATGCACAGGCGCGCGAGTCCTCGCACGACATGGGCGGCAACATCATCCCGATGCTCGTCAACTCCGGCGGCGCTCAGGTCTACGACTTCACTACCAACGTTGTGCCGGGCGCCACCGAGCGCGACGAGGGCTACTGGCGCGACGTCGGGACACTGGACGCCTTCTACGACGCGCACATGGACCTGATCTCGATCAACCCGGTGTTCAACCTCTACAACATGGAGTGGCCGATCCTGACGCTGCCCGAGCCGCTGCCACCAGCGAAGTTCGTGTTCGCTGACGAGGGTCGGACCGGTCACGCGCTGGACTCGATGGTCTGCTCGGGCGTGGTGATCTCTGGCGCGACCGTGCGACGGTCGGTCCTGTCGCCCAGCGTCCATCTGCACTCCTACTCGCAGGTCGACGGCTCGGTTCTGTTCTCCGGGGTCGACGTCGGCCAGCGAGCGGTGATCCGCAACGCGATCGTCGACAAGGACGTGGTAGTCGAGCCGGGCGCCCAGATCGGCGTCGACCTCGAAGCCGACCGCGCGCGCTTCACCGTCTCCGACGGCGGCGTCATCGTCGTGCCCAAGGGCGTCCGGGTCGCCGCAGAAGTGCCCGCCTAGCGGTGCGCGTCTCGCTGCTCACGCGCGAGTACCCGCCCGAGGTCTACGGCGGCGCGGGTGTTCACGTCGAGTATCTCGCCCGCGAGCTGCGCGAGCTCGTCGAGCTGAGCGTGCATTGCTGGGGCGAAGAGCGCGAGGACCCGGCGGTGCACGCATACCGTGCCTGGGATGCGCTGTCGGGCAAGGCGCCGCACATGGCGGCGCTGCAGGCGGTGTCGATCGACCTGGTGATGGCCGCCGGTGTCGAGGGGACCGAGCTCGCCCACACCCACACCTGGTACGCCCAGTTCGCCGGCCACCTCGCGAAGCTGATCTACGGGATCCCACACGTGACGACCGTGCACTCGCTCGAGCCGCTGCGCCCGTGGAAGGGCGAGCAGCTCGGCGGCGGTTACGCGCTGTCGAGCTTCTGCGAGCGGATCGCGGTGGAGGGTGCCGACGCCGTGATCGCCGTGTCGGAGGGCTCCAAGCGCGACATCCTCTCCTGCTATCCGTCGATCGACGAGCGCCGCGTCAGCGTCGTCTACAACGGGATCGACACCGTCGAGTACGCGCGCCGCGACGAGACGGCCGCGCTCGAGCGCTACGGCGTCGACCCGAATCGTCCGTCGGTTGTGTTCGTCGGGCGGATAACCCGCCAGAAGGGCGTGCCGCTGCTGCTGCGCGCGGCGTTGGAGTTCGACCCGTCGGCGCAACTCGTGCTCTGCGCGGGAGCGCCCGACACGCCGGAGATCGGCGCCGAGGTACAAGCCGGCGTCGAGCGACTGAAGCAGACGCGCGACGGCGTCATCTGGATCGATCAGATGCTCCCGAAGTCAGACGTGATCGAGCTGCTCAGCCACGCGACGCTGTTTGCGTGTCCCTCGATCTACGAGCCGCTCGGGATCGTCAACCTCGAGGCGATGGCGTGCGAGGCGGCCGTCGTGGCGTCGGCGACGGGGGGGATCGTCGAGGTCGTACAGGACGGCAAGACGGGCTTTCTCGTGCCGCTTGAACAGGCACCCGGGTCAATCGATCCGGTCGACCCGGATGCGTTCGCAGCCGCGTTCGCGGAGCGCGTCAACGTGCTGATCGCCGACCCGCAGCTCGCAGCCGAGATGGGCAGGGCGGGCCGGCGGCGCGCGATCGACGACTTCAGCTGGTCGGCGATCGCGCAGCAGACGGTCGGGGTTTACGAGCGAGCGCTCAGCACATAGGCTCAACCCATGTGGGACCCCGACGTGATCGTCGTCGGCGCGGGCTCGGCTGGCTGTGTCGTGGCGCGCCGGCTGATCGATCGCGGCGACGTCAAGGTGCTGCTGCTCGAGGCGGGCGGACCCGACGACAACCCGGCGATTGGAGACCCCGGTCGCTTTCACGAGCTGTGGCTGGTCGAGGAGGACTGGGCGTACTACACGGTCCCGCAGCCGCACGCCGCGGGTCGTGAGCTGCATTGGCCGCGCGGGCGCGTGCTCGGCGGCTCGAGCTCACTGAATGGGCTGATCTACGTGCGCGGGGCGCGCGCAGACTTCAACCACTGGGCGTACCTGGGCAACGACGGCTGGGGCTGGGACGACGTGCTGCCGGTCTACAAGCGGATCGAGGACTACGACGGCGGCGCCTCCGAGTTCCGCGCTACGGGCGGGCCGCTGCGCGTCAGCGGCGGCTACGAGCTCGCGCCGATTCACGATGCGATCATCGACGCCGCCGGCGAGATCGGGATCGCGCAAAACGGTGACTACAACAACGGCGAGCTCGACGGCATCTCGCAGCAGCAGCTGACGATCAGGGACGGCCGGCGCGACAGCGCCGCCGACGCGTATCTGCGGCCGGTGATCAACAGCCCCAACCTCCGGGTGCTCACGCGCGCGCACGCGACACGGCTGCTGCTCGAGCACGGACGCTGCGTCGGCGTCGAGTGGCAGCGCGACGGCAAGCTCGAGACGGCACGGGCCGGGTCGGAGGTGGTGCTCAGCGCCGGCACGATCGCCACGCCGAAGCTGCTGCTGCTGTCGGGGATCGGTCCCGGCGGCGAGCTGCGGTCGCTGGGGATCGACGTCGCCGTCGACCTCCCGGGAGTTGGGCGCAACCTGCACGACCACCTGTTGTCGCCGGCGATCTTCAGCGCAGATCGCGCGATCGCCCCGCCGGTGCCGGGGATGTCACCGATCCAGACGCACCTGTGGTGGCGCAGCCGGTCGGGGCTGCCGGTGCCCGACACGCAGCCGATCCATTTCAGCGTGCCGCTGTACGAGCCGTGGATGCAGGGTCCAGAGAACGCGTTCACGATGCTCGCCGGGATGGTCCGGCCGGCGAGCCGAGGCACGATCAGGCTGTCGAGCGCCGATCCGGGCGCCGGCCTGCTGATCGACCCCAACATCCTCTCGGCGCAGGCCGATCTCGACAGCCTGGCGGCGTCGCTGCGCCTGGTCCGCGAGGTCGCCGCGGCGAGCGCGCTGGCGAGCGACTGGGGCGCGCGCGAGCTGTACCCAGGCCCCGAGGTCAGAACGCCGTCCGAGCTTCGCGACTACATCCGCCAGACCGCGATCACCTACCACCACCAGGCCGGGACCTGCAAGATGGGCATCGACGCAGGCGCGGTCGTCGATCCGCGCCTGCGCGTGTACGGGATCGACGGACTGCGTGTGGCTGACGCGTCGGTGATGCCCTCGATCACGTCGGGCAACACGAACGCCCCGAGCATGCTCGTTGGTGAGCGCGCCGCCGAGTTCATCGCCGGCGCGCACACCGAATCACCAGCGGGTGCGGATGCCCTCGGTGAAGGGATTGAACGGCCCGTTGTCGCCTGACAGCGGCTCGGGCCAGAATGGCACGAACGCCGCGCCGCCCGGCAGGCCGAGACCGTTGGCGGCGGCCTCGAGCTGATCGGGTCCGGCGACCGAGTCCCAGTTGCCGGTCTGCACCCGGTGCTGGAGCGCCTGCACGCCGGCGACCAGCTCGCCCGACGTGAACGCGCAGTGCTCCTGGCGGCTCACGTAGGCCTGGCGCAGCAGGGCCTTGTCGCCGGCGCGACGGACCAGGTGGCCGTAGTAGTTCTCCTGCTGGACCGGAACGAGCTGGTCGGAGATCGTGTGCAGATCCAGCTCGGGCACCTGCAGGCGGCCGGTCGGCACCGAGGTCTGCTTGAGCCAGTTGATCGCCTTGACGTCGGCGCGGATGTTGGCGCCGCGAGTCAGCGTCCGTAGGTCCTGGCGCAGGCTGATTCCCGCCTCGTGGTAGAGCGCGCGAACCTCGGCGCTGTAGGACGAGTCCTTGAGCAGTTCGGCGAAGTCGACGCCGGCGTCCCAGCCGCCGTTGCCGCCGGCGGCCTGTTCGATCTGCTGACGGCCGGTCTCGACGAAGATCATCACCGGGTTAGAGACGAACTCCATGTCGTACTGCTGCTGCTCCTGGCCGGCGTAGTCATAGACGCCGGGCATCGTCGCGTTCGGAGCCCACGCGGCGACGTTCATCAGTGCCATCGCGAGCGCGAGCCGCGCGCGCCCGGTCGGCGTGCCCTGCGCCGATGCGGCGGCGGCGTTCAGCTGCACGGCGGTCGCGGCTCCGTCGGCCTGGCTGGAGAAGTGCACGAGCTTGATCGACTGGCCGGCCGCCAGCAGCTTGGCGATCGCGTACTCGCCGTCGAGCTGGTAGTTGTTGAGCTGGATACCGCCCGCAACCAGGCCGCAGGTTGTCAGCGCGCCATCGAGGCGACCGTCTGACTGCTGGTCCTCGAGTGCGCTGATCAGGCCGCCCATCGAGGTCCCGAACGCGAGCACCTGGTGGGGGCGATGGGGCAGCACATTCTTCTTGACCGCCGCGAGCGTCTGGAACTGATCGCGGACAGCGCTGCCGAGCGCCCACAGCGAGCCGTTGGGGTCATACGACGAGCCGGCCAGCGCGTAGCCGTCGGCGAGCAGCGCCGCCTCGGTGCCGGGGTCGGGCGCGTCCTGGGGTGAGAGCGTTCCGTAGCCGTGGCTGTAAAGCAACAGCGTGCCGTTCCAGTCCGACGGTACGTCGGAGATCCACGTGCCCCCGTCGGGAAGCGACCCGGTGGAGTGCGTTGTCGCCGCCAGGGCCTGAGCTGCCCCGATCACGGAAAATGTCGCAGCCGCCAGCAGAGCTGCCCCGAATCGACGCGCAATTCGTGCGTTCACGGTACCCACGCTCCTCTTCTCCTCGACGCGCTCCTGGCCGGAGCGCATGGCTGTCGGGGAGCGTATTCCTCTAGCAAGTGACTTGTCAATCGACTTGGCGATGCCCGGTCATGCGGCTTCGCCGAGGACCGCAGCCGGGGTACTGTTGTCCGGATGAAGCCCGCCGCCACAGCGCAGTCAGCCGCGCCGGCAGCGCCGATATCCCCGCGGGTCGGCTACCTCGTCTATCGCGTCGAGCGACGGTTGCGCGTGCGGCTCGACGAAGTCGTCCGCCGTGAGGGCGTGACGACCACCGAGTACGTCGCGCTGAGCGTGCTGCGCGATCGCGACGGGCTGTCGAGCGCGCAGCTCGCCCGCTGGGCGTTCGTCACGCCGCAGGCGATGAACCTCGTGGTCTCGGCGCTCGAGGACCGCGGCCTCGTCCGCCGCCGGCCGGACCCGAGCCATCGCCGGGTGCTACGTGCGTCGGTGACGGCGAAGGGA
The DNA here is from genome assembly GCA_036490775.1 of Solirubrobacteraceae bacterium. Lineage (GTDB taxonomy): Bacteria > Actinomycetota > Thermoleophilia > Solirubrobacterales > Solirubrobacteraceae > Palsa-465. Next base: position 36,057 of record DASXDD010000182.1, on the reverse strand, counting down.
GTTCGGGCGCTTGAGCGCTGTGACGAGGCGATGGACGCGATCGAGGCGGACATGCTCCAGGGCCTCGACCCCGAGACGGTCGAGATCGTGCGCCAGGCGCTGTGGTCGTGCGCGCACTCGCTCGAGGCCACCCGGCCGCTACCGCGCTAGCCCCGTCGTGGCCGGGACAACCGGCTCAACATCCGTCGAGATACTGGATCATGACTTTCGCAGGCGTTTCGCGTTGTCGATAAGCGTGAGTCATGGAGAGTCAGGCGTCGGTTTCACCAGGGCGGGATCTGGTCTGGCGACCATTGCGCTCCGCGCTGGGCGACGAACGCCTCGCGCGGCTGGTGAGCGCCGGCAACGACCAGGCGTTCGCGCCAATCTACGAGCGCTATCACCAGCAGCTCTACCGCTACTGCCGGTCGATCGTGCACGACGACTGCGACGCGCAGGACGCGCTTCAGTCGACGTTCACCGGTGCGTTCGCGGCCCTGCGCCGTGGACAGCGCGACGCGCCCCTGCGTCCATGGCTGTTCCGGATCGCGCACAACGAGGCGGTCTCGATCCTACGCCGCCGCCGGCCGGAGTCCGAGCTGTCGGAGGCTGCGCATTGCTGCACAGCGTCGGTCGAGGACCAGGCCAGCGAGCGCGCGCGCATGGCGCTGCTGCTCGCCGACCTGCGCGAGCTGCCAGTGCGTCAGCGCTCGGCGCTGGTGATGCGCGAGCTCAGCGGTCTGTCGCACGAGGAAATCGCGATCGCGCTCGGAGGGTCGGTTGGGGCCGCCAAGCAGACGATCTTCGAGGCGCGCAAGTCGCTGCTCGAGTTCTCGGAGGGTCGCGGCATGGCTTGTGACGAGATCCGCAGGCTCGTCTCAGACGACGACGGGCGCACGTTGCGCAGCCGTCGCGTGCGCGCGCACCTCAACGAGTGCCGCGGCTGCGCCGAGTTCGCGGCCGCGATCACGACCCGGGGAGATCAGCTGCGCGCGCTCGCTCCGGCGCTGCCGCCGGTGAGCGCGGCGGCGGTGTTGGCAAAGGCACTTGGGACCGGGTCGGCCAACGCCGGCGGCGCGGCCGGCGTTGCCGCCGGCGCCGGCACCGCCGGCAAGACGATGAGCGCCGCGTTCGCCGCAAAGGCCGCCGCCGGCGTCGCAATCGTCGCCGCGACCACCGTCGGAGCCACGGCCGGGCTCAACCAGATCACGAGCTCAGCGCACCATCCCGCGCGGGCGCGTGTCGCGCCGGCGCACATCGCAGCACCGGCGGCGACGACCGCCAAGTCCTCCGCGCATCGAACGCACGGCGCCGCCCGGGACGCAGGCGCACGGACCAGCCCGGCTAACGCCCCCGCAGCTGGCGGCGTGTCACGCAAGCGTTCGGCGGCGAGTAGCCATCGCTCGGTAACCCGTCTTGGCAGCACCGAGGCATCGCACGCAAGCACCAGCACGCTCGTCGGTCTGCCCGGGTCCGCGACAAGCGCCGCAGATGCCCCCGCGCCGAATCAGACTGTCTCGCCCGCGCCGTCGACCGGGAGCTCCCAGGGCGCACAGACGCAGGCGGGCGGCACTACGAATCAGGGCGGCTCGACGAGCGCGACCGCGAGCCCCCCGCAGCACCGGGCCTCGGGCACCGGATCCACGGTGACGGGTGCCGCGCCAGTGATCTCCACGCCGCCCGCGCCCGCGGGCGTGACGATCCAGCTTCCGGCGACCAGCACCCCGACGGTCCAGATCCCGCCGGCGCCCGGCGCGCCCAGCGTCACGATTCCTGGCGACGGCAGCGGGCCGACCATCTCAATCGCCGGCGCCCCGCCCGTCCACGTGCCGGGCGTCGGCTCGCTGCTGTCGCTGCTTGGCGGCGACAAGCAACATCGCTGATTGCCCCTGACTTTCGAGCCGGTCTCGCGTAGTCGGGTTGCAGGCCAGTAAAGCCGGGAGGCAAAGTGACATGTTGAGCATCGAAGCAGCCGCTGCGCTGCTTGGAATCACCCCGCGGATCCTGAATCTGTGGGAGGAGCAATTCGGCTACCCCAGGCCGGTGAGCAACGCCGGCGGCAAACCTCTGTATTCCGACGAGATGATGGTCGGGCTGCGAGACGCGCTGGACGGAGAGCTCTCGATCTGCTCGGCTGTCAGCAAAGCCCAAGGTGTGTCTCGGCCGAGCCGGTAGGCATTCAGGGGGTGGCGGCCATCACGGCCGCCACCCTCGTCCCCCTCAATGCACTTAATGACACTCGGGCGCTCGATGGTTAGGGTGGCGTCTGATGACACCTGCGACCGTCACCCTCACCTCAGCGGACGGCGACACGCAGGCTGAGTTCGCCCCAGAGGCGAACATGGTCTGCTGCTCGTTTCGCCACCGCGGGGAGGAGTGGCTCGAGCTGCGGCGCGGGCTCGAGGCGTACGTCGAGCAGGGCAAGACGATGGGGATCCCGCTGCTTTATCCGTGGGCCAACCGGCTCGAGCGTCTGGGCTATAGCGCCGCCGGCAAGGACGTGAGCCTGGCGCGCGACGATCCTCGGATCCGGCTCGACGGCGATCACCCGATCCACGGCGTGATGCCGAGGTTCCTGCGCTGGGAGGTCGTCAGTAACCCCGACCCGTCGATGCTCGCGGCGCGGCTGAGCTGGAGCTCGCCGGAGCTGCTCGAGCCGTTCCCGTTCGAGCACGAGCTCACGCTCGAGGCGTCGGTCGGCCGGGGCGAGTTGACAATCGCGACGACGGTCCACGCGAGCGGCGCCGACCGGGTTCCGGTCGCGTTCGGCTATCACCCGTTCCTGAGAATTCCGGGGACGAGCCGCAGCACGTGGAAGTTGAAGCTCGGGGCGTTCCGGCGGCTTGTGCTCGACGAGCAGATGATCCCGACCGGCGAGCGCCAGGCAGTCGACCAGCGCTCGCTGACGCTCGGCGACACGAGCTGGGACGACGCGTTTGACGGCCTGCCGGTCCCCGCCGAGTTCGAGGTCTCCACCGACCAGGCGACCGTTGGCGTCGAGTTCCTGCACGGCTATGCGTTCGCGCAAGTGTTCGCCCCGCCGGGTAGCGACTTCATTTCGTTTGAGCCGATGACGGCGCCCGGCAACGCGCTCAACAGCGGCGATGGCCTGCATGTGGTCGACCCGGGCGCCGAGTACCGCGCCGCGTTCCGGCTCCGCGTCTCGGCCCCCGAAGGCTAGGAAGGCGAGGCGGGCTCGACTTCGGGCTCGCGCTCGACCGCTCGCATTGGCGTGCCGGCGGCGGCATACGCGTCGGCAGCGTCGAGCGTCTCGGCCTCAAGCAGCGCGCGCGCCAGGCTCTCGAGCTGGTCGCGGTGATCGCTCAGCAGCTGCGTGACCTCCACGTGCGCCTCGTCGATCAGCCGGCGGACCTCCTCGTCGATCAGCCATTGGGTCTGTTGCGAGGTCTCGCTGGCGCCGGGAAGCAGCGGGCCGCCGCCCCCGTCACTGGGAAGCACAGCAACCGGACCGAGCTTCTCGCTCATCCCCCAGCGACCGACCATCTGGCGCGCGATCTGGGTCAGCTGCTGGATGTCTGACTCGGCGCCGGTCGTGATCCGGTCGTAGACGATCTCCTCGGCGACGCGTCCGCCGAGCGCGACGCGGATCTTCGCTTCGAGGTCCTCGCGCGAGTACGAGACGCGGTCCGCGTCGGGCGTCGAGAGCGTGACCCCGAGCGCCATCCCGCGCGGGATGATCGACACCTTGCGGACGGGATCGGCGTCGGGCGTGAGCATTCCGACAAGCGCGTGGCCGGACTCGTGGTAGGCCGTGCGCTCCCGGTCAGCACGGCTGAGCACGATCCCTCGAGGGGCGCCGAGCAGGATCTTCTCGAGCGAATCGGTGAAGTCCGACATCTCGACCTTGTCGTGGCTGCGCCGGGCCGCGAGCAGCGCGGCCTCGTTGGCGAGGTTCGCGAGGTCGGCGCCGACCATCCCGGGCGTCGAGCTCGCGAGCGCGTCGAGGTCGACGTCGTCGCCGAGTGGCAGCGACCGAGTGTGGACCTCGAGGATCTTGCGGCGTCCGGTCCGGTCGGGCGGCTGCACGGCGACGCGCCGGTCGAACCGTCCCGGTCGCAGCAACGCCTGGTCGAGGACCTCCGGGCGGTTGGTAGCGCCCAGCACGACGACCGCTTCGGTCGACTCAAAGCCGTCCATCTCGGTCAGGATCTGGTCGAGCGTCTGCTCGCGCTCGTCGTTGGAGCCGAACGAGATCGCGCCCTGGCGCGAGCGGCCGATCGCATCGAGCTCGTCGATGAAGATGATTGCGGGCTGCGCCTCCTTGGCCTTGGCGAACAGGTCGCGGACGCGCGACGCGCCGACGCCGACGATCGCCTCGATGAACTCCGACGCGGCGATCGAGAAGAACGCCGCGTGCGCCTCGCCGGCGACGGCGCGTGCAAGCAGCGTCTTGCCGGTGCCCGGAGGGCCCGACAGCAGCACGCCGTGCGGTATCCGGCCGCCGAGCCGCTGGTAGGGCTCCGGGTTGCGAAGAAAGTCGACGATCTCGGTCAGCTCCGCCTTGGCATCGTCGATGCCCGCGACGTCGTCGAACGTGATGCGGATCTTCTCGGGATCGATCCGCCGGGCCTGGGAGCGGCCAAAGTTGCCCAGCGCTCCCATGCCGCCGCCCGAGGCCGCGCGCCTCGCGAGCAGCACGAACAGGCCGACGATCAGCAGCGTCGGGCCGAACCCCAGCAGGATCTCCGCCAGCAGCGATGTGTGCGTCGCCGTCGACTTGGCGTTGACCTCGACTCCCTTGGCTTGGAGCTGCTGGGTCAGCTCATTGTTGTTCCAGAACGTCGGCACCTCGGTCTTGAACTGCGTCGTGGGCGTCGCCTTGGAGTCGTTGGCCGGGAACTTCTGCTTGGACTTGAACGTCCCCTCGATCGTGTCCCCGCGCGACGAGATCGACTTGATCTGGCTGGCGTCGAGCTGCTGCAGGAAGTAGGGGCTGAACGGGACCGTCACGCGCGGCTCTGACGACGGCTGGAAGATCAGCACCGACAGCCAGTTGACCGCCAGCAGCACGATCACGAAGATCCAGAAGCCGCGCAGGCGATGGGGCGGGCGCGGCTTGTGCTGGTCGGGCATGCCGCGGCCGTCCGGCGCGGGAGCGACGCGCCAGCCCTGCTTGTCGCGCGGCATCGGCGCCGGTGGCACGGACTTCTGACCGTCGGGGTCCTTGCCTATTCCAGGTCGCGGGAGCTCGGCCACGGTCTCATTCTGACGAGTTCGGGCGCCCGGCCCTTAAATGATCTCGGCCGGCGACCGGTGTCCGGGGGCGGCGGCGCCGTGGTGCGGACACGCGCGCCCCGCAGTCGCTCCCGGTCGCAGCGTCAGCGCGAATAGCGCGGCGAACACTGCCGTCCCGAGGACGTTGAGCGCAAACTTGTAGTCGAGCTTGACCGACGTGAAGATGTCGGCCCGCGCCGGCCGCACCTGCGGGATCAGGCCGAGCCCGCCGAACACCGCGTCGACGATCAACGCCGCGACGATCATCGCGACGAACATCAGCGCGACGATCCGGACGGTGAACGCGCCGCCGTAGTACTTGCGGTAGATCAGCACGATCGGGATCACGATCAGGTCGGCGAACAGGAACGCGATGACACCGGCGAAGCTGATCCCGCCCGACCACAGGACGGCCGCGAGCGGGACGTTGCCGATCGAGCAGACGAAGCTCAGCACCGCGATGATCGGCCCGACGACCACGTTCTCGGCGAGCTTGAGCCCGGCCGGGGCGTGCTCGATGAACAGGCCGTTGAAGAAATCGTTGCCCAGCAGCCCGACAAAGCCGGCGATCACGAACCCGAGCGTGATCTCCTTCCAGAGCATCGACCAGTCGTTGCGGAAGTTGTTGGCGACGTCGGTCCAGGCAGATAACGACGTCAGCCGCTCGCGCAGGCTCAGCCCCCCGCCGGCGGTCTCGTGCTCGTGGCCGGCGTCGGCCGCCTGGGCGTGTTCGCGGGCCTGCTCCTCGAGTCGCTTGGAGACGAACAGCCGCACCAGCACCGTCATCACGATGATCAGCACCAGGCCGCCGACGAACTCCGCCAGCGTGAACTGCCAGCCCATGAGGATCCAGATCACGATCCCCAGCTCTGCCACGAGGTTGGTCGAGGCGAATTGGAAGGCCAGCGCCGACGCCGCCGAGGCACCCTTAGTAAACAGCGACTTGGCGATCGCGATCGCCGCGTACGAGCACGACGAGGATGCGGCTCCCAGCCCGGTCGCGAGCGCCACTGGGCGCGTCCCCGCGCCTCCGAGCGCGTGCTCGATTCGCGCCCTCGGAACCCAGGCCTGGACAATCGCCGAGATCGCGAATCCGAACACCAGCGCCCACCAGACCTGCCAGGCCATCAGGAACGCGTTGCTGAGCCCGTCGGCGATCGTGTCGAGCATCAAAACCACGCTAGCAGATACCACCGGGGGGTATCTGCTAGAGTCGCCTGGCGATGGCCGAAACGACTCCCGTACGTGGCTACAGCACCAGTAAAGAGCAGCTCCAGAAGCGGCTTGCCCGCGTCGAGGGGCAGGTCCGTGGCGTCTCGAAGATGGTCGACGACGACCGCTATTGCATCGACATCCTCACCCAGATCAGCGCGATCCAGGCGGCGCTCGACAAGGTGGCGCTGGGCCTACTCGACGGTCATGCGCACACGTGCGTGGTCGGCGCCGAGCCCGACCGGCGCGACGAGCGGACCGAGGAGATGATGGCCGCGGTCGGCCGGCTGCTGCGTCGCGGCTGAGCATTCATCGCTCAAGTCCCGGTCGGAGCCGCCGAGCACAAGGAGGTGTTCATGACCGGACAAACCACGGCGGTCGAGCCGCTCGGCGCGATCGACGAGGTCTCCGCCGAACCCCGCGCGCGCCGCGAGTGCTCGGCCACCGCAGATGGGTCGAGCGGCTGGGTCCAGTCGTGGGACCTGTCGGTCGGCGTCGACGGCCCGGGGGCGCGGCTGGCCGTGTTCCTCGCCGACTGTCCGCGCGGTTGTGACGACTGTGGCCGCGACGACCGCGACGACCGCGAGTCGCCCGAGAGCGTCGAGACGTCGATCGAGGCGATCCAGCGGCTCGTGCGCGAGCACGGCACCGTCGTCGCCTCGTCCGTTCGCGCATTCACGACCGACACCGGCGTGGTCACCGCTTCGGCGGCGCGCGGCCTCACGGCATCAGGCCGCGAGCCGCTGGCGCAGCCGGCGTTCACGCGCAGAATCCTTCAAGCCGCGCACGCGGCCTCGCTGCACACCGCGCTCGACACGAGCGGTTTCCTGGGCGACCGTGCCGATGACGGACTGCTCGACGCGGCCGACCTCGTGCTGCTTGACGTGCGCGGTGGCTCGGACGAAGGTCACCGGCAGGTCACGGGCCGTCCGTTGCGCCCGACGCTCGAATTCGCCCGCCGGCTGGCGCAACGCGGTCAGGCGACCTGGATGCGCTACGTGCTCGTGCCCGGCCACACCGATCAGGTCGACGAGGTCGAGGCATTCATGGGCGCTGTCCGGGGCCTCGACAACGTCCAGCGGATCGACGTCGTGCCGTTCGACGAGCCGGGCGTCCTGCGCTGCGAGCGCTTCGACCCCGCGCTGTCGCTGCGTCGCCTGCCGCGCGCGATTCCCGAGCTGATCGACTCGGTGCGGGCCCGTATGGCGCACGCCGGCCTGCCCGTTCGCTGAGCAGCGTCGCCCGGCTTTATCGCCACGTTGCGGCGTGTTTCGCAGCCGCGTAACGCGAACCGGCGCGGTCCGCCGACTCGGGTTGTAAAAACAATTATGTAAACCCCGGACCGACGGGTAGCCTGAGGTAAGCCGGTTTCTCGCCGGTCGTGTCAGGGACCAGGTGGTGCAGATGAACTTCAAGCAGGCTTTGGTGGACGCTTCGAAGCAAGGGTCCGCTGATTCGCTTGAGGTCATCACGCTCAACGACTACATCGACCTGGTCGCTGAGCGCCCGACGATCGCGGCCACCGCCCACCAGCGCGTCTACGACATGATCCGCGCCCGGGGCGTCGCCGACGGGCTGCACGTCGGCGAGGTCTCGCACGAGTTCTTCGCCGCCGACCTGTTCGGCCTCGACGTGCCGCTCGACCGCGTCGTGCGCTACTTCGAGACGGCAGCGCAGGGGCACGAGACCCGGCGCCGGATCCTGCTGCTGTGGGGACCGCCCGGGGGCGCCAAGAGCTCGATTGCGGCGCTGCTGAAGAAGGGCCTGGAGGCATGGAGCCGCACCGACGACGGCGCCGTCTACGCGCTTCAGGGCTGCCCGATGCACGAGGAGCCGATGCACCTCGTTCCCGATGCGCTGCGCGCGCAGGCACACGAGCACACACGCGTGCCGATCGAGGGCGGTCTGTGTCCCGTGTGCCGGCTGCGACTCGAGCAGCAGTTCGACGGCGACTTTCTGACCTTCCCGATCGAGCGGATCTACTTCTCGGAGGCGCGCCGCGTCGGCATCGGGACGTTCGAGCCCGGCGACCCGAAGTCGATGAGCATGGAGCAGCTGACCGGCGGCCTGGACTTCCGCGCGATCGAGACTCACGGCTCGGACTCGCATCCACTGGCGCTCGACTGGGCCGGCGAGTTCTCGAAGTCCAACCGCGGCCTGTTCGAGGCCGTCGAGTTCTTCAAGAACCCCGCGGAGTTCCGCAACCTGTTCCTGACGATGGCCCAGGAGAAGCAGTTCAAGGTCGCCAAGTTCGGCTACATCGACTCCGACACGGTGATCCTCGCCCACACCAACGAGGCCGAGTTCAGGGCGTTCGTCGCCGACCTCAAGAACGAGGCGCTCAAGGACCGCCTGGTGACGGTCGCCGTCCCCTACAACGTGCGCGTCTCCGACGAGGAGCGGATCTACCTGAAGCTGCTGACGCGCTACGGCGCCCGCGACGACCTTCACATCGCCCCGCACGCGTTGCGCGCTGCCGCGATGGTGGCCGTGCTGTCGCGCCTGCGACCGCACGAGAACCTCGGCCTGGTCGAGAAGATGAAGCTCTACGACGGCGAAGAGGTCGGTGACTGGAAGCTCGCCCAGATCCCGGAGATCAAGCGCGCAGCCGAGCACGAGGGAATGACCGGGCTCGGACCGCGCGCGATCGTCGACGTGCTGTCGGGGGCGGCGACCCGTGCGGGAGACGAACATCACACCGGCAAGTACCTGACGCCGATCATGGCGCTGATCGCGCTCAACGAGCACATCGAGCGTCTCGAGGTGCCCAAGGAAACACGCGAACAGCTGCGGGCGTTCGTGATCGATGCTCGCAAGGAGATCGACCGCAAGCTCAAGGACGAGGTTCGCAAAGCGTTCGTGCCGGCGTTCGCCGAGCACGCCCAGCGCCTGCTGGAGAACTACCTGACGAACATCGAGGCCTATTGCCAGGGGACGCGGATCCAGGACGAGATCACAAAGGAGGACCGCGAGCCCGACGAGAAGCTGATGCGCGCGATCGAAGAGAACGTCAAGCCGGCCGTCCCCGAGTCGGCCAAGGACACGTTCCGCCAGGGCGTGCTGATGCGCATCGGAATCGCGCTGCGCAAGGGCGAGCGGCCGCTGACCCACGAGACCGACACAGTCCTGGCGACCGGGATCGAGGAGTACCTGTTCAACCAGCTCAAGGACATCGTCCAAGTCACGCTGTCCAAGACCAATCCCGACAAGGAGCAGGCCAAGCGGCTCAACGAGGTGCTCACGATCCTCGTCGAGGACCGCGGCTACAACGAGCATTCGGCGCGTGACCTGCTCGAGTACGTGGGTCACCTGCTGAACCGGTGACCGTAGTCGGCGAATCGGGCCTGCCCCGGGACGCCGGGCGGCGCGATGCGCTGCATCACCGCGAGCGGCTGCGCAAGAAGATCACCGAGCAGCTCAAGGAGCGCATCGGCGAGGAGGAGATCATCGCCTCGGGGCCAGAGAAGAAGATCCGCGTGCCCGTCAAGGGGACGAAGCGCTGGCAGTTCATCTTCGACCGCGGGCGTCAGCAGGGAGTCGGGCAGGGCGACGGAAAGGCCGGTGACGTGCTCGGACCGGACGGCAATTCGTCCCGTCCGCCCGGCGAAGCCGGGCTCGAGCCCGGCGAGGAGCTCTACGAGGTCTGGCTCGACATGGCAGACGTCGAGGAACTGCTGTTCTCAGAGCTCGAACTGCCACGGCTCAAGCCCAAGAGCGAGTCCGAGATTGACGCGTCGAAGACCGTGTATGACCAGATCGCCCGCAAGGGGCCCCAGCTCGACAAGAAGGCGACGCTGCGCGAGAACCTGCTGCGAAACGCCAAGCGCGGGCGGACCTCGTTGGGCGGGATCGAGAAGCCCGACCTGCGTTACCTGACCTACCGCGACATCCCCAAGCCTCGCAGCCGCGCGGTGATCTTCCTGGCGATGGACGTGTCGGGATCGATGGACCCCAACCGCAAGCGGATGGCGCGGCTGTTCTTCTACTGGTGCGTCCAGTTCATCCGCAGCCGCTACGACCAGACCGAGATCGCGTTCGTGTCGCACACGACCGAGGCGCGCGAGGTCACCGAGGAGGAGTTCTTCAACAGGGTGCAATCGGGCGGCACGAAGGTGTCGTCCGCGTTCGAGCTGATCGGCGAGAGCCAGCGCCAGCGCTACCCGGCCCAGGACTGGAATGTGTACGTACTGCACGTCTCAGACGGCGACAACTTCTCGGCCGACAACCAGCGCACGCTCGAGCTGATCGGCTCGCTCGCGCAGGTGAGCTCGCTCGTCGGCTACCTTGAGGTCGACCCCGGCGGGCTCTCGCGCTCGCACAAGCTGTCTCTGTTCTACGAGCAGGAGGCCGGCGAGATCCCCGGGTTCGTGTTCTCGCGCGCGGCTGAGGACCGCGAGCTGTGGCCGGCGCTCAAGCGCTTCTTCGCCAAGGACGACGTCGAGACGGCGGTCCGGTGAGCGGCTACACGCTGACCGACCTGCAGGATGTCGACGAGCGCTGTCGCGAGATCGCCGGCGGCGAGCTCGGCTTCGACGTGCCTGACGTGATCTACCACCTGGTCGCGCCCGAGGAGGTCTACTTCGCCGCGGCCAATGGCCTTCCGGCTCGCTACTCGAGCTCGCGCTGGGGGGCTCAGTTCGACGACGCCTACGGGCGCTATCGCCGCGGGCGCGAGCGGATCTACGAGCTGATCTTCAACACCCGCCCTGTGCACGCGTACCTGATGGACGGAAACAGCCTCGTCGCCCAGACGCTCGTGATCGCCCACTGCCTGGGGCACGGCTACGTGTTCGAGAACAACCAGTGGCTGGGCGCCGTCGACCGGGAGATCATGTCGCGGGTGATCGCGGCGGCCGAGCGGATCGCCGACTACATGGGCGCCCACGGCCGCGACCGGGTCGAGGACTTCATCGATGCGTGCCACGCGATTGCGATTCACCAGCCGCAGGCCCAGCTGATCCGCAAGGCCCCGGCACCGGAGCCCGAACACCGCGGCCGGCCCTACGACGTGCTGTTCCCCGACGAGGTCGCGGCCGACCGTGAGCGCGTCGCCTCGGGCCGCGAGGCGCTGCGGTCGCGGTTTCCGCGCGAGCCAGAGCCCGACCTACTGGCGTTCATCGAGGCACACGCGCGCGGGCTGGATGACTGGCAGCGCGACGTGATCTCGATCGTGCACACCGAGCAGAGCTACTTCCTGCCGCAGATGCGAACGAAGATCCTCAACGAGGGCGCCGCCGTGCTGCTGCACCAGGAGGTCTGCCAGCGGCTGTTCATGCCGACCGATCGCTATCTCGAGTACGAGCAGCTCAACTCGGTGGTGCTTGCGCCCCATCCCGCCCGCGTCAACCCCTACAACGTCGGGATCAACATCCTGCGCGAGATCATGCGGATCGCGGCCGACCCCGACGAGGACGAGCGCCAGATGTGGAGTTGGGCGGGCGAGGCCGATCCGTTCGACCAGGTCCGCAGCGTGATCGGCGCCTATGACGACGAGGGCCTGCTGCGCGAGTTCCTGACCCCGAAGGTCTGCGAGCTCTGCCACCTGTACGCGTTCGAGCATCTCGAGTCCGACCCTCGACGGATCCGTGTGTCTTCACGCGAGGCCGACGCCGTGCGTGAGGTGCTGGTCGCGGAGCATTCGACGCTCGGGATCCCGCACATCGAGATCGTCGACGCCGACTTCCGCAGCCGCGGCGAGCTGCTGCTTGAGCACCTCGACGATGGGACCGGACTCGACGAGGAGTACGCACGCGGGACGCTCGCGCAGATCGCGTTGCTGTGGGGCAAGCCGTGCACGGTCAAGACGATCAAGGGGCGCGACCGCGATCAGGGAAGCTGGCTGACGGGCTACCCCGACGGCCGCTCAGAGCGCCACGTCACCTCGCCGCGGGCGTAGCCGTCGGCGAGAGCGCCGTCGCCGGACGCGCAAACACCCAGCTGCTCAGCGCGAGGTAGCGACCGATCGTCGCGAGCATGCTCGCGATTACCAGCACGGCCGCCTCGAGCAGCCGCGCCGGGTGTGAGTCCAGCGAGGTCAGCAGCGCCAGCGCCCCGTCGGTCAGGCACAGAGCGAGCACGAACGCCAGCGCGCCCGCGGCGTGCTGGCCGAGCAGGCCGCGCGAACCTCTGACCCCGAACGTGAGCCGGCGGTTGGCCTGAGTGTTGGCGACCGCCGTCAACGCCAGCGCCAGCGCGTTGGCCCACGTGGCCGCGAGCGCCGGGCGCAGCGCCAGGAACAACCCGGCGTAGGCGAGCGTCGATGCGATCCCAACGAGTCCGAAGCGGACGAACCGCGCATCCAGCGCCAGGCGCCCGACGCCCCTCAGATCGGCGAGCGCGGTCGGGACGATCTCGACGCGCGAGTCGGAATCGTCGACCCAGTCGACGGCGACCTCGTGGATCCGCAGGCCGCGGCGCTGGGCGAGCGTCAACAGCTCGGTGTCAAAGAACCAGGCCTCGTCGCGGACGCTTGGCAGCAGCGCCCGTGCCGCATCCGACGAGATCGCCTTAAAGCCGCACTGCGCGTCGGAGAACCGGGCGCGGAGGACGAGCCGCAGCAGGTGGTTGTAAGAGCGCGAGATCAGCTCGCGCTTGGCGCCTCGAACGACTCGCGCGCCCGGCGCCAGCCGCGTCCCGATCGCGACGTCGCTGTGACCGGAGACGATTGCGGCGACCAGCGGCAGCAGCGCGCGCAGGTCGGTCGAGAGGTCGATGTCCATGTAACAGAGGACGTCGGCATCGCTCGCCGACCACGCCGCGCGCAGCGCGCGGCCTCGCCCCTTGTCGGGCAGGGTCAGCACGGCCGTGTCGCTCAGCTGTGACGCGAGCCGGCGTGCGATCACCGGCGTTTGATCGGTGCTCGCGTTGTCGGCGATCATGATCCGCCAGCCGAACGGCATGTTCGCAGTCAGGAAGCCGTGCAGGCGGCGAATCGACTGCTCGAGCACGGTTTGCTCGTTGTAGACGGGGACGACGATCTCGATCGTAGGAGCGCTCATGCGCCGAGCATCGACGCCGAGCCGAAGCCGGCGCGATGAAACGCATAAGACGGATGTCGGAAGTGGCGCTAACGGTCGCCGGTCGACAGCAACTGGGCGCCGGCCGGGTCGTCGAGCTCGAGCTCGAGCGTCGTCATCACCCGCGCGAGCATCAGGTAGTTGCCGGTTGTCAGCAGCAGCTCGACGATTTCGCGCGGGCTCAGCCGCTCGCTGACCGCGGCAAACGTCGCGTCGCTCACGGTCGGCCCGGCGACCACCTCGCGGGCGAATCGCAGCACGGCGCGCTCGAGCTCGCCGAGCGACGGGTCGTCGTCGATCGCGCCCCGGTTGACCGCGGCGATTTGCTCGTCGGGCACCCCGAGATGCCGGGCGATCTCTTCGTGCTGGACCCACTCGTAGCGCGCCTCGGCGCTCGCCGCCACCTGCAGGATCGCGAGCTCGCGGAGCTTGGGATCGAGCTCGAGGCGCCCGAGGATCGTGCCGCCGAACCGCAGGAACGGCCGGAACGCGGACTCGGCGTGCGACAGCATCCGGAGGATGTTCAGCGGCGGCAGCGCCGCAAGCGCTTCTGCAACGGGCTCGGGCGAGCTTGCCGCGTCTGGGTAGGGGATCCGGGCCACGGGAGCGCCTCAGCCTACCGGCGGTGGGGAGCCGCTGACGAGGCGCAGTTGCGTCCGGGGCGTCCATCACCATGCCCGGCTTGCCTGTGAGCGGGACACGAGCACGGTCGACGCCGCTTCGCGCTTGGCAGCGTGAAGCGCTGTCGCGCATGGCGCAATGGCGCAACGGCACGTTTCTGATGTCCGCGGCACCGGGTGCGGGCAAGACGCGGCCCGCGCTCGAGCTGGCTCGATCCGAGCTGGGCGCGGGCGCGATCAGGAGCGTCGTCGTCGCATGCCCGACGGCGCCGCTGACGCGCCAGTGGGCACGGGCCGCGAGCCAGCTTGGGGTCGAGCTAGCCCCCGACTGCGACTCGCCGCGCCCGCCGTCGGGGTTCCACGGCGTCGCCGTCACCTACGCGCGGATCGCCAAGGCGCCGCGGCGCTGGGGCCGGGCGCTGCCGAGCGGGTCGCTGGTGATCGCCGACGAGGCGCACCATCTCGGCGAGGAGCTGGCGTGGGGCGAGGGATTTTCGACCGCGTTCGGCGGTTGCGCCCGCTGGCTGCTGCTGTCCGGCACACCGTTTCGCTCCGACGCCACACCGATTCCGGGGGTTACCTACGACAGGGCCGGGCTGGCGGAGCCCGATCACGCTTACACCTACGCCGACGCGATCGCAGACCGGGTCTGCCGTCCGGTCGCGTTCGTCGCCTACGACGGGGCGCTGTCGTGGCGAAGCGGCGACGACGTGATCGAGTCAAGCTTCGAGACCGTCCTGAGCACGCGCGAGGCCGGCCGCCGGTACCGCACGGCGATCTCGACCGAGCTGCCCGACGGGCTTCCGCGGATCCTCCGCGAGGCCGACTCAAAGCTCCAGTCGATCCGCCGGGCCGGCCACGGCGACGCCGGCGGGCTCGTGATCGCCGCCGACTCGGCCCACGCGCGGCGGATCGCGGCGCTGCTGCGCGATTGCACCGGCCGAGCGCCGGTCGTCGTGCTGCACGCCGAGGCGCGGGCGGCCGAGAAACTGGTCGCGTTCACCCGCTCTCGCGACCCGTGGATCGTCGCGGTCAACATGGTTTCCGAGGGCGTTGACATCCCGCGCCTGCGGGTCGGCGTGTACGCGACCGCGGCCAAGACGCCGCTTGTCTTCAGGCAGATCGTCGGTCGCTTTGTACGCACGATCCCCGGCCGGCCGGTGGAACCGAGCTGGCTGTACGTGCCGGCCGACCCGATCCTCCGAGATCACGCGGCCGGGATCGCGGACGAGATCCGGCATGCGCTCGCCGACCCCGACGAGGCCGGCGACGGCTCCGAGTTCGAGCCCCAAGAACGGGTCATGACCGAGCGCGGGGAAGAGCCGGCGTTCGTGCCGCTGAGCGCGGACGTTGCGCCGCAGATGTCGTTGTTCGGACCTCCTGGGGGCGCGGTCGTCACCACCGCCGCGGCCCCGCCGCCGCCTCCGGTCGAGCAATTCGACGAGCGGCCGGCCTTCGAGCGCCGCGCGATGCTCCGCTCCGAGCGCCACCGGCTCGTTTCCGAGGTCACCCGGCGAGACCGGACCGACCACCGCGAGGTCAACGCCTGGCTCAACCGCCGAGTCGGGGTCACCAGCGTCGACGAGGCGACGCTCGAACAGCTGCAGCGCTCCGTCGAGCTGCTCGTCGGGAGGCTGACGCGTCGGCGCTGACGGCGTAGTGTCTCGATCGTGACCGTGACCAACCCGCGGTTCTCGCCCCCGGATGCGAGCGCGGCGCCCCGCTACACCGGGATCCGCACGTTCGCGCGGTTGCCCCACGTGTCGCTGCCGCACGAGCAGGTCGACGCCGCCGTGATCGGCGTTCCGTTTGACACCGCGACGAGTTTCCGGTCCGGAGCGAGGTTCGGTCCGGAGGCGATCCGCTCGGCGTCGGCACTGCTTCGCCCCTACCACCCGGCGCTGCGCGTCGACGTGTTCGGGACGCTGTCGCTCGTCGACGGTGGCGACATCGCCGTCACGCCTGGCAACGCGCTGCGTACGACCGAGCAGATCGACGCGGCTCTGCGGCCGGTGCTCGACGCCGGGATCGTCCCGCTGGTGCTCGGCGGCGACCACTCGATCGTGCTCGGCGAACTGCGGGCCCAGGCCGCCGTCCACGGGCCGGTCGGGCTGGTGCTGCTCGACGCCCACGCCGACACCTGGGATCAGTACTACGGCGAGCGCTACTTCCACGGCACGCCGTTCCGTCGCGCGGTCGAGGAGGGGCTTCTGGACCCGTCGCGTTCGCTGCTGGCGGGCATGCGCGGACCGCTGTACGGGCCTGCGGACATCGAGACGCCGCGCGAGATGGGGTTTGAGGTGATCGACGGCGAGCAGCTCGCGGGGATGTCGCCATCGGCCTACGGCGAGCGCGTGCGCGCCCGGATCGGCGACCGCCCGGTCTACCTCTCGTTCGACATCGACGTGCTCGATCCGGCGTTCGCACCCGGCACCGGAACGCCAGAGGTCGCGGGGCTGCAGCCGCGCGAGGCGCTCGCGTTCCTGCGCGCGCTCGCCGGGATCGAGTTCACGGGGTTCGACGTGGTCGAGGTCTCGCCGCCCTACGACTCGCCCGGGCAGGTCACGGCGCTGCACGCCGCGGCGGTCGCCTACGACCTGCTGGCGCTGCTCGCCGTCGCGCGCAAAGGGGGCCCGTGAGCGCAACTGACGGAGTGCTGGTCGCCTGCTGCCAGCTCGCGCCGCGGATCGGCGAGCCGGACTTCAATCGAGGTCTCGCGCACGCCGCGGTCCTCGACGCGGCGCAGCGCGGCGCACAGGTCGTCGTGCTCCCCGAGCTGGTCAACAGCGGCTACGTGTTCAAGGGACCCGACGAGGCGCGTGGTCTGGCTGAGCCGCTCGACGGCGAGACCGTTGGCGACTGGGCGGCGCTCGCACGCGAGCTTGAGCTCGTGATCGTTGGCGGCGTCTGCGAGCTCGACGGCGATACGGGCGCGCTGCGCAACACGGCGGTTGTCGTCGACCCCGGCGGCCTGCGGGCCGCGTATCGCAAGGCCCACCTGTGGGACCGCGAGTCGCATGTGTTCGAGGCCGGCGATCGGTCGCCCGCGGTGATCGACACGCTCCACGGCCGGATCGCCGTCGTCGTTTGCTACGACCTCGAGTTCCCCGAGTGGATGCGCTTGCCGGCGCTCGCAGATGCCGAGCTCGTGTGCGCTCCGGTCAACTGGCCGCGAGAGGCAAAGCCACCCGGCGAGCGACCGCAGGAGGTCGTTCGGGTGCAGGCCTCAGCATCGGTCAACCGGATGTTCATCGCGGTCGCCGATCGCGTCGGGCGCGAGCGCGGCGTCGACTGGGTCGGCGCGAGCGTGATCGTCGATCCGGCCGGCTATCCGCTCGCGGGCCCGGCCGGCGACGAGGAGACCGTGACCGTGCTCGCCCGCTGCCGGCTCGCCGAGGCGCGCGAGAAGCGGATCAGCGAGCACAACCACGTGATCGCCGACCGCCGGCCGGAGCTGTACGGACCGGTCGCCGGACGCTCGTAAACGTCGCCTGAACGTTTGAGTGGTAGGTTGCCGCCCGATTCGCCCGCAAGTCACACGAACCGCTGGCGCGGTATTGATCGCGTTGTTGCTCACGCTCGCCGCTGCCGGCGCCGCGTCGGCGCTCGCCGTGCGCGGCAGCGTCCAGCAGGTGCTCGTCACCGGCGCGCATTCCCACCAGCGCGTGCAGCTGCTGAATCGTCGCGGACGCGTAGTCCAGTCCCGGCGCGCCGGCTCGCTCGGCGGCGTCGTATACCGAGGCGTGGCCCCGGGCGGCGGCTACCGCGTGCGGACGGCGGCCGGCCATGCGAGCAAGCCGGTTACGGTGCTCCCCGACCGTTCCGCGCCGCCGAGCACGAAGCTCTACGGCCAGCGGATCCCGGCGTCGGGCTACGGCTACCTGACCGTACGCGACGGGACCAAGCTCGCGGTCGATGTGCACCTTCCGGGCGGTCCCGGGCCGTACCCGACGGTGATCGAGTACTCGGGCTACGGCTACGCCAACCCGGCCGGCCCGAACAACGGGATCGCGCAGATCGCGAACCTGATCGGGTATGCGGTCGTCGACGTCAACATGCGGGGCACCGGGTGCTCGGGCGGCGCTTTCAACTACTTCGACACGCTCCAGGAACTGGACGGCTACGACGTGATCGAGACGGTCGCGCATCAGCCGTGGGCGCTGCACCACAAGGTCGGCATGATCGGCATCTCCTACGGCGCGATCAGCCAGTTGTTCGTCGCGCAGACTCGGCCGCCCGACCTCGCCGCGATCGCGCCGATGTCGACGATCGACAACAGCGCCACGACGCTGTACCCGGGCGGGATTCTGAACACCGGCTTCGCGCTCGGCTGGACCAAGGAGCGCGACCAGGATGCGCTGGCGAACTCGCCGACGTCAGATCAGGCTTGGGCACTGCAGCGGATCCGCCAGGGCGACGCCACCTGCAAGGCCAACCAGGCCCTGCACCAGGAGGCGGCCAACCTGGTCAAGATGGTCCGCGCGAACTCGCACTACGTCCCGTCGGTCGCCAATCCGCTGTCGCCGATCACGTTCGTGCACAAGATCAACGTCCCGACGTACATGGCCTGTCAGTTCACCGACGAGCAGACCGGCGGCCACTGCCCCGACCTCGCCCAGCACTTCACCGGCACGGCTCACAAGTGGTTCACGTTCACCAACGGCGTTCACGCCGACTCGCTCGACCCCGCGACGTTTACGCGCTGGTACGACTTCCTGTCGCTTTACGTCGCCCGGCGCCAGCCGGTGATGTCGGCGTCGGTCAAGGCGCTGGCGCCGACGCTGTACGCAACTGCATTGGGGATCAACGGGGTGACGCTGCCCGCCGACCCGATCGACAACGAGCCCAGCTACGCCGCAGCGCTCGCGGCATTCCAGCGGCTCCCGTCGATCCGGGTGCTGTTCGACAACGGCGCCGGCGGCCCGAACCCGGGCGACCCGACGCCGGGCTTCGAGCACTCGTTCGCGCGCTTCCCCGCGCCCGGAACGCAGGCGCGCTCGTGGTACCTGAGCCCGACTGGATCGCTGGCGTCGAGCGCGCCGGCTGCTGGCGGGCACGACAGCTTCACCTGGAACAAGGGCGCCGTTCCGGCGACCGACTTCTCCGGCAACACCGGCACGGGTGGCCTCTGGGGGGCGACGCCCGACTATCACTGGGCGCAGAGTCCCAAGGGGACGTCGCTGTCGTTCCTGTCGGCGCCGCTGAAGAGCAACACGGTCGTGTTCGGCGGCGGTGCGCTGCAGGCGTGGATCCGCGCCTCGACGCCCGACGTCGATCTTCAGGTGACGATCTCCGAGGTCCGGCCCGACGGCATCGAGACGTTCGTGCAGAACGGCTGGCTGCGGGCGAGCGAGCGAAAGCTCGATCCGCGGCAGAGCACGCTGCTCGAGCCTGTGCCGACGTTGCGCGCTGCCGATGTCGCGCCGCTCCCGAAGGGGCGCTACACCGAGGTGACGGTGCCGCTCTACTACGAGGGACACGCCTACCGGGCCGGCTCGCGGATCAGGGTCTCGATCTCGGCGCCAAACGGCGATCAGCCGATCTGGAGCTTCGCCGAGACTGTTCCGCACGGGCACGCGACGGTGTCGGTCGCGTTCTCGCGCAAGCTGCCCTCACGCCTGGTGCTGCCCGTCGTCCCAGGCGTCGCGCTGCCAACGCCGTTGCCGCCGTGCCCGGGGCTGCGCGGCGAGCCGTGCCGCACTTACGTGGCCCCGGCGACCTAGCCGCGCTCAGACGCCGTCCCGAGCCGGAGCGACGCGAGCGACGGCCGTTCGGTCGCGAGCCAGATCACGAGTCCGATGGCCGCGACGATCGCGCCGAGCACGCATACGCCGTTCCAGCCGTCGGTCGCGTACAGCGCCGACGCGGCTGCGGACATCGTGGCGCCGCCGGCGAAGTACGCGACCATGTAGGCCGTCGTCAGGCGGCTGCGGGCGTCGGGTCGCAGCGCGTAGATCGCGCTCTGATTTGAGATCTGGATGCCCTGGACTCCGAGGTCGAGCAGCATGATCCCGACAATCAGGAGCGGCACCGAGTGCCCGCCCAGCGCGAGCAGCCCCCAGCTCGCGAGCAGCGCGAGCAGCGCGGCCGACGTCGCGAAAGTGCCGCGGCCGCGGTCAGACAGGCGGCCTGCGACCGGGGCGATCAGCGCGCCGGCGATTCCCGCCAGGCCGAACAGGCCGATCACGGTGTTGCTGTAGTTGAAGGGCGGTCCCGAGAGCAGGAACGCGATCGCGGTCCACAGCATGCTGAAGCACCCCATCGAGGCGGCGCCGAGCGCCATCCGCTGGCGCAGCAACGGCTCCTCGCGGACGAGGCTAACGACCGACTTCAGCAGCGTCGGGTAGGGCAGCTTCTCGGTCGGGCGCACGATCGGCAGCGCCACGCGCAGCGCGACGGCGAGCGCGAACATCGTCGCGGTCGCGATCACGAACACGGCTCGCCAGCCGAGCAGTCCGGCGAGCAGGCCGCTCGCCGTCCGGGCGGACAGGATCCCGATCAGCAGGCCGCTCATCACCGTGCCGACGACGCGGCCGCGCTCGTTCTCGGCCGCCAGCGACGACGCCATCGGGACGATGATCTGGGCGACCGCCGAGGCCACGCCGACTGCGCACAGCGCGGCTGCGAACACACCGAAGCTCGGCGCGACCGCGGCCACCGCCTGACCGAGGCCGCACACCACGATCAGGACCACGATCAGCCGCCGGCGCTCGAGCAGGTCTCCGAGCGGCACGACGAACGCGAGCCCGAGCGCATAGCCGACCTGTGCTGAGGTCACCAGCAGTCCGGCGGTCGCGGTCGGCACCGAGAACGCGCCGGCGATCGTGTGCAGCAGCGGCTGCGCGTAGTAGAGGTTCGCCGCCGCGGCGCCGCACGTCAACGCCAGCAGCAGCACCAGTCGCTTGCTGATCGACGTCTGCGGGTCGGTGGGTTGTCCGGGCTCGGGCGCGGTCATCGTCGCGAGTGCGTCTGCGTGGGGAGGCACTAGTCTGCGCGGTTCGTTTGCGTGACCCACCAAGGAGAGGGAATGCCCGCAAAGCGGATCGCAACACCGAAGTTAGCTTGCCTGACGATCGTCGCATCGATGTTCGTCGCGGCGCCTGCGGCCGACGCGAGTGCTCCCGCTGCCGACTGTCAGCCGTACTCAGGCGCGCCTTGCCTGCTGCCGTTCCCCTCGAACCTGTTCACGAAGCCCGACAAGACCAGCGCGACCGGCGTCCGCGTCCACCTTCCGGCCGCCGCGATGCCAGTCAACACCAAGGGCCAGCGCATCAGCGTCGCGCAGTACGACCGCAATGACGGCTTCAGCCCGGGCAGCGCGATCATCGTCCACATCCGCGGCCTCGACAACGCCAAGGCGTTCTCCAAGACTGGGGCGGCGCCGCTGGCGAACATGTCGCGCTCGCTCGCAAAGCGCCAGCCGATCGTGCTGATCGATGAGCAGACCGGGCGCCGGCAGCTGATCTGGTCAGAGCTCGATGCAAACCAGACGGCGCCGCAGGACATCAACCTCCTGATCCACCCCGGCAAGAACCTCGCCGAGGGCCACACGTTCATCGTCGCGCTGCGCGGGCTGCGAAACGCCCGCGGCAAGCTGATCGCCGCGCCGAGGTGGTTCGAGCGGCTGCGCGACGGCGGCAGGCTGCCGCGCGCCGAGCGCGCGCAGAGTCGCCGCTATGCCCGCATCTTTGCGGCGCTCAAGCGCGCCGGAATCGCAGGCTCGAGCCTGTACGAGGCTTGGGACTTCACGGTCGCCTCGCGCCAGGGTCTGACCTCGCGGATGCTTGCGATTCGCAACAACGCATTCGCCCAGCTTGGGGACTCCAAGCTCGCCGACAACACCGTGCAGGGACACGCGCCGGCGTTCACGGTTACCAGCAACACGACGCTGACGCCGCAGATCAGAGACGTTCAGGGGAGCTTCCAGGTGCCCTGCTACCTGACCACCTGCGGGCTCTCCGCGACGGCTGGCTTTCACTACTCGTCGAGCAAGCGCGACGCGCTGCCGACGCAGATTCACGGCAACGTCGCCACGGCGTTGTTTGACTGCATCGTTCCAAGCTCGGCGGGCAACCCGACGCCGGCGCGGATCTCGCTCTACGGACACGGCCTGCTTGGCTCGCGTACCGAGGTCGAGGCCGGCAACGTCGAGGCCATGGCGATCGAGCACAACATGGTGTTCTGCGCGACCGACTGGTGGGGCCTCGCGGAGCAGGACACGCCTTATGACGTGACCGCGCTCCAGGACCTCAATAAGTTCCCGAACGTCGTCGACCGCCTCCAGCAGGGTGTCCTGAACACGCTGTACCTCGGACGGCTGATGCTGAACACGGGCGGGTTCGCATCAGACGGCGCGTTCCGGACGGGCGGCACGCGGATCCCGATCGACATCGTGCCCCCCCAGATCAGCCGGGCGCTGCTCGACACCTCGCACCTGTACTACGACGGCAACAGCCAGGGCGGGATCATGGGCGGGATGACGACCGCCGTGGCGCCCGACTTCCGCCGCGCGGTGCTCGGGGTGACCGGGATGGACTACGGCAACCTGCTCGTTCAGCGCAGCACCGACTTCGCGCCGTTCGGCGCGTTGCTGTTCGCGAGCTACACCGACAAGTCGATGGATCCTGTGCTGCTCGACCTGATGCAGCAGCTCTGGGATCGCGGCGACCCCGACGGCTACGCCGAGCAGATGACGACCAATCCGTTGCCCGACACGCCGTCGCACACCGTGCTGATGCAGATCGCCTACGGCGACCACCAGGTGAGCATGTACTCGGGGGCGACCGAGGCGCGCACAGTCGGCGCCTCGGCGCACGAGCCGGCGCTCGACCTCGCCACCAATCGCAGCCGAGACCGCAACCTGTTCTTCGGGATCCCGGCGATCGGCCACTACCCGTTCGGTGGATCGGCGATCGTCATCTGGGATAGCGGTCCGGGCCGCGTGCAGCCGCCGCCGCTGACGAACACCGCGCCGGCGGACAGCGCCGCAAACCACGACCCGCACGAAGATGTCCGCGGCACTGTCGCCGCCCGCACGCAGAAGTCCGACTTCCTGGCGCCAAACGGCGCGGTTGTCGACGTCTGCGGCGGCAAGCCGTGCCACACGGACGCGTACACGCCATGAGCGCCGCCGATTGAGCGATCGAGTCGCGCTCGTCACCTGCGCTGAGTTCCCTGGCCTGGGCGAGGATGAGCCGCTGCTGCTCGACGCGCTCGTGTCGAGGGGCGTCGCCGCCGAGCCCGTCGTCTGGGATGACCCCGGCGTCGACTGGGCGCAGTTTGACCTGGCGGTGGTCCGCTCCGCCTGGGATTACTCGTCCCGGCGCGATCAGTTCGTCGCCTGGGCGCAGCGGGTGCCGCGGCTGCTGAACCCGGCCGACGTGATCGCCTGGAACACCGACAAGCGCTATCTCGGCGAGCTGTCGCGCGCCGTGCCGACGACGTTTATCAGCGCCGGCGACTCGTGGGACCCGCCGACCGGCGAGTACGTGATCAAGCCGACCATCTCGGCCGGCTCGCGCGACACCGCGCGCTATCGCCCGGGCGAGGAGACCAACGCGTGCGCGCACGTCGAAGCGCTCGTGGGGGCCGGGCGCACCGCGATGGTGCAGCCGTATCTCGGGGCCGTCGACGCGCACGGCGAGACGGCGCTCGTGTTCTTCGCGGGCGAGTACTCCCACGCGATCCGCAAAGGGCAAATGCTCCAACCGGGACAGGCGCCGACCGACAGCGTGACCTATCTCGAGGAGGAGATCAGCCCGCGCGACCCCGATGCCGCCGAGCTCGAGACCGCCGCCGAGGTGCTGTCGTCGCTGCGCTGGCGGCGCGACGAGCTGCTCTACGCGCGCGTCGACCTGATCCCCGGCCCCGACGGCGCGCCGCTGCTCGTCGAGCTCGAGCTGACCGAGCCGTCGCTATTTCTGTCGTATTCGACGGGTGCGCCGCAGCGGCTCGCCGAGCGGGTTCTCGAGCGTCTGGGCGGGAGCTAGCCGGGAACCAGCCGGGGGGTTAGCTGGACTTCAGGCCCGAGCCGCACAGCGGCACGACCACCCGTCCGGCGGCAAGCTCGCGGGCGCGGTCCCAGCCGTCGCCTTCGGCAGCGACGTCGGCGAGCGCCTGGTGGCGGCGGCTCAGCAGCGCCGCGGCCCAGGTGAGCGCGGCCGTCGGTTCGACGAACAGCCCGCGGCGCGCGAGCTGCGCCTGCGCCGGGCCGATCGCAGCTTCGGCCACCTCGACGACGCAGCCGCCGCTGTCGCGTACGGCGGCGAGGATCTGGGCGCCGCGCGGTGGTCGCGCGATCGCGATCCCCTCGGCCGCCGTCTGCCCGGCATCGACTGCGACCGGCTCGTCGGCACCCGTCGCCCATGCCCGTGCGATCGGCGCGCAACGCTCGCTCTGCACGGCGATCAGCGTGGGTGCACGGTCGATCAGTCCCGCCGCGCGCAGCTCGCGAAAGCCGCGCGCGGCGCCGAGCAACAACGTGCCGTTGCCGACCGGCACGATCACCGCCTCGGGCGCCACGCCGAGCTGCTCCCACAGCTCGAACGCGAACGTCTTGGTGCCCTGGAGGAAGTACGGGTCGTAGATGTGCGACGCGTACGCGGCACCGGTGCTCTGCACCCGTGCGATCGCGGCCTCGGTCGTGGCGGTCCGATCGCCGGGCACGAGCTCGAGGGTTGCGCCGTAGGCGCGGATCTGGCGCTGCTTGCCCGCCGACGTGCGCTCGGGGACGAACACCGTGCAGGGCAAGCCCGCCCGGGTGGCGTACGCGGCGATCGCGCTGCCGGCGTTGCCGCTTGAGTCGGCGACGAGCGTCTGTGCGCCGCGTTCGAGCGCGGAGGCCACCAGCACGACCGCGCCGCGGTCCTTGAACGACAGCGTCGGGAACAGGTAGTCGAGTTTGACGTGCAGGTCTCCGAGCTCGTCGCCGGCGCCGACCAGCGGCGTCAGGCCCTCGCCGAGCGACAGCCCGCGGGCGATCTGCCCGTCGACCGGGATGCAGGAGCCGTAGCGCCAGAGGCCGGCCGGCGCCGTTCGTTGCCCGTGGTCGAGTTGGCCCAGCGCGTTCGCCGGGACCTCCGGCAGGTCGAGCGGGCCGCCGCAGCGGCAGCGCCACTCGGCTGGGGTCGCCGGGCGCCCGCAGACGGTGCACGCTGGCTCCTGCATCGAATGCACTGCACCACAATGCGCGAATGCCCGCGCAGCGGATCCGGATCGGCGTCGTCGGCTGCGGGCTGATCGCCCAGGTGATGCACCTGCCGTACCTGGCCGAGCTGTCGGACCGGTTTGAGGTCGTGGCGCTGTGCGACGTGTCTGAGGACGTCGCCGCTGCCTGCGCTCGCCGATACGGCGTCGACCGGGTGCTCGGTGACTGGGAGGAGCTCGTCTCAGAGCCGCTGGATGCGGTCCTGGTCGCGACCTCGAGCGACCATGCGCCGATCGCGATCGCGGCCGCGCAGGCCGGGCGCCACGTGTTCGTCGAGAAGCCAATGGCACTCTGCAGCCGCGACGCCGAGGCCGTGGTGGCGGCCGCCGAGACCGCCCGCGTGTGCGTGCAGGTCGGCACCCACAAGCGCTATGACCCGGCGTACGAACGGCTCGCCGAGCTGCTGCCCGCGATCGGCGACCTGCGCCTGATCCGGGTGACGACGCTCGAGTCGCCGATCGCGCCGCACGTCGCCCACTACCCGCTGATCGCCCGCGACGGCAGCGCCGAGGTGGTGCCCAAGGAGCGGGCGCGCGCCGAGGAGGCCGCGATCGACGTGGCGCTCGGCGACGTCCCGGAGCAGACTCGCCAGTGCTACCGGACGATCGTGCTGCACACGCTCGTGCACGAGCTAAACATGCTCGGCGGCCTGCTCGGCGAGCCGAGCGAGATCCGCTCGGCGTCGCTGACGCAGCGCTGTGTCGGGATCAACATGCGCTACGGCGACGCCGAGTGCCATCTGTCGTGGGTCTCGCTTCCGGGAATCGCGCGCTACCGCCAAGAGCTGGCGTTCTATGCGCCGACGCAGCGGCTGACGCTGACGATGCCGTCGCCGTTTCTGCGAAACATGCCGAGCCGCCTGACCGCTGAGGGCGGCGAGGTCGGGACCGCGACCAGCTGGGAGCGCGACGAGATCGTCTCCTTCGACGAAGCCTTCAGGCGCGAGCTGGTCGAGTTCGCCGACTGCATCTCCAGCGGCCGCGCGCCGCGCACCCCGCCCACTGACGGGCTGCGCGACGTGCGACTGGCGGAGGCGATCGCGCGGGCCGACGCGGCCGGCCGCGCGCGGTAGCCGTTACCCGCGGGCGATCCGCTTCAGGAACGGCACGAGGTGATCGAAGAACACGTTGTGCGGGAACGCCCCCGCGGGGTCGTTGTGCGCGTAGGTGCTCTGGCGGTTGACCAGCGTCAGGTTGGACTTCGGGATGTGTGAGAGCTTCGCGAGCTGCTTGGCGTCGAGCAGCACACCAGGGCCGCCGAGTGCCGCGCCGAACGCGAAGATCCGCAGGCTGTGCGGCAGGTGGCGACCGAGCGTCGAGTGCACGTCGAGCACCGCCTGTGCGGGGTTAGGCAGTCCGTTGCCGACCGCACGGGTGTCGTCGGTGAGCCGCTGCGGGAAGTACCACTCGGTTCCGTCGACGTTGTTGATCCCGATGCCCGAGAACATCGTCGCGAACCGGTCGATCGGGGTCAGAGCGCCGCTGCCGTCCCAGCCGTGAAGGCCGTTCGGTCCAGCGGTCGGCGTTACGCCCTTGCCGAGGTGGCCCTGAGCGGCGATCAGGCTTGCCGGCGACGTGCCGACGTTCAGCGCGTAGCCGTACTGACCAAGGTTCGTAACCGGGACCGGCGGCTTCAGCTCCGCGGGAAGGCCGGCGAACTGCTGGCCGAGCGAGGCCGAGTTGGGGTCGGTCAGCGCGCCGAGCGCGCCGGTCGCTTCGAACAGCCCGGCGAACGGCGCCGCGATCCCGCCGAACGAGAGCCACGGCGTCGTGCCGGGTGCGTTGAGCTGGCTCAGCGCCGTGCGGGCGTCGGATGCGCTCTCGGCCGGGACGCTGCCGCCGTCGATGTAGATCAGGCCGGCCAGCGCGTCCGCGCCCGGAATCCCGTGGAAGTTCCACGTCGCGTACGCGGTCACGACCGAGCCGCCGAGCGAGTGCCCGCCGAGCACGACGTGACCGCCGAGCTTGCTTGCGGCACCGATCACACGGTGAAGGTCTCCGACCGCGACGTTCATGCCCCACTGTTTGGCGAACGCGACGGTCGAGTCCGGGATCAGGTTGAAGTGATGCGTGATGCTGTGATCGGTCAGGTAGCCCAGGTAGTAGTCGAACACCTGCTTGCTCGTCGCCTTGTGCTGCTTGCCGAGGTTCAGCACCGACTGGTCCTCGAGCAGGTTCTCGCGCCGCTCGACCGACCACACCTGCCACCCCTTCGACTTCGAGACGAGCCACTGGGCCAGCGGCACGAAGTACGTGCTGCCGGCGGACGTCCCCGGCTCGAGCACGAGCACGTTCTTGGCCGACTTCGGGCCAATCTTGATCACGCCGACCTTGTTGTATTTCGCCGGCGTGCCTGGGGCCGCAAAGCCCTTCATGTATGTGACCTTCAGCGCGCTCGCGCCCGCTGGCAGCGCCAGTAGCGCCGCGACGCACGCCGCGACCACCAGCGACCGGACCGAACTGCTCCTCAAACCCATCTGCTCCTCCTCGTATGGGGACGGCGTGCGGCCGGCCAGCGTCCGCCGTCTCTCTTGCCGCCGGACACGATAGGCAGCCGGCCGCTTCGGTACAACGACGCGATGGTGCGCGTCGGTCGCGCTGGCTGTGCAAGCGCACAGCTACGCTTCCTCCCCGATGCTCGCGCTCGTCGCATCCTCGACCCCGCCGCACGCCGAGCTTGCGGAGGTCGCGGATCCCTCGCCGCTGCCCAACCAGGCGCTGGTCGCGGTCCGCGCAATCAGCCTCAATCGCGGCGAGACCCGCCGCCTCGCGACGCTCGAACCGGGCAGCGTCACCGGCTGGGACCTCGCCGGAGTAGTGCAAAAGGCGGCGGCCAACGGCAGCGGGCCGCCGGAAGGGGCGCGCGTCGTCGGGCTGATGCAGTCCGGTGCCTGGGCGCAGCTCGCCGCGGTCAGAACCGACTGGCTCGCCGAGTTGCCCGACGGCGTCTCGTTCGAGCAGGCTGCTGCGCTACCCGTCGCGGCGGTGACCGCGCTGCGCGCGCTCGAACGCGGCGGCTTCTTGCTCGGCAAGCGCGTGCTGATCACGGGGGCCAGCGGCGGCGTCGGCCGGTTCGCGATCCAGCTCGCCAAGCTCGGGGGCGCGCACGTGACCGCGATCGCGCGCCGGACGGGCGGCCTGCGCGAGCTCGGCGCCGATCAGGTGCTCGAGCAGCTCGACGCCGAGGGCCCGGTGTTCGAACTGATCGTCGACGCGATCGGCGGCCCCGTGCTCGGCGCGGCGATTGGACGGGTCGCGCCGCGCGGCACCGTCGTCAGCTTCGCCTCGACGGTGACCGAGCCGGTCACCTACCCGACGCGTGAGCTGTTCGGGCGCGCGCCGGGTGCGCAGGTTTACGGCCTCTACGTGTTTGCCGAGCTCGAGCACACCCGCAGCGCCAGCACCGACCTGCGCCGCCTCGCCGACCTGATCGCCGAGGGTCGGCTTGACCCGCAGATCGCTTTACAGGCGTCGTGGCGCGAGGCGGGCGATGCGATCCAGGCGCTGCTTGACCGGCGGGTCGACGGCAAGGCCGTGCTGAGGGTGGAGTAGACCCGCGGCGGAGAGGCGGGACGTGAAAGACCGGTATATCGCCCCTTTCACGTCCCACCTCTTCGAAATCCGGTCCGCGGCGGTTAACGCTTCAGGCTCGCGCCCGCCCCGCTGAGTGCATCCGGGCTCGTGTCGATCGACGTGTAGGAGTAGTCGCCGGGATAGCCGTCGTTGGTGACCATCCCCGGACAGCCCGCGCGCATGTCCTCGCAGCGGAACGTCTTGCCGCTGAACAGGTGTATGTCCAGTCGCGAGTAGTAGTAGAACGAGAACACATTGGGGTCCTGGCCGGGGTCGATCGACTTCTCGACCGGGTCCGTGCGCCAGCGCTCGGTGAGCAGGCGCTTGTCGGCGCTCGCGTCGTGCCGTAGATACTTGTCGAACCACGCGCTCGTGTACCAGTCGATCATGTCCGGGCCGCGCAGCGACGCGCCGAACGCCTGGTTGGGGATGAAGCTGAAGTCCAGGTGCGAGCCGCCGCGGATGATCAGCTCGCCGGTGTCGACTCCCGCCTTGGTGTAAGCCAGCGACTCGGTCGATTTGGCGTTCGGATCCGGAAGCGACGTGTTCGGGGTCGGCGGCAGGCCGTAATCGGCCGACATGCCGAGCGCCGGCTTGGTGAGCCGAACCGTTGTGCGCGCAGCCGGATCAGCCGGACAGCTCTGCTCGCCGATCGTCGACGAGTTGCCCGAGCCAGGCACTGAGCCCGCGTCCGGGCCCGGACCGCCGAGGTTGTCCCACGCGACGATCGCCTTCACCCGCGGATCCCACTGTCCGATGTAGGAGACGCCGGCAGCGCCGTAGGAGTGGCCCGCGAGCCCGATCTCGCTTGGGTTCAACAACTGCCAGAACGGGTTGTAGGCGGCGTCGAATCCCTGCTTGACGCGTGTGTCCTGCTTGGCTGCGTGGCTCGTGCCGCTGCTGCAGCTCGGAACCGGCTCGTAGGGCTGCTGCGGCGTCGACAGCAGGAAGTCGATCGCGTCTTCGGTTCCGTCGTAGAACGGCCGCCCATCGCTCTGGGCGGGAACGCCCTCGCTCTGGTCGGGGGATTCGCCGAGCGTGTCGCTCTGACCCTGACCCTGGGGGTCGAACGTCAGCACGACGTAGCCGTCCTTCGCCAGCGCCTGTGCCGCGTACCAGTACATGTTCTCGTCGGCTTGGACGGACCCGTCGGTGATCACGATCCCGGGCCGCTTGGCCGCCCCGGCGACCGTCGCCCACACGTGGCCGGAGATCGTCGCGCCATCGCGCGCGGTGAACAGCACCGGGCGCACGAGCCCGTAGCCGTTGCTCGCCCAATTGTCGAGACGGATGTCGCCGGCGCAGCCGTTTGCGAGGTTCCAGCAGAGGTCGTCGGTGAACAGCCGCTGCGGATCGTTGGCTTCGGCCGCGGTCGCCTGCGCGGTGCTCGCGACGCTGTCGGCGGCGAGCTGCGTCTGATACTGGGGCGTGTCGTAGATCGTCTGGCGCTGCTGCGTGATCGAGAAGTTCTGCGCCTCGACCGCGGGGTCGAACTTGCTCGGCGGCTTCGCCAGTGCGCCCGATACGGGCAGCGCCAGCATCGCGCCGAGCGTGAGGATCATCCTGACCAGCCGTCTCCCTGCCATTGCATGACCTCCCGAGTCACGAAACCTGGAACCGCGGCGCGAGCCATGGTGAGCATCCCGAAGGCGGGCCGCAACTGGTAGCCGCACGTCAATCGGCCACCGCAACTGTGCAAGTGCACAGTCGGGGCGGCATACTGCGGCGATGGCGGTGGTCAGTAGGGGAGAGGCGGTGCGGCGGATCATCGAGCGCACCGATGTCGACCAGTTCGCGGAACGCGTGCTCGACAGCTTCTGGGAGACCGACGAGTTCCAGCGCTTCCAGCCGCCGCGCGACCGCGTCCGCGCCTGGGTCCGATGGAACCTCGACCTGGTCAATCGTTGGCTGATCGAGGGACGGCCGCCGAGCGACTCAGAGCTCGAACAGTTTCGCGAGCAAGCGCGCGAGCGCGCGGCCGAGGGGATCCCGGCCGACATGATCCCCGCCAACTTCCGCCGCGCCGCGCGGTTTGCGTGGGGAGCGCTGCTCGACGCCGCGGCCGAGGAGGAGCGGCCGGCGCTGCTCGAGAGCGCTGATCTGTTGTTCGAGTACGTCGACCGCGTCTCGCGCATCTACTTCGAGGCGTCCGAGGCGGCCGCGGCATCCGCATCGCGACGCGGCGACGAGAGCGCGGCTCGCGCGCTGCTGCGCCGGATCGACTCCGACGAGACGCCGCTGCCCGAGGACCATCAGCTCTCCGAGCGCATCGGGTTCGACCTCGGCCGCGCTTCGCGGCCATTCGTGATCGCCTCGCCGCGGCGCTCCGCCGAGTACCACCTCGAGCTCGCCGGACAGCTTCGGCGACGCCGCGCGCTAGCTGCCTCCGAAGGTCGCCGCGTCGTCGGCCTCGCGAACGTCAGCTCGCCGTGGAACGGGCTCGAGCTCGACCGCAGCGCAATCGTCACGCAGACCGGCCCGGCGATCCGCGGCGAGCGCGGGCGCTACCTCGCCGAGCTGCGCACCGCGGTCGACGTCGCGATCGCGCGCGGCACCAGCGGCGAGATTCGCGCCGATGACTACTTCGCCGAGGTGCTGCTGCGTCGCTCGCCCCGGATCGCGGGGCAGATCCGCAACCGGATCTACGGGCCGCTGTCCGATGAACTCGCCCGGACGCTCGATCTGCTGGTGCAGAACAGCTTCGAGCGCGGCGCCACGGCGGCGGCGCTGCCGGTCCACCGCAACACGCTGCGCGATCGGGTCTATCGCATCTCGGAGATCACGGGCGTCGATCTCAACTGCGCCCAGGGTCGGGGTTTGGCCTGGTTGGCATGGCTCGAGCGCCGAGACTCGACAGCGCCAACAGTCCGCGATTGAGAGGATTGGACCCGTGTTTGGGGTTGATTAGGACGCGCGCTCGAGCGCGCTGGCGCCCGCGCGCTCCACTAGATTTCCGGGTACCTACGACCCTCGGAGGAGGAGGATCAATGAGGCATCACAAAAGAGCGGCATGGACCGCCGTTCTCGCCGTAGCGTCAGCGCTCGTGCTGGCGGCCTGCGGCAGTTCGTCGAATTCGTCGTCGAGCGCCAGCGGATCGTCGTCATCTTCGGCGTCTTCGTCGTCATCTTCGTCGTCGAAGTCCGGAGGCACGATCAACTACGTGTTCGGAACGGCCCCCGACTCGCTCGACCCGCAGTTCGGTTACACCACGCAGGCCGCTGAGCCCGACTGGCTCTCATACACCGGTCTGATCACCTACCAGCACGCGAGCGGCACTGCCGGGACGAATCTGATCCCGGGCCTGGCGACTGCGCTGCCGACGGTCTCAGACGGCGGCAAGACCTACACGGTCACGCTGCGCAAGGGCCTCGTGTTCTCCGACGGCAAGCCCGTCAAGGCGAGCGACTTCGCCTACACCGTCCAGCGTGCGATCAAGATCCCGTGGGGCGGCTCCGGCCAGTTCCTGACGGCTCAGATCAAGGGCGCAACGGCATTTGCCAAGGGCACGGCCAAGACGATCTCCGGGATCACGGCTGACGACTCGACCGGCAAGATCACGATTCATCTGAACAGCCCGTACGGCGCGTTCGACAACGTGCTCGCGTTCCCGTCGCTCGGCGTCGTCCCGAGCGGCACGGCATACAAGAACCTGCCCAACAGCCCGCCGCCCGGCGTCGGGCCGTACATGATCACGAACATCGTTCCCAACCAGTCCTACTCGCTGGTCAAGAACCCCAAGTGGGCATCGATGGCGATCCCCGGCATCCCGTCGGGAAGCGTCAACGTCAACGTCAAGATCTCGTCCAACGTCGACGCGAACGCGCTTGCGGTGCTCAACAACACCGCCGACGTGTTCGACTCCTTCGACACGATCCCCGGCAGCCTGCTGCCGCAGATCCAGTCGCAGGCTTCGTCGCGTTACAAGAAGATCGTGATGAACTCGACGTACTACGTCTTCTTCAACACGAAGACCAAGCCGTTCTCGAGCCAGCTCGCGCGTGAAGCGGTCGTCACCGGCCTCAACCAGAACGCGATGAGCCGCCTTGGGTCGGGCTCGCTGATCCCCGGCTGCTACTTCCTGCCGCCCGGCATCATCGGCCACCCGACCGGCCCGTGCCCGTACGGCACGCCCGGCAACGGCGACATCGCCAAGGCCAAGGCACTGGTGCAGAAGTCCGGCATGGCGGGCACGCCCGTCACGGTCTGGAGCGAGACCCGCTCCCCGCGCCAGCAGTGGATGACGTACTACACCTCGTTCCTGAACCAGATCGGTTTCAAGGCCACGCAGAAGGTGATCGCGGACGCGAACTACTTCTCGACGATCGGCAACCTGAAGCTCAACCCACAGACGGGCTTCGCCGACTGGAACCAGGACTTCCCGAACCCAATCGACTTCTACCTGTTGGTGCAAGCATCAGCGATCCTGCCGACGAACAACGAGAACTTCGGCCAGGTCGACGACGCTCACATCAACTCGACGTCGAACAAGCTCGGGCAGGTCCCGACGAGCAAGCTGCAGTCGATCGCCGCGCAGTGGCAGGCGCTCGACACGTACACCGCTCAGAAGGCGTACATCGGCGTGTTCGGATACCAGACGTTCCCTGGATTCATGTCCGACCGGATGGACTTCAGCGGCGCTATCTACAGCCCCCTCTACGGATGGGACTGGAGCTCGCTGAAGCTCAAGTAACTACTAGCGCGGGCCGGGACGGGTAGGCTGTCCCGGCCCCGCTTTTAGATGGCTACTACCTCCGCTTCTGGCACCGAGTTCTCCGGCGACATCCCCGCCGCGTTTCTGGCTGAGGGCGACCAGCTGCCGCCGGGGATCGGCCCGTGGGCACTCGCGTGGCGGCGGCTGCGCCGCAACAAGGTCGCGCTCGCGTTCGGGGGACTGTTCCTCCTGATCGTCGTGTTGTGCCTGCTCGCGCCGGTGTACGCGCACCAAGTCGCGCACACAACCGTGGCCGCTGAGAACATCACCGGGACGGTGAAGGTCGGAGGCAAGACCAAGGACATCGTCAGCATCACCGGGATCCCCGTCGGACCGACCTGGCACGCCAAGTACTTCCTCGGTGCCGACGGCAACGGCCGCGACGTCGCGGTGCGGCTCCTCTATGGCGGGCGCAACTCGCTCGAGATCGGATTCGTCGCGACGCTGATCACGATGACCCTGGCGCTGATCCTCGGCGTGCTCGCGGGCTATTTTCGTGGGATCACCGACGGCTTCATCTCGCGCATGCTCGACGTGATCTGGGCCTTCCCGGCGGTATTGCTCGGGATCACGCTAGGGGTCGCACTCGCCGTCAGCGGCATCGGGCCGCTGCATGGCACCACGCTGCTGTTGCCCGCGATCGTGGTCGGGATCGTCTACATCCCCTACGTCGCCAAGCCGGTTCGCGGCCAGGTGCTGACGCTGCGCGAACGGGAGTTCATCGACGCCGCGCGCCAGCAGGGCTTGACCAACCGCCAGATCATGTTCTCTGAGCTGCTCCCCAACCTCGCGAGCACGATCGTCGTGTTCGTGCCGCTGATCCTGGCGAACGCGATTCTGCTCGAGGCCGCGCTGTCGTATCTCGGAGCCGGCGTCCAGCCGCCAAACCCGTCGTGGGGGACGATGATCGCCGACGGCATCGCCACGATCCCGGCGGCCTTCCACAACGTGCTGGTGCCCGGGATCATGCTGGTGCTCACCGTGATGTCGATCAACATCTTCGGTGACGGGCTGCGAGACGCGTTCGACCCGCGGGCCAAGGTCCGCATCTCCCACTAGGACGGCGGAACGATGGCCCGCTTCGCTGTTCGTCGCATTTTCTCGATGTTGGTGGTGCTGTTCGTGATCTCGGTGCTGACGTTCCTGCTGCTGGAGGCACTGCCCAACGGCGATCCCGCGCTGCGGCTGGCGGGCCGCTTGGCGACCGCCACCGAGATCCACCAGATCCGCGTCAAGTACGGCTTCGACAAGCCCATCTACGTCCAATACGCCAAAACGATGGGCAACATCTTCTCCGGACAGGCGTTCTCCTACACGCAGGGCTTCAACGTGCTCGACGAGATCAAGGCCGGACTGCCGGCCACCGCGTCGCTGGCGATCGGGGCGGGAATAATCTGGCTGTTGTCGTCGATCGTGATCGGCACGCTCGCCGCGATCCGAGCCGGCAAGTTGACCGACCGTCTGCTCACGGTGGTGTCGATGTTCGGGGTCTCGTTCCCGCCGTTCTTCCTCGGTGCGGTGTTGATCTACTACCTCGGCTACAAGTGGAACATCTTTCCGCTGGGCGGCTACGTGAAGTTCACGACCGACCCATGGCAATGGTTCGTGCACATGATCCTGCCGTGGTTCACGCTGTCGGTGCTGTTCGTCGGGTTCTACTCGCGGGTGCTGCGCTCGACGATTCTCGACACGATCAACGAGGACTACATCCGCACCGCGCGGGCCAAGGGCTTGTCAGAGCGCCAGGTGCTGCTGCGCCACACGCTGCGCAACAGCCTGATCCCGATCATCTCGTTGTGGGGGCTGGACTTCGCGGCGGTGATCGGCGGCGGTGCGATCCTGACCGAGTCGGTCTTCAACCTGCACGGGATCGGCCAGCTAGCCGCGGACTCGATCCACCGGCTGGACATCACCGTGATCCTCGTGATCGTGATGCTCGGCGCGTTCGCGGTCGTGATCATCGCGGCCTTTATCGACATCGTCTACGCGCTGCTCGACCCGCGGATCCGGCTCGGGTGAACACCAACGGCGCATTGCTGGAGGTCTCTGACCTGCGGGTGTCGTTTGCGACCGAGGATGGGGTCGTGCGCGCGGTCGACGGCGTTTCGTTCACGGTCGGGCGCGGCGAGGTCGTGGCGATCGTCGGCGAATCGGGCTCGGGCAAGTCGGTCGCGATGCTGGCGGTGATGGGCCTCCTGCCGTGGACGGCCAAGGTGACCGCCGACGAGATGCGCTTTGGCGAGGTCGATTTCCTGAACATCTCGGCACGCGCGCGGCGCGGTATCATCGGCCGCGACATGACGATGATCTTCCAGGAGCCGATGTCCTCGCTCAACCCATGCTTCACCGTTGGCTTCCAGTTGTCGGAGGCGCTGAAGACGCATCTCGACCTCGACCGCAAGGCCCGGCACGCGCGCTGCGTCGAGCTTCTCGACGAGGTCGGTATCACCGATCCGGCGCGGCGGCTCCAGGCCTTCCCGCACCAGCTCTCGGGTGGCATGAGCC
>DASXDD010000181.1:0-2451 GCA_036490775.1 Solirubrobacteraceae bacterium | reverse complement strand
AGCCGAGCATCTCGGAGTCCGCGTCTTCTGCATCAGCGCCTGCGACGCGCAACAACTCGCCGACCAACTTGCGCTCGTCCTCGGCGAGCACATGGCGACCGACGACGAAATGCACCTCACCTACAACGCGATCCAATCAGGTTGGCAGCACGATTCCGGGGCGCACCGGCTGGCTAGGACGCTCGCCTCACACCGAGCTGTTCTTCGAATACACCGCGATGCTCGTTCTACGCCCGACTGGCCGGATCGACCCCTGAAAGCTCGGATGTCAATAGCCGAGTCGGCGATTTGTGAGGCCGCTGACATCCTCCCGCTCACGACCCGCGTTCGTCGTCGCCGCGGGTATGCGTCGCGACCAGAATCGTGTGGCTGCCTTTGTCCGGTTGGGGAAGCGCTCGTCGCCAGGATGGGCGCCCACATCGTGGCTCCTGCGCACCAATAACGACCACGTCGATGGCTCCAGGCGGCGTGACTGCTCTTTGGGCGATTGCGATCGCCCGCCGCTGCCGGATGTTGCCGAGATCCCGACGACTGCTTTCTGCGTGGCCGTCGGGAAAAGTGCCGTCCGGGCCGCTGAATTCAATTCCGGGATGCCGCAGAACTTCATCGCGTGCGACCGCGAGCAGGAGATGTTGCTGCCGCCGTCGCTGTTGGATTGGGTGCCGCCGGATCACTTGGTGTGGACGGTTCTGGCGTCGGTCGAGGAGATGGACCTGGCTGCGTTCTATGGGGTGTACCGGCCGGATGGTCATGGTCGGCCGGCCTATGAACCTCGGGTGATGGTGGCCTTGCTGTTCTACGCGTGCGCGGTGGGGGTTCGCTCGTCGCGGGGGATCGAGCGGAAGTGCAGGGAGGATGTTGCGTTCATGGTGATCACTGCGATGCGGGTGCCGGATCACTCGACGATCGCGGAGTTCCGTCAGCGGCATGAAACGGCGTTGGCCGGTCTGTTCACGGACGTGTTGGGGTTGTGTGAGAAGGCAGGGTTGGTGAAGGTCGGGGTGATCGCGATCGATGGCACGAAGATCTCGGCGAACGCGTCGATGGGCGCGAACCGTAGTTATGAGCGGATCGCGCGCGAACTGCTGGAGGAGGTCGATGAAGCAGACCGACGTGAGGATGAGGTGTATGGCGCTGCGCGCGGGGACGAGCTGCCCGAGCAGCTGTGCACGCACGAGGGTCGTCGCGCGGCGTTGCAGGACGCGAAGTGCAGGCTCGACGCCGAGCGCGAGATGGCTGGCGATGGTGGCGAGGTGTCGGGCGCCGGGGAGCCGATCGTCGCGTTCGATCTTGATCGTGAGCGGTCGGTCAACAGCGAGAAGGGTCGACGTGGGTGGCTGCGGGAAGGGCGCCGGCAGCTCGAGGAGCAGCGCAAGCAGCAAGCGCGGCCGATCGCAGGCTCGCGGACCGAACGGTTGAACGAGTCAAAGCGGCGGCTCGAGGAAGAGCACCAGGTCGAGCTTGAGTCCAACGCGGCGTATGAGACCTATCGGACGACCGCGCGCGACAGCCGAGGACGACGGCTGGGTCACCGACCGGATCCCTACACGCCGCCGGTGGTCCCGACCGGGACGATCAACACGACCGATCACGACTCGCGGATCGTCCGCACGACGGGACAGCCTGCGCGGCAGGGGTACAACGCGCAGGCGGCGGTCAACGAGCACCAGATCGTCGTGGCCGCGGAGATCACGATCGATTCGCCCGACTTCGGTCACCTCGAGCCGATGGTCGACGCTGTCGAACGCGAACTGGCTGCCGCTGGTGTTACCGAGTCACCCGAGACGGTGCTTGCCGATCCGGGTTACTGGCACAAGCAGCAGATGGAGAGCGTCGTCAGCCGCGGTATGCAGGTCCTGATCCCGCCGGACTCAGGGTTACGCACCAACCCGCGTCCAGGGTGGGACAAAGGGCTGTATGCGTTCATGAGACTGGTGCTCTCAACCGAGCTCGGCCAGGCGCTCTATCGAAGACGGATGGCCACGGTCGAGCCGGTGTTCGGGCAGATGAAGTTCAACCGAGGGTTCGACCGGTTCCAGCGAAGAGGCCGGTCAGCCGTCCGCTCCGAATGGCGATTAGCAGCCGCGACCCACAACCTCCTGAAGCTCCACAACCACCAGATCGCCGCCGCAGGGCCCTGAAACGGGCCCCGAGGCGACCGTGCCGCCAAGTTCGCCGCGAACACGGCTCCGGCACGGACCGCCGCGACCCACCGCGTCAACCGTTTATCCGACGGCCACTGCGAGAGCGCTCGTCCGAGCGGCCGTTCGCCGCCACGCCAGAGCTCCAGCTCGACCCTGACGCTTGGAATCACGCGATAGCGCGGGCCGAGCGTCGCGGCGTCGAGTTGCCGAGCTGCCACACCGCTGCCTACGCAGACGCGCCAAACCGGCGGACCGTCCCGCCCTCCTGCAACTCGTCCAAGGGGGCAGCCGGGGTTAGCTCAGATCG
>DASXDD010000180.1:0-17651 GCA_036490775.1 Solirubrobacteraceae bacterium | reverse complement strand
ACCCCCTGGAGGGCTCCGATCGAGGCGGGGATCACCCCGCCCAGGACGATCTGCACGGGCCGCGGGCGATCGCGGAACAACACCGGCAAGTAGTTCATGACAGCACCCTCCGATTCCTCGGAGGGGAACCCTATTTGTCAGCGCGGCCTATTGGAAGATCTCGGTGGTGCAATCGCCGCTCGGCATGTGGATCTCGTGCGGCCGTGCGCCGTCGGCCTGCTCGTGGAAGTCCACGAAGAAGTCCGGGTCGAGCGCGTAGCTGCCGTCGGCCTGGCGGTCGA
The DNA here is from genome assembly GCA_036490775.1 of Solirubrobacteraceae bacterium. Lineage (GTDB taxonomy): Bacteria > Actinomycetota > Thermoleophilia > Solirubrobacterales > Solirubrobacteraceae > Palsa-465. Next base: position 17,370 of record DASXDD010000180.1, on the reverse strand, counting down.
GCTTGGTGAGCCAGCCGTTGATCCCGGGATAGAACTGGTTGTCCCAGGTCGAGAACAGCGAGTTCGAGACGTACACGCGGTCGCCGTCGAGCGAGTTCTGCAGCATCTGCGGCCCGCCGCTCAGTGGACCGGACGCCTTCGGGTGACCGCCGTCGCGGCCGAGCAGCCCGCCCAGCCACACCTGCGAGCGAAGCTGGGGGTTGCCGGGGTCCGAGACGTCGTAGTGACGCAGGTCGCCGTGCAGCCAATTTGAGAAGAACAGGTCCTTATCGTCCATCGACAGCACCAGGTCGGTGATCAGGCCGGGAACGCCGCCCTCCAGCGGCCAACCCTCGAGCGGCTCGTTGACGACGTCGATCACGGTCTCGGCATCCCACGAGCCGTTGTCGCGGCGGAAGCGGATGATGTTGCTCGACAGGGTCGCGCCGACGAAGCCCTGGGCGGAGTCCGGATTGTGCTGCCAGCGCAGTTCGAGCGGAATCCAGCCGTCGTCGCCGAGGTCGATCGTCTGCACCTTGGTCCTCGCCTCGAGGTCCCAGAAATGCAACTTGCGGCCTTACTTGCCGGCGCCGACGTCGGCCGGGTCGAAGCCGCCCTGGAACGTGTTCGGCGCGGCCCACTCGCTCGACACCAGCGTGTTCTGGCGCGGCTGGTACCAGAAGTCGTACATGAACTCGATCCCGTTGGGCTCGCGCTCCCAGCGCTCGGCGACCGTGAAGTCGCGCGCGTCGAGCACCGCGAACCCGCCGGGCGCGTTGCCGTCGGCGTCGCCGAGCATCGAGATCGTGATGATGTCGCCCGGCATGCAGTGCACCGTGTGCGGCGCGCTCAGCCCGAGCTTCTCCTTGATCTCCTCACCCTCGATCACGTTCTTGATCCGCGGCGCGCGCGGGTCAGAGACGTCGAGCAGGTGGATCCTCGACGAGCGGAACCCGGGAACGACGAGCGTGTCGCGCTGAAGCTGCGAGTGGCAAGCCGACGAGCAAGCGTTCCATCCGAAGTGGTGCAGCTCGTCACCGACGTTGGGCATGTCGGTGCGTCCGACGATCTCGCCGTAGGTGTCCGAGGACGGGTCGACGTCGACCACCGCGATGAAGTCCGGGCGGTCGATCCCGGTGCCCTCGTACAGCGACGCCACGTAAACGAGCTTCTCCGGCGGCTGCTCGCGGGCGACGTCGACGGTTGCATAGCCGGGGCCGCTGTGCTCGTGGCCGGATTGCGAGTCAGCACTCATCGTCGGACTCCTGTCTATCGTTGTCGATCAAATGTCCCTAAAGCCGCCCGCGTTTATACCAATTGCGCCCGCCTACTACGCTCGGCCTCAGTGAGCCCTGATCCTCCCACTTTCGATCTGCAGAGTCATTCCGTGCACTCCGACGGGACGCTGCCCGCACACGAGGTCGTCGCCGCAGCCGCGCAGGCTGGCGTGAAACTGCTCTCGCTGAGCGATCACGACAGCGTCGACGGCGTGCAGGAGGCGGTTGACGCGGCAGCCAACCACGGGATCGCCGTTGCGCCCGCAGTCGAGATCTCGGCGCTCGACGCCGAGGACCGCGATCTGCACATCCTCGGCTACATGATCGACCATCACGATGCCCTGTTGTGTGAGCGCCTCGAGGCCTACCGCCAGGACCGCGAGGGTCGCGCCGGCCGGATGGCCGACGCGCTCAAGGAGCTCGGCTACGAACTCGACGAGCAGTCACTCGCGGCTCGCGCCGCCGAGGGCAAGTCGATCGGCCGCCCCCACCTCGCGCGCGCGGCCGTGACCCACCCGGCTAACGCGAAGCGCCTGGAGGAAGAGGGCCTGACCGACCCGTCGGCGTTCCTCGTCGAGTACCTGATCGAGGGCAAGGCCGCGTTTCGCTCACGCACGATCCCGACGGTGCCCGACTCGATCGACGCGATCCACGAGGCCGGTGGCATCGCGGTGTGGGCGCATCCGTTCTGGACGATCCCCGACGCCGAGATCGTGCTCGGGCTCGTCGACGACTTCCAGGCGCGCGGGATGGACGGCATCGAATGCTTCTACATAACGCACGCGCGCGAGCAGACGCAGCTACTCGTCGAGCGCTGCGACCAGCACGGGATGCTTCAGACCGGGTCCTCGGACTTCCACGGCCCGGGCCACCGGGAGTTCTCGGAGTTCCGGGCGTTCAGCTTGTACGGCCTCGAGCCCAAGCTCGGGCCGATCGCCGGCTGACCGATTCGTCGTCCGGGGCCAGCGGCGGCTATGCGGCTGCGAGAGCGTTGCGCTCGGTCAGGTGATGGCCGACCTTGCGCTTGACGCGCTGCAGCGCGTTGTCGACCGTCTTGCAGTCGCAGCCGATCCGGCGCCCGACCTCCTCGTAGGAGTGGCCGTCGAGGTAAAGGGCCAGAACGCGCGACTCGAGCTCTGACAGCACCGTCGAGATGCACGCGACGAGCGCCCGCAGTTCCTCGGAGGAGATCACCTGGTTGACCGGATCGTGGACTGGCGAACCCGGCAGCATCTCGTCTAGCGTCGGCTCGTTGTCGCCCATCGACCCGGCCGGCGTGCTCGAGAACGAGACGTACTGGTTGAGCGGCGTGTGCTTGTTGCGCGTCGCGGTCTTGACCGCGGTGATGATCTGGCGCGTGATGCACAGCTCCGCGAAGTTGCGGAAGCTCGACTCGCGGTCGGTCCGGTAGTCGCGAACCGCCTTGTAGAGGCCGACAAGCCCCTCCTGGATCAAATCGTCGGCGTCCCCGCCGGCGAGGAAATACGACGACGCCTTCAGACGGACGAATCCGTAATAACGCCGCACGATGTGGTCATAAGCCTGCCCGTGCCCCTGCTTGGCAAGGGCGATCAGGAACCCATCTTCAACCTGAGGTTGAGGGTTGGATCCTGCCGATAGTCGAGCCACGAGTGGTCCCTTCTCGAGCCGGCCGTTCACGGCCGCTCGGTCGGAGTTCGTGGCGCGGTACCTCCCCTCGCGCCGCTTCTGGTCTTGGATGTTCGCGGTCCCGATGATGACCGCACCTCTCCGCCTCCTCGACCCGCTGCTCTCCCAAGCCTCAGGCTTCGATCGACGGTTATCTCCCGCGCGGGAACTTTACATAGCAACGGCTCGCTGTCAAGCAAAAGATCCAGATTGCGAGAAATTGCTCAGATCCTCAGCCTGTACGGCGGGGCGCGGGACTCAGCCGAACGACACCACCGAGGAGCGCGGGTGAAAACGTCCCGAGCAGCACCGGCTCCGAGTTGCGCGGGACGTTTCCGTCGGTGAGCGACGGTTAACGCCCAACCAACCTCCGGGGCGCGTCGCGTGGGACGTTTCCGACTCCACCCCGCGCTCTGTCGCCGCGGCCGTGTGGTCAACGTCCCAACCAGGACCCTGTTGGCGCTCCGCGGGATGTTCGCTCCCTCCCACGGAGCGAACGTCCCACGCGCCGGTTGGGATTGCGTCGAATGGGATGTTTGCCGCACCCGGCCGGGACTGTCCGCGCCCCGCCGCGCCCTACCTCCCCCGCGCCGCCGCGTAGATCAGCACCGCGGCGGCCGCACCGACGCTCAGCGACTCGATTCGGCCGCGCATCGGGATCGACACGAGCGCGTCGCAGGCCGAGGCCACGCGAGGGCGCAGGCCGTGGCCCTCGGAGCCCAGCACCAGCGCGACCGGGCCCGCAAAGTCGACCTCGGAATACCCCAGCGTCGCGTCGCCATCGGCGCCGTAGCACCAGATCCCGGCGGCCTTGGCCTCGCCGAGGAAGTCGGCGAGGTTGCGGACGCGAGCGATCGGCAGGTGCTCAACCGCCCCGGCGGATGCCTTGCAGACGGCCGGCGTGACCTCGGCCGAGCGGCGCTCGGGGATCACGACCGCGGTCGCGCCGGCGCACTCGGCGGTGCGGCAGATCGAGCCGAGGTTCTGGGGATCCTGGACCTGGTCTAGCGCCACGATCAGTGGCCGCTCAGCCGCCAGCACCGCCTCGGCCAAGACGTAGTGAAACGCCCCGGCCTCGGCGCACACGCCCTGGTGATCCGGGCTGCCGCAACGGTGCTCGATCTCCTCGGCCGACACGATCGAGACCGGCGGCTTCAGCTGCGCCAGCCACGGCTCGCGTTCGGCGTTCTTGGTCGCCCATGCGCGATACACGGGCCGCGGTCCGCGGATCGCCTCGCGCACCGGGTTGCGGCCGTAGACGATCACGTCAGCGGGAGCAGCTCTGGTCCCGCGGGGCCGTCCCGCACCTCCCAGCCCGTCTCGCGCAGCTCGTCGCGCAGGCGATCGGCCTCGGCGTAGTCGCGCTGTCCCCGGGCGCGCTCGCGCGCCTCGAGTAGCTGCACGGCCTCAGCCGGAGCCTGGCTCTCGTCGGGCTCGAGCAGGTTCTCGAGCCCGAACACGCCGAGCATCTCGCGCAGATCGGTCTCGCCGACCGCGGACGTCGAGGCGTTGGCCTCGCGGACCCAGTCGAACACGTCAGCCAGTGCCCGCGGCGTGTTGAAGTCCCTTGCCAGCGCGTCGAAGAAGCGTTCGCGCAACGGACCTGACCAATCCGGCGACTGGCCCGGCGTCAGCCGGCGCGCGGCCTCGCGGATCCGCCGCACCCGGGCCGCCGCCTCCTCGAGGCGCTGGTCGTCGAACTCGATCGGCTGGCGGTAGTGGCCGCCGCAGAAGTACATGATCAGCGCGTCGCGGCCGTAGGCGGCCAGCGCGTCGTGCAGGACGAAGATGTTGCCGACTGACTTGGCCATCTTTGCCTTGTCGAGCCGGACCATGCCGTTGTGCATCCACAGCCGCGCGAGCGGCTCCCCGTGGGCGGCGAACGTCTGCGCGGCCTCGTTCTCGTGGTGGGGGAAGATCAGGTCCGACCCGCCTCCGTGGATCTCGAAGTCGAGCCCGAGCAGTTCCTCGGCCATCGCCGAGCACTCGATGTGCCAGCCGGGCCGACCGGGGCCCCAGGGCGAGTCCCAGGCGGTGTCCTCGCCCGGCTTCTCGGCCTTCCAGAGTGCGAAATCGAGCGGGTCTCGCTTGAGGTCGGCACCCTCGACGCCCTCGCCCTGGTCCATTTCCTCCACATTTCGGTGAGACAGCGCACCGTATTCGGGGTAACTCCTGACCTGGAAGTAGACGTCGCCGCCGGTCGCGTACGCATGATCGCCCTCCACCAGCCGCCCGATCAGCCCGATGATCCCTGGGATCGTCTCGCTGGCGCGCGGCTCGTGATCGGGCCGGCCGAGCCCAAGTCCGTCGGTATCGGCGATGTACGCGTCGCTCATCTCCCTCGCCAACTCGCCGCTCGGGACGCCGGACTCGCGCGCGGCGGCGTAGATCTTGTCGTTGACGTCGGTGATGTTCACGACCAGCGTGACCTCGTAACCCTCGTGCTCGAGAAACCGTTTGAGCAGCGAGAAGACGACGAACGGACGGGCGTTGCCGACGTGGATCCGCCCATAGACGGTCGGTCCACAGGCGTAGATGCCGACGCGTCCGGGCTCCCGAGGGTCGATCGGCCGAACTTCGCCCGTCTGCGTGTCATGCAGGGAAATCGCTCGCACAGTCCGGCAACCTTAGTGCTCCCCACCATAAATGCCGTCGCATTCGAGACGCCTCGGGCGGCGCCTGCCTTCGTCCTCGGACCTCGCTGTAGCTCCGCTACAGCTTCGCTCCTGCGTCCTCGCCAGTCATCCGCCCGTGACGCCTCTCGGTGCGACCGCATTCACGGCGGGAAGCACGTGCCACTCGGTCTGAATACGCCGACGGGCCACGCGTCCGCCCGGAGCGGTGGGTAGGGTGCCGGAGGTGGCTGTAATTGGCCCCGCCGGGCGGCTCTCCGCCATCGACGATGCTTTTCGGTCGCTGCCGGACCGCTACCTGGGAGCCGATCCCGGGTTTGATGCGACCTACCAGATCCAGCTGTGCGACATCGGGCGCACCTGGGAGGTCCGGTGCACGAGCCACGGCGCCCGCGTGCGCAAGGGCGGCAGCCGCCGGCGCCCTGATGTGACGATCAGCACCAGCGCGGACACGTGGCTGCGGCTGCGACAGGGGGAGTTCTCGGGTGTCGACGCGTTCGGCCGCCGGTTGCTCGGGGTTCGCGGCAACCTCGACTTCGCGGTCGCGTTCGAGGGCCTGTTCCGCCTGCCCAACGGGCGCCCGCCTCTGGTTCAGATCCACGACATCCCCGTCGGCCGCCACCGGATCTCGACCCTGACGATGGGCAGCGGCCCCGACGTGCTGCTGCTTCACGGCCTCGGCGGAACGCGCGCGTCGCTGTTCGAGACCGCCGCGACGCTGAGCCATCGCTACCGCGTGCATGCCCCGGACCTGCCCGGGTTCGGCTCGTCGAGCAAGCCGTCGCTGGGCACCTACAACGCCCGCTGGTTCGCCGAGATCATGCTCGGACTGATGGACGAGCTCGAGATCCCGTGGGCGCACATGGTCGGCAACTCACTCGGCGGCCGGATCGCGATCGAGCTCGGGCTCACCGCCCCCGAGCGCACCGGCGCGCTCGGGTTGCTGTGTCCCGCCGTCGCGTGGGTGCGGCGCTCGCTGCACCCATTCGTGCGACTGCTGCGGCCTGAGCTCGGGATGCTTCCGCACGCGATCCGCCGCTCGCTGATCTCGGCGCAGTTCTGGAGCATGTTCCACGACCGCGACGCGATCGACCCTGCCGTCGGAGACTTGTCGGTCGACGAATTCAGGCGGATCTACCACAGCGCCGGCGCCAGGTACGCGTTCTGGACGGCGGCCCGCAACATCTACCTCGAGGCTCCGTTCGGCCGCAACGGCTTCTATCCGCGACTCGCCGAGCTGGAGCCACCCGCCCTGTGGATCTGGGGCAACAATGACCGGCTGATCCCCGCGGCGTTCAGCCGCCACGTCGCCAAGTGGCTGCCCGACGCCGAGCAGATCACGCTGGACGCATGCGGTCACGTCCCTCAGGTGGAGCGGCCCGACGAGACCAACAAGCTGATCCTCGACTTCTTCGACCGAGCCGAGCGTTCGGGGCTCGTGCCGTCGACCCGCTCGGGCGCCGACGCCCGCGCCGCCTAAACGGCGGGTAGATCGCGATGGCACAGGCCGACGTCGCCGACACTTCCAAGCGCAATGGTCACGTCCGATTTCCCGAGGACGTCGAACCGGAGGAGTCGCGGGGCTCGCTGCTGAGCCGCGTCGTGCGCGAGCTCGGCGCTCAGGCGCAACGGCGGATCCCGAAGGCCGACTTCGACGAGCGCGACCCCGACTACATCCGCGAGCAGCTGCCGCTGATGTGGCTGTTCGCCAGCCTGTGGTATCGCGGCGAGGTTCGCGGGCTGGGCAACATCCCCGACTCGGGTCCGGTGCTGCTGGTCGGCAACCATTCGGGCGGCAACATGACGCCGGACACGGTCATCTTCACGCTGGCGTTCAGCACGTACTTCGGCGTCGAGCGGCCGTTCTTCCAGCTCGCCCACAACCTGGTGCTGTCGATGCCGATGCTCGGATCGCTGCGCAAGTTCGGCACGGTCGCCGCGTCGCCGTCGAACTCCCAGAAAGCGCTCGAGTCCGGCGCCGCATTGCTCGTCTACCCGGGCGGCGACTATGAGGTCCACCGCCCGAGCTGGCAGCGCAACCGCGTGGACTTCGGACACCGCCAGGGCTTCATCCGGATGGCGCTCGAACAGAACGTCCCGATCGTTCCGGTCGTCTCAATCGGCGGCCAGGAGACGGCGCTGTTCCTCAGCCGCGGCGAGCGGCTCGCGAGGTTGCTCGCGCTCGACCGCATGTTCCGCCTGAAGGTGCTGCCGATCTCGCTCGCGTTGCCCTGGGGCCTGAACGTCGGCGACATGCTCGGCCACCTCCCGCTGCCGGCGAAGATCACGATCGAGACGCTGCCGGCGATCGACCTACGGGCCGAGTTCGGCTCCGATCCCGACGTCGACGAGATCTATGACCACATCCAGCGCCAGATGCAGGAAACGCTCGACGCGCTCGCGGCCGAGCGCCGCTTTCCGGTGATCGGATGAGGGTCAACGGCAGCCTCGAGGTCGCGGCGCCGATCGATCTCGTGTGGGCGTTTGTCACCGACCCCGAGCGGGTGCTGACGTTCATGTCGGGGGTCACCCGCTGGGAGGTCGTCGGCGACGAGCCCGACGGCCTTGGCGCTCGCTACCAGACGCTGCTGCGGGTCGGCGCCGCCGAGGTCGGCGGCCTGATCGAGATCGTCGAGTGGGCGCCGCCGAGTGAGGTGGCGTGGACCTCGGTGACCGGCGTCGACCAGCGGGGTCGCTGGCGCCTGCGCAACCGCTCCGGGGGCGGTACGAACGTCGAGCTGCGGCTCGCCTACGGCGTCGCCGGCGCCGGCATCGCCGGCTGGGTGGCCGAACGCGTCGCCGCACCGACCGTCCAGGGCCACGTGCGCCGCACGCTGCGCCAGCTCAAGCGGCTGGTTGAGCACGAGCAGCTGCGCGAGCGCGCCGCCGCCCGGCGCGCGGTCCGCTGATTCACCGCGCGCTCCGCTGACTCAGCGCGCGACGAGCCCCGACATCGCCAGCTCGAGGATCCCGGCTCGGGCTCGCACGGGCTCCCAGCCGTGGCCGGTGCGCAGATGCCGGTAGGTGTGGCCGACGGCGTTGAACAGCACCGTCGCCGTCTCGCGAGCATCCACCTCGGCGAGCGAGCCGTCGGCGGCGCCGTCGAGCAGCAGCCGCTCGAGTGGCTCGACGAACACCTTGCGCGTCAGCCGGTCGCCATCGGACTCGTGATAGATCGCGTCGCGGGTCGGCGCGCTCAGCCCGTCGAGCAGGCCGAGGTTGCGCTCGCTGACGTCGCACAGGCGCTCTAGCGCGATTCGCAGCCGGTCACTCGCCGTCCCGCGGGCGACCAGCGCGCCCCACATCGCGTCGCGGTAGTCGAGCTCGAGGCGCTCGGCGAGCGCGCGAAGGATGTCGCCCTTGGACACGCCGCGCCGGTGCAGCGTCATCCGCGATACGCCCGCCGCCGCCGAGATCCGCTCGAGGGTCGCCGCCTGGAGGCCGTCCTGCGCCAGCACGTGGCTGGCAGCGTCGACAATGTGGGGCGGGACCTCGCCGGCCGCGCTCACAGCGGCTTGCGGGCCCGGAACCGGAACGACCGCTGCACCACGTCGATCTGGGGCTGCTCGAGCCCGGCCGCGACCAGCCGAGCGGGCAGCCCGCCGGGGTCGACGAGCTGCATCGTGTCGCCGATGTGGATCAGCTTGAACACCGTTCCGGTGCCGAGGCTGTCGGTCCCGGCAAAGCAGCCGCCGGGCGCGAGTACGCGCGCGACTTCTGCAAGCAGGCGGTCCTGGAGCTCACGCGTCGGCACGTGGTGGAGCATCGTGAAGCACAGTGCGACCGCGAAGCGGCCGTCCGCGAACGGCAGCGCTGTCCCGTCGCCATGGACGACGGTGACATTGCCGTCGAGCGTCGACCGCAGCTTGCGGCAGTAGCCCTCGTCCTGCTCGACGACGGTCAATGTGCCGGCGAGCGGCGCCAGCTCACGCGTGGTCGCGCCGAACCCGGGGCCGATCTCGAGCACGTCGCCATCGAGCTCGACGCCGGCGACACCCCACGGCACGAGTTTGGTCTTGACCTTGCGCGCCCACCAGTCCGATGCGCAGAGCTTGTTGTGAGCGAGGTTCATGTTACGCAAGCGTATCGGATCTGTGCATGTCATGTACCAACGATAGGCTCGCAGCTTGACGACCCCCACTCGCACCGTCCTGCGCACACCCGGTGCCGCGCTTCAGGCGGTCTCCGGCCTGGTCGGCCAGCTGACCCAGGGAGCGGCGGCAATCGCGATCGTGCTCGTCGTTCGCGAGCACACCGGCTCGGTCGCGCTGGCCGGTGTGGTCGCGGGCACGCTCGCGATCGGTGCCGGCGTGGCGCGGCCGATCCAGGGCAGGCTGATGGACCGCCACGGGCTCGCAACCCTGAACGCCGTCTGCGGCGTCGTGCACCCGGCGGCGCTGATCGCGATCGTGGGCGTCTCGGCGGCCGATGGACCGCACGCGCTGCTGATCGTGCTGGGGGTCGTCGCCGGCCTGGCGCTCCCATCGATCTCGACAGCGATGCGCGTCGCCTGGGGTGAAGCCGCCGGCGACGACGATCGCACCGCGGCGTACAGCATGGTCTACCTCACCCAGGAGCTGTCACTGCTGACCGCGCCGCTGATCTTCGCGACACTGACCGCAACCTCCTCGGCCTCGACGGGGCTGATCGTGGTCGCGGTGCTGTCGGGCGTCGGCACGCTCGCGTTCGCAGCATCGGTGCGATCGGTCCACATTCCGCAGGTCGCATCCCGCAGCCGCGACGGGCGGGCGAAAGTCATCCGAACTCGCGGCATAGCGCCGGTGCTGGCGGCCGCGGGTGCGATCGGCGCTGTGATCGGCGGCATCGAGGTCGGCGTCCCGACGCTCGCCACGGCCCACCACAAGCCCGCCGCCGCAGGCATCCTGATCGCGATGCTGTCGATCGGCGGAATCGTCGGCGCCGCCGCCTACGGATCTCGGCAGTGGACCGCGGATCCCGCCGCCCGGCTGCTGTCGCTGACGAGCGCGATGACCGCGTGCGCGGCGGTGATGGTCGCGACCGAGGGACTGGTCGTGCTCGGGCTGGTGCTGCTGATCGCCGGGGTTGCGCTGAACCCGGCGCTGACGACGCTGACGTTGCTCCTCGATGGCCTCACCGAGGAGCGGACCGCGGCCGAGGCGTTCGGATGGCTGTCGACCGGGATCTCGGCCGGGACCGGCGCCGCTGCGGCGATCGCCGGCGTATTGGTCCAGCACGGCGGCACCGCCCGTCCGGCATTCGCCGTCGCGGCCGTCGCGGCCGTCGGCGCCACCCTGCTGGCGCTGGTGCTCCGCCGGCCCGTGCTCCGCCGTTAGTGCCCCGACTAGCGAGACACGGTCGCGATCGCGAGCGCCGCGGCTCCCTCCTCGCGCCCGACGAACCCCATGCCCTCGCCGCGGGTGGCCTTGACGCTGACGTGCTCACGATCGATCCCGAGCGCCGTCGCGAGCGAGTCGCGGATCTGCTCGCGCGCGGGAGCGAGCTTGGGCCGCTCGAGCATCACGGTCGCGTCGACGTGCACGATCGCGAAGTCGTGCTCGGCGAGCAGCTTCACGGTTGTGCGCAGCAACCCGATCGAGTCCGCGTCCCGGTAGCGCTCGTCGGTGTCGGGGAACTGGCTGCCGATGTCGGGCAGCCCCGCGGCGCCGAGCAGCGCATCAATGATCGCGTGCACGAGCACGTCGGCGTCGGAGTGACCCTCCAGGCCGCGCTCAGCCTTCAGCTCGACGCCGCCGAGCACCAGCCGCCGGCCCTCGGCGAACCGATGGCAGTCGTAGCCGATGCCCGTCTGGACGCTCACGACCCTCGCTCGATCAGCAGCAGTTCAGCGAGCCGCAGGTCGGTCGGACTCGTGACCTTCAGGTTGTCGGGGCCGGCAGGCGCAATCCGGACGGTCCCGCCCGCGCGCTCGATCAGCCAAGCGTCGTCGGTGGCCGACGCAAGCAGCTCGTCGGGCGCGTCCAGCAGGGCCCGTTCGAGCGCCGCCCGACGGAACACCTGGGGCGTCTGCACCGCCCATAACTGCTCGCGGCGCAGCGTCCGAGCGACGGTGCGGCCATCGTCGGCGACCTCCTTGATCGTGTCCGACACCGGCACGGCGGCGATCACGGCGTCGGCGCCCGAGCCCTCGAGCTCGGCGAGTGCGGACTCGAACAGCTCGGTCGACGCCAGCGGCCTGGCCGCGTCGTGGACGATCACCGGATCGCCGTCGCCGCTCGCGCGCAGCGCTTCGCGCACGGAGTGCGAGCGCGTCTCACCGCCCGCGACCGAGATCGCTCCGTCAAGCGCAGCAGACACGCCGGGCGGCAACGCGACCACGATCCGCTCAACCGACTCAACGGCTTGCAGCGCGGCGATGCTCCATTCGAGCATCGGCCTGCCTGCAAGCGTGATGAGCGCCTTGGGCCGGTCCGACCCAAGGCGCTCGCCACGACCTGCGGCCACGATCAACGCGACCGCCATCTTGCCTGTCGCCGCGGTCTACTTCGCGGCGACGGCCATCCTCGCCGGGCGCTTGACCCCCGAGGACTCTGCGAGCAGCCCGTAGATGTGCTCCTCGACCTCTTCCTCGTCCATTGCGAGGGCGTACATCAACTCGGACGCGAGGATCTTCTTGGCTCGCGTGAACATCTGCTTCTCGCCGGTCGACAGACCCTTTTCAGACTCGCGAATGGCGAGGTTACGCACGACCTCAGCCAGTTCGTAGATATCGCCAGTCTTGATCTTGTCGCGGTTGTGCTTGAACCGGCGGTTCCAGTTCTTTGGCATCTCCGAGCACTCGTCCTGGAGCACGGCGAGCACCTTCTTGACTGTCTCCTCGTCGATTACGCGCCGAAGCCCTGCTAGCGCTGCGTTCTCGGTGGGCACCATGACGGTCATGTCGTTGTGAAGGATCTTGATCGTCAGGTATTCCCGGCTCTCCCCAAGTACTTCCTTGTCCTCCTTGCGCAGCACCTTGCCTGCTCCGTGGTGTGGGTAAACGACGTTGTCGCCGATCTCGAACTCGATGTGTGGCGGCGGTTCTACCGCCTCGAGATCCTCGAGGTGCTCTTCGATTAGCTCGGTGATGACGTCCTCCTTATCTCCCAGTCGCCGAGGCGTGGCCCCGGCGGCTTACAGCTTCATTGGATCGAAAACTACGTTTGTAGGTACCGGTCCACCAGATTGATCTCCTGCTGGCGGCGAAGGCCCTCTCGGATGTCCTTCGCCCGGATCTCGCCGACGCCGTCGACGGTCTCCAGCTCGCCATCTGTAGCGGCGAGCAGATCCTCCAGAGCTCCGAACTCATCGATGATCCTCTGAACAACGAGTTTGGGAAGCCTGGGTATCCGCCCGAGTATCCGGAACCCACGCGGGGACACCGGGTAGTCGAGCGTGTTGAGCTTGCGATCGTGGCCGAGCAGCTCGGCCAGCCGGCCAAAGTCCAGTAGATCTTGATGCGGCAGGCGGACGAGCTGGTCAAACGCGGTGGCGAATGCGTCGTCGGAGTCCTCGATCAGATAGTCGTGGACGAGCGCACCCTTGTCCGCCGAGACACCGACCATCGTCTCGTCAAGCTGCATCTCGATCAGGCGGCCCTCAGTGCCGAGCTCGACGATGTAGCGCTCGATCTCGACGGCCATCCGCGTCACCAGCTCGGCGCGCTGGAGCACCGTCAGAACATCGTGCAGTGTCGCGCCACCCTCGAACTCGAGCGCTGTCAGGCGGGTCGAGACCTGGTCGAGGCGGCTGCGGTACTTGTCGAGCGTCGCGAGCGCCTGGTTTGCCTTCGCCAGCACCACCGGGATGTCCTCGAGGATGTACTTGATCCCATCGACGTACAGCGAGACGATCTCGCGGCGTTCGGAGATCGCGACCACGAGCGCGTCGGTCTGCTTGGAGACCCGCTCTGCCGTGCGATGTCGCGTACCGGTCTCGAGCGTGAGGATCGTCGGATCGGGCGTCAACTGGACATTGGCGTGCGCGATCTTGGTCGCGTTGGAGCTGAGCACGATCGCGCCGTCCATCTTCGCGAGCTCGTACAGGAACGTCGGCGAGTAGTCGAGGTCGAGCTTGATGCCACCCGAAAACAGGAACGCGAGCTCATCAGCGTCGCCGATCACGATCAGGCCGCCGCTGCGGGCCGACTGGATGTTGTCGAGGCCCTCTCTCAGCGCCGTCCCAGGGGCAACCATCTCGAGCGCCCGGACCATCCGGGAGTCCTGTCGAGACTCGAGCTCTTCTTTGAGCTCTTCCCCGGAACGCGGCGGCATGAAGGCCGATTTTACCTCTTATTCATACGTTCGACCGCCGCACGGCGGTGGACTGGCCGTAGATCCGACCCAGGCCCGGTTTGGCTCACGCCGCGATCGCCGCAGACTCGCGAGCGTCGCCGATCGCCGCCGCCAGCGCGGCGCGCAATGTCGTGTGCGCTTCGGGCGCGATTACCGGTGTCAAACCGAATTTCTGAGCCTCGGCCAGACGCCGATCGCCATGGGCGACGGTCCGCAGCTCCCCGGTCAGACCAAGCTCCCCGAAGCACGCGAGCGGCCGCCGGCCGCCGGCCGCGGTCAGCTCGACGCGGCGCACGGCGCTGGCCACCGCAAGCGCCACGGCCAGGTCCGCCCCTGGGTCGTCGACGCGCACGCCGCCAACGACGTTGACGAACACGTCGGCAGCTCCGAGCCCGATCCCGCCGTGGCGGCCGAGCACCGCGAGCACGAGCGCGACGCGGTTGCGGTCAAGGCCCGAGACGACGCGGCGCGGCGGTACGAGCTCTGAACGGCAGACGAGCGCCTGCACCTCCACGAGCAGCGGACGCGAGCCCTCCATCGCGCACAGCACGACGCTGCCCGCGGCGCGCGTGGCCTCCCCGACGAACCGCGCTGACGCGTCGAGCACTTCGACGAGCCCGTCGTCGCGCATCTCGAACACGCCGGCCTCGTGCGCGGGACCGAAGCGGTTCTTGAGCGCGCGCAGCGTCCGGTAGGTGCGCTCGCGCTCGCCCTCGAATGACAGCACGCAGTCGACCATGTGCTCGAGCACGCGCGGGCCTGCGAGCGCACCGTCCTTGGTGACGTGCCCAACGAGCAGTACCGCCGTGCGCTGCGCCTTGGCGATGCGCATGATCTCGCTCGCGACCTCTCGGACCTGCGCGACCGAGCCGGCGGCGCTCGACAGATCGCTCGAGTGCAGCGCCTGCACGGAGTCGATCACGCAGACGTCGGGCCGCTCGTGCTCGAGCGTCGCGAGCACCGTATGCAGGTCGGTCTCGGCGATCACCGGGATCTGGAGCGCCGTCGCGGCGCTCAACCGCTCCGCCCGCAGGCGGATCTGCGCCGCCGACTCCTCGGCCGAGACGTACAGCGTGCGCCGTCCGGCGGCGAGCAGATTGGCGAGCGCCATTGTCGTCAGCGTCGACTTGCCGATCCCCGGCGCGCCGCCGATCAGGATCAGCGAGCCGGGAACGATCCCGCCGCCGAGCACGTTGTCGAGCTCGCCGATTCCGGTGCGCAGCCGCTGCTGCTCATCGGCAGCGATGTCGCCGAGCGTGATCGGAGTCGCGGCGACCCCGCGACCGCGAACGCGCGCACCGGGACCGCGCCCGCCCGGTCCGCCGCCGGCGGCGCGGACGGGCTGTTCGATCAGCGTGTTCCACTCGCCGCACCCCGGGCACTGCCCCGCCCAGCGCGGCGTCTCATGGCCGCACTCCGAGCAGACATGAACGGTCGTGGGGCGTGCCATCGGACCAGGCTACGCGCCTGGCCCGACGTAAACGCTTAGGCCTACTCGCCCTCGGAAGGAGCGTCGGCTGCAGGCGGGTCGGTCTCGGGCTCGCCCTCGCCGTCCTCGCTGACGCCGCCGTCGGCTCCGACGCCGACCGGCGTCGGCTGCGGGGCCGGCTCGATGATCGAAAGCCTCACCTCGCGCTTCTTCTTCGGCTCGTCCTCCTTCGGAGGCGGCTCGACGTCGACGAGCACCGTCGACCCCGAGGGTGCCTGCGAGCGGATCACGAAGTCCGCGAGCGGGTCCTCGACGAGGCGCTGGATCGCGCGCCGTAGCGGCCGCGCGCCCATCGATGGATCCCAGCCCTCTTCGACCAGCAGGTCCCTCGCCTCCTCAGTCAGATCGAGCTGAAGCTCGCGCTCGGCCATTGACTCGCGAATCCTCCGCAGCAGCAGCTCGACGATCTCCTTGATCTCGTCCTTGGTGAGCTTGTGGAAGACGATCACCTCGTCGATTCGGTTGAGGAACTCGGGCCGGAAGACCTTCTTCAGCTCTCCCATGATCCGGTTCTTCATGTCGTCGTAGGTGATCCCCGTCTCGTCATCGGACACAGCGAAACCAAGCGGCGTGTTGCGCGCGATCTCGGAGGCCCCGATGTTCGAGGTCATGATCACGATGCAGTGGCGGAAGTCGACGGTCCGGCCCTGGGCGTCGGTCAGCCTGCCGTCCTCGAGGATCTGCAACAAGATGTTGAAGACATCGGGGTGGGCCTTCTCGATCTCGTCGAGCAGCAGCACGCTGTAGGGCTTGCGCCGCACGGCCTCGGTCAGCTGGCCGCCCTCGTCGTAGCCGATGTAGCCCGGAGGTGAGCCGACGAGCCGCGACACGGCGTGCTTCTCCATGTACTCGGACATGTCGATGCGGATCATCGTGTCCTCGTCACCGAACAGGAACTCGGCGAGCGTCCGTGCGAGCTCGGTCTTGCCGACGCCCGACGGGCCCAGGAAGATGAACGAGCCGGTTGGACGCTTGGGGTCCTTCAGTCCAGCCCGCGAGCGGCGGATCGCCTTGGAAACGACCTCGATCGCCGGGTGCTGCCCGATCACGCGCTTGTGGAGTTCGTCTTCCATGCGCATCAGCTTCGCCGTCTCGGCCTCGGTCAGCTTGAACACCGGGATCCCGGTCCACATCGACACGATGTCGGCAATTTCCTCTTCGCCGATCGCCGGGCGCTCGGTGGACTCGCCGGCCTCCCACTGCTCCGCGAGCTCGCGCTTGCGCTGAGTCAGCCTGCGCTCCTTGTCGCGGAGGTTCGCTGCCTTCTCGAACTCTTGGGACTCGATCGCCTCCTCCTTGGCGCGCCGGGTCTCCTCGATCTCGTCCTCGAGCTCGCGGTAGATCGGCGGGGAGGTCATCGACTTGATCCGCATCCGCGATGCGGCCTCGTCGATCAGGTCGATCGCCTTGTCGGGCAGGAAGCGGTCGGAGATGTAGCGGTCCGCCAAGTCGGCGGCCGCCTCGAGCGCTTCATCGGTGATCGCGACCTTGTGGTGCTGCTCGTAGCGATCGCGCAGGCCCTTGAGGATCTGAACGGTCTCCTCGGTGCTGGGCTGGTCGACGGTGATCTTCTGGAAGCGCCGTTCGAGCGCCGAGTCGCGCTCGAGGTACTTCCGGTACTCCTCGAGCGTGGTCGCGCCGACAGTCTGCAGCTCGCCGCGGGCGAGCGCCGGCTTCAGGATCGAAGCGGCGTCGATCGCGCCCTCGGCGGCGCCGGCGCCGACGAGGTTGTGAAGCTCGTCGATGAACAGGATGATGTCGCCGCGCTGGGTGATCTCCTTCATCACCTTCTTCAGGCGCTCCTCGAACTCACCGCGGTACTTCGAGCCCGCGACGAGCGCGGCCAGATCCAGCGTGTAGATCTGCTTGCCCTTGAGCAGCTCGGGCACGTCGCCGTGCGTAATCCGCTGTGCGAGGCCCTCGACGACGGCGGTCTTGCCGACGCCGGGCTCGCCGACGAGCACCGGGTTGTTCTTAGTCCGGCGCGAGAGGATCTGCATGATCCGCTCGATCTCGGTCTCGCGACCGACGACCGGATCCAGCTTGCCCTCGGAGGCGAGCTTGGTCAGGTT
>DASXDD010000179.1:0-10958 GCA_036490775.1 Solirubrobacteraceae bacterium | reverse complement strand
GCCGAATACCTTCATCACGTCGAGCGTGGCGCCCGGCGCGATCCCGCGAACCTTGATGTTGCAGCCCGCAGGCAGCGGGTGCGCGGGGTTCATGAACTGCGAGATGTCGTAGGTCTGGGTGCCCTGAGCCGCGACCGAGCTAACGTCGCCGAACGCCTCGGCGGCGGGAGTCGGGGCGTTGAGCCCGTCGCCGCTGAAGTCCTGGTAGTCGGCGATCACGTGCTGCCCGTTGGGCCGGATCAGGTCGGGGTTGTTGGGGTCAAGACCATCGGCGAAGGTCGCGACCTTGACGCCGGAGCCGTCAGCCAGGTTGGCCGCCTGCGGCGTGCTGGGGTCATCGAACGCAGTGTTCGTCGTCTGCAGCGCCTCGGGCTCGAGCAGCGGCTTGCTCGGGTCGGCCGGGCAGATCGTCTGCCCGCTCGGCGTGGTGCCGGCGGCACGCGGGGCCTTGGTCGACGCGAACGACCGGGCGTTGATCGGGGCGGGGAGCTGCACGACTGTGTCGGGCACGATCTGCTGCACCGCTGAGTCGCTGCGCAGCGCCGCGCGTTCGCTGTTTGACACCGTCGCAGCGAATGCGTTGAGCGCGTGGTACGTCCGGTAGACGTGTCCGCCCGCGCTCCTGACCTGGGTCAGGACCCGGGCATCGCCGACGCGCTCGGCGCGGATCCTGGTGGCGGTCCGCCGCTTGGAGGCGGGGATCGCGTTGAACTGGTTGCGCATGATCACGATCACTCGTGAAGACGTGTTACGGCTGAGCGCTGTCGCCTTCGAGACCGAAAGGCCGCCGCGGTGGGCGCCTCTGGCAAACGGCCCGGATGCATGAGTGGCCCTCGCCACCGCAACTCCGAGGCCGATCAAGGCAAACGCAACTAAGGCCGTTCCTACTACGAGAAACGGCCTACGGTGTACGAATCGCACCTGTTCCTCCCTTGTGGGGTCCCTCTCCGCTCGTCCCCGAACGAGCCTTTCGGGGCGGCAGCTTATACCCGTCCGGATTAGGGCGCGTTTAGGCGGCGAACCGCCGAATCAGAGCCCGAGCGCGGCGCCGCGGAGGATGTCGTTCTCTGAAACTTCGACCTCGTCGAGGCCGAACAGGCGCAACACTTCGCCGAGGATCACGACCCCCGCGACGATCGTCGGCGCCCGGCCCGGATCGAGCCCTGTGACCTCGCGGCGCTGCTCAAGCGTCAGCGCCGCGAGCCGGTCGAGAATCCGCTCGCATTCAGCCGCGCTGAGCACGTAGCCATGGACCTTTTCGGGGTCGTAGGGGTCGAGCGCCTGGGAGATCGACGCGAGCGAGGTGGCGGTCCCGGCGACCGCGATCGCGCGCCTGACCGCCTCGCGGTGATCGGGTGGGACGCCTTGCTCGAGGATCCCCCGGACATCGCGCGCGAGCTTGGTCAGCTCGTCGCCGGTGGGTGGATCGGAATGCAGGTGGCGCTCGGTCTGGCGCACGACGCCGGCCTGGTTTGAGACGTAGAAGCCGGGCTCACGGCCGGTGCCGATCACGAGCTCGGTCGAGCCGCCGCCGATGTCGATCACGAGCGTCGGCGTCGTGTCGTCGGGGTCGCGCTCGCTCATCGCGCCGAGGAACGTGAACTCGGCCTCCTGGTCGCCGCTGAGCACGTGCGGTTCGAGGCCGTAGCGGTCGCGGACGGTGTCGGCGAACTGCTTGCCGTTGGCGGCGTCGCGGACCGCGCTCGTGAGTACCGCGACCGCGCGGTCGACGCCGTTTGCTTCGATCGGCTCGCGGAAGCCCTCGAGCGTGTCGTACACGCGCTGCATCGCGTCGTCGCGCAGCCGCCCGTCGGAGTCAACGCCGGCGCCGAGCCGCGTCACATTGCTGAGGCGGGCGAGCTCCTCGGTGACCTGCCCGCCATCGATCTCCGCGATCAGCAGTCGCGTCGAGTTCGTGCCGATGTCGACGACAGCGATCCGAGAAGGTCCCGGTCCCATCGATGCGGGAGCTTATCCGCCTGCGACCACAGGCTCGCGCTCGCGGACGCGGCGGCGCTCTGGGGTGTCGTCCGCGGGCTCCTCCTGACCGCGCATCCGGACCTTCGGCATCCCGAACAGCGCGACGGCTGCGCCAATGGCGGCGAATATGCCGGCGATCAAGAACGCGAACTGAAAGCCGTTGGTCAGCGCTACGTGCATCGCCTGAACACTGTCGCCGAGGTGGTGCAGGTCCTGGTTGGTCCGCGAGGTGGCGAGCGCGGCGAGCACCGCCAGTCCGAGCGCGCCGCCGAACAACCGCGAGGTGTTGACCAGCCCCGAGGCGAGGCCCGCCTCCTCGGACGCGACGCCCGCGACGGCGGCGATCGTCACCGGCACGAACGAGCAGCCGAGCCCGATTGCGCACAGCAGGGACGGTGCGAGCACGTCGCCCACGTATGTGCCATGGGCCGAGAGGCCCGTGAACAGGAACAAGCCGATCGCCTCGATCGTCATCCCGAACACGAGCATCGGCTTGGCGCCGACCCTCGTCACCACCCGCGAGGCGATCGTCGAGCAGGCGATGATCGAGAGCGTCATCGGCAGGAACGCGAGCCCGGCTCGCAACGGCGAGTAGCCGCGGACCTGCTGGAGGTAGAGCGACAGGAAGAACCACATCGCGAACACGGCTGCGCCGAGCAGCAGCACGACGACGTTGGCGGCACTCAGCGTGCGCGAGCGCCAGATCCGAAGCGGCATCAGCGGATGCTTGGCGAACCGGCCCTCGAACGCGACGAACAGGCCGAGCAGCGCGACGCCCGCGGCGATCAGCCCGAGTGCCTGCGTCGAGCCCCAGCCGACGACATCGGTCCGCACGATCCCCAGCACGACGATCGAGAGGCCAAGCGTCGCGGTCAGCGCGCCGGGGAGGTCGAAGCTCCGCGCCCGCTCAGGGTTGCGGCCTTCAGCGATGTAGTGCTGCGCGGCCACGGCGGCGAGCAGCCCGATCGGGACGTTGATGAACAGGATCCAGCGCCAGCTCAGGAGGTCGGTGAGGATCCCGCCGAGCAGCACCCCGGCGGCCCCGCCGGCGCCGCCCATCGCGCCCCAGATCCCGACGGCGCGGTTGCGGGCTGCGCCCTCGGCGAACGTGGTCGTGAGGATTGTCAGCGAGGCCGGCGCGATCACCGCGCCGCCCAGGCCCTGGACCGCGCGCGCGCCGATCAGCAGCGCCTGCGAGTTCGCCAGTCCGCCGGCTAGCGACGCGACCGCGAACAACACGAGCCCCGACACGAACACCCGCCGGCGCCCGATCAGGTCCGCGGCGCGTCCGCCGAGCAGCAGGAAGCCCGCGAACGTGACCGTGTAGGCGTTGACGACCCACTGCAGGTCGGCCTCGGAGAAGCCCAGGTGGCTGCGGATCGAAGGCAGCGCGACATTCACGACCGACACGTCGAGGACGACCATGAACTGCGCTAGGCACGCGAGCACGAGAGTCGCACGGAGGTGGGGGTGCGGGGTGCGATCTGACATCGACTCGTTAACGAGTGGCTAGGATGGACCGGGACACCCAATCGAGCTTACCAAAGGTTCGATGAGCGTCGTACAATGGTTTAGATGGGCCATCTGATCTCTGAAAGCGCCGTGGGGGCACCAGCAACGACGATTGAGCCGTTGGCGCATCCGGCTACGAGCGAGATCGAGCTTGCCGGCGTGCTGCAGGCGTTCAGCGACCCGATGCGGCTGACGATCATCGTCCGCCTGGCGGGCGGCGAGGAGCTCTCCTGCAAGGCGTTCAATCTCCCGGTCGTCAAGTCCACCTGCACCCACCACTTCCGGGTCCTGCGCGAGGCCGGCGTGATCCGCCAGCGCCAGGAGGGCACCTCGCGGCTGAACTCGCTGCGGCGCGCGGACCTCGACGCCCGCTTCCCGGGACTGCTCGACGCGGTGCTCGGGGCATCGCGCGATTAGCGATTAGCGCTGCGCTCGCACTGACGTTCGACAACCTCGGCGAGGCAAGCTCGCTTGCGCGCGGGGAGACGGTGCCGTCGGTCGGCGAGCATCCGTCGGTGACCGAGGCGCTGCCGCGGCTGCTCGACGAGCTCGACGCGTGCGGGCTGCGGGCCACGTTCTTCGTCGAGGGCATCAACTGCGAGCTGTATCCCGACGCAGTCCGAGAGATCGCCGCGCGCGGGCACGAGCTCGGGATGCACGGGTGGCTCCACGAGCGCTGGGTCGCACTTTCGGACGTTGTCGAGCGTGAGGTGATCGACCGAGCGATGGCCGCGTTCGCGTCGCTGGATTTGGCGCCGCGCGGGTTCCGTCCGCCCGGGGGAATGCTGAATCAGGGTTCGTCCGCGCTGCTTCGGGCCGCAGGGATCGAGTGGTGCTCGCCGGAGGGCGACGAATTCGGCGTCCGCGACGGGCTCGCCTACGTTCCGTTTGACTGGGAGCTCGTCGACGCCTACCACCTGATGGGGGCGTTCTCGCAGCTGCGGGCCTCGCGCGGCGACGGGGCTGCGCCGCTCGATGCCGGGGCTGCGCTATCTCGGCTCCGGGCCGGGGTCGAGGCCGCGGCGCGCGACGCCCGGCCGACGACCGTGATCATGCACCCATTCCTGATGCTCGACCCGGCGTGGTGGGGGGGCGTGCGCTCGCTGTTGGCGCGGATCGCCCGTCTTGCTCGCGACGGCGGCCTATCGGTGGGACCCGGCGGCGCGCTCGCTCGCGAGTCGCGCGCCCTCTGACAGCGACCGCATCTTCGCCCAGCAGATGTCGGGGTCGATCGCCCCGAACCCGGCCCACGTGCCAAACCCGCAGTCGGTCCCGGCGATCACGCGATCGGGCCCGACGATCTCGGCGTAGGTAAGGATGCGCTGGGCGACGAGCTCTGGGTGCTCGATGTAGTTGGTCGTCGAGTCGAGCACGCCCGGGGCGAGCACCTTGTCGTCGGGGATCGCCGCGTCGCGCCACGTCGCCCAGTCGTGGGCGTGGCGCGGGTTGGCAGCCTCGAACAGCAGCGTCGCCGGCTTCGCGCGCAGGATCACGTCGACGATCTTGTCCAGCCCGATGTCGAGGTGGTGGGGACCTTCGTAGTTGCCCCAGCAGATGTGCAGCCGGACGCGATCGGCCGGAACGTCGCGCAACGCGCGGTTGATCGCCTCGACGTGTCGCTCCGCGCTCTGCACGAACTCGGCATCGGAGCGATCGCGGTACATGATGTGGCGTCCCATCGCGAGGTCGGGCGCGTCGATCTGCAGCTGCACGCCGGCGGCGACGATCCCCTCGTACTCGCTCTTCATCGCCTCGCCGATCGCATCGAGGTACTCGTCGAGCGTGTCGTAGTACTCGTTGGGCTGAAACAGCGCGATCACGCCGGGCGACGGCGCATTCATGAACGCCCCCTCCACCGGCTGACCCCCGGTCGCGGCGTTCAGGTTGGCGAGGTCGCGCTCGAGCAACTCCGGGTGCTCGTAGCTGATCGGGCCGCGGCAGATCGGGCGCAGGTAGCGGGCGCTGCCGCCCGCCTTCGCGAGCCGGTCGCGAAACCGCGGGTAGGCGTCGAGGTCGGCGGGCGTCGCGCGCGGCACGTCTCCGACCTCAAACCCGCTCAACCGGTGCCGGATATACGTCGCGTAGCCGACCTTGCTCATCTCGCCGTCTGAGACGAGGTCGATCCCGGCGTCGGCCTGGTGCTTGACGCGGTCGGCTACGGCGTCGCGGATCACCTGCTCGTAGCGGCCGCGATCGACCTCCTCGCCGCGGTCCTCGCCGAGCACCACATCGACCACGTCCTGCGGGCGCGGAAGGCTGCCGACATGCGTGGTCAGGATCCGGTTGCCGTTGCTCATCTGCCTCTCTCTGGTTCTCCTCGGGCGCTTGTGTGCACAAGTATGATCGGCCCGCTACAAGGACTGCAAGGAGAGGAACAGCGCATGCCTAACCCAGGTTATGTCCGCGGAACCCATCACCTGACCTTTTGCGTCGGCGGCGCCCAGGAGGACTACGACTTCCACGTCCGTCTGCTCGGCCTGAAGAGCGTCAAGAAGACCGTGCTGTTCGACGGCGAGATCCCGATCTACCACCTCTACTACGGCAACCGGCTCGGCGACGCGAGCACGCTCCTGACCGCGTTCCCCTACCGCCAGGCCGGGTGGATGGGCAAGCGCGGCACCAACCAGATGAAGACGCTGCTGCTGTCTGTCCCGGCCGACTCGGTCGGCTTCTGGGCCGATCGCCTCGACGAGGCCGGCGTCGATAACAGCCGGAGCGAGCTGTTCGGTACCGAGCGCCTGAACTTCCAGCACCCGTGCGGGATCTACTACGCGATCGTCGGCGACCCCGAGCCCGACCCGCGCGAGCCCTACTCGGCCGAGGGCGTGCCGACCGAACACGCGATCCGCGGCGCCTACGGGACGACCACGTCGGTGCGCGAGCCCGAGCCGCAGACGTTCTTCCTGACCGAGGCCCTCAACGCCGAACTCGTCAAGTCCGAGGGCGGCAACCACCAGTTCCTGTTCGGCTCAGACGAGGGTCAGGGACGCCACTTCGAGCTCGTCGAGGAGCCCGACCTGCCGCAGGGCACCTGGAACTTCGGCGAGGGGACGATCCACCACCACGCGCTCGACGCCGGCACCGCCGAGAACCAGCTCGTCGTCAAGGACTACATCGTTGGCCTCGGCTTCACCGATGTGTCCGACGTCAAGGACCGCGGCTACTTCTTCTCGGTCTACATGCGCAGCCCCGGTGGCGCGCTGATCGAGCTCGCCTACGGGACGCCACAGGGCTTCTTGATCGACGAATCCGAGGACGAGCTCGGCACGCACATGTGCATCCCACCGCACTGGGAGAACCGGCGCAGCGAGATCGGCCAGCTCGAGCCGATCGAGACGATCGAGACGGTCGTCAGCTAGCGGCCGGGCTCAGGCGGCGAGCGACTCGGCGGGCTCGCCCGCCGTCGCTGTCGCCGTGCTCGAGAACTGCAGTACGCCGTCGTCGATCTGCTTGTAGCGCAGCGTCAGGATGTCGAGCAGGTAGTTCTGGTACTGGCGCCAGGGCGCGCGCGATCCCTGCCGTGGGAATTTGTCGACCGAGCGCAGCACGTATCCCGCGTTGAGGTCGATGAACGGCTCGGTCGACATCGACCCGTCGTCGGGCTGCGCTACGGCCTCGCGGTAGCCGTTGGCGTACATGTGGTCCAGCAGCCGGCAGACGTACTGGCAGACGAGGTCGGCGCGCAGCGTCCACGAGGCGTTCGTGTAGCCGAACGTGAACGCGAAGTTCGGGACGCCCCCGAGCATGATCCCCTTGTAGGTCATCGACTCGGGCACGACGACATCGCGGCCGTCGACTGACAGCTCGATGCCGCCAAGCACGAGCAGGTTCAGACCGGTGGCGGTGACGACCAGGTCGGCGTCGAGCTGCGAGCCGGACTCGAGCTCGATGCCGGTCTCGTTGAAACTCCGGATCCGGTCGGTCGCGATCGACACGCCGCCGTTGCTGATCGCCTCAAACAGGTCGCCGTCGGGGACCAGACACATGCGCTGATCCCACGGGTTGTAGCTGGGCTTGAAGTGCTGGTCGATGTCATAGCCGTCGGGCAGCTGCTTTTGCATAGCGCTGCGGATCAGCTTCTTCATCGCCGACGGCCGCCGGCGGCTGAGCTGGAAGATCCCCATCGTGATCAGCACGTTCTTCCAGCGCACGATCGAGGACGCGAGCTTCGACGGGAGGATCAGGTTCAGGAACTTCGCGATCGGGTCGTCGGCCGGCAGCGAGATGACGTAGCTCGGTGAGCGCTGGAGCATCGTCACGTGCTGCGCGTCCTGCGCCATCGCCGGGGCGAGCGTGACCGCGGTCGCGCCACTGCCGATCACGACCACGCGCTTGCCGGCGTGGTCGACATCCTCGCCCCAGAACTGCGGATGTACGACCTCGCCGCCGAAGTTCTCGATCCCGGGGAACTCAGGCGTGTAGCCCTGGTCGTAGCGGTAGTAGCCGCTGCACATGAAAAAGAAGCCGCACGTGAACGTGACCGTCTCGCCGGTGTCGGTGCGCTCGGCGTAGACCGTCCACCGCTTGGCGGGCGTCGACCACTCGGCGCGGGTCACCTTGTGGTGGAAGCGCACGTTGCGATCGATCCCGTACGTCCGCGCGGTGTCGCGCACGTAGTCGAGGATCGACTGGCCGTCGCCGATCGCCTTCGAGCTGCCCCACGGCCGGAACGCGTATCCGAGCGTGAACATGTCCGAGTCCGAGCGCACGCCCGGGAACCGGAACAGATCCCAGGTGCCCCCGATCGCACCTCGCGCCTCGAGAATCGCGTAGCTCCTACCCGGGAACTTCGACTGCAGGTGGTATCCGGCGCCGACGCCGGACAGCCCGGCTCCGACGATCAGCACGTCGACGTGTTCGGTCCCTGTGTTCATGGGGCGAGCCTACAGGGGCCAAAGGCCCGTGTAAAAGCCGTCATCGTTCGCGGTAGAGCGTCGCATTGCGGTCGAGGTGGCGGCCGGCGAAGCCACCCGGTCGCCCGCCCTGCGCGTCCAGATACGCGAGCTGGCGCGAGATCGTCCCGAGGTCGCCTCCGAACGTGTGGTCGAGCATCCAGGTCTCGATCGCGACGCCGCCGTTGTTCGTAGCAAGCACGCGGAGCCCACGGGACTGCTGCGGGTAGTCGATCAGCGACGCCGTCTGAATCGTCCAGTAGCCGCCGGCGGGAGTCGTCCGTGGATCGATCCGGTTGCGGTGGGTGTGGCCGGCGAGCGTCGCGATCACCTGCCGGTGCTGGTCCAGTACCGAGAGAATCTGCTCGCCGCCGACCGAGCCCGCGATCGGCTGGTGCGTGGCGACGATCACCCAGCGGTCGCGCGCGGCATCGAGCTGGGCTGCGAGCCAAGCCGGCTGGTCGGGCGCCACCAGCCCACCGGAGCCGCCGCCGCGGCGAGCAAGATCGAGGACGATCAGGGTGAGGCGGGGGCCGATCTCGACTGTGTAGTCAAGTCGGTCTGGGGTCGCGGTGCGGGTCGTGCTCGCGGTCCTCAGGCGGCCGACGACGTCGGTCGCGTCGAGCTGGCGCCGTGCCGGGTCGACCGGGACGTTGACCTTCGGGCCGGCCAGCGCCTCGGCGAGGAACTCGTTGACGAGGCTAGAGCTTGGTGGTCCGTCCGGCGACCCGTTGCCGGTCAACTTCGCGCCTGGTGGAAGCGTGAGCCCCGGTGGTAGCTCCCACAGCGCCTCACCGCCGATCGCGAGCGCTCTGGTCGTGGGAGTCGGGGCGATCTCTCCGGCGACGAGGATGTCGTGGTCGCCGAGCACCGGGAACCACGGGGCGCGAAGCCCGGGGCTACGAAACGGTGCCGCGCTGCGGCGGAGCAGCCCTGGATGCTGGGGGGCGTCGAGATCGGGGCGGTAGTAGAACGGATCGGGGTTGACGGCCGATTGCACGCCGAAGTAGCCATGCCGGCCACTGCCTGGGTGAACCGTGCCGCCTTCGAGGACGGCGAGCGCACGGGTCAGCTCGTTGGCCTGGTCATTGTCGATCAGATCGCCGCCCTGGATCACGGCGTGCGGGCGCAGCGCACGGATCGAGCGGACCGCCCCCGCCAGCACCTGCGCGGTCAGCGCCTCCTGCGGTCGGAATGTCGACTCAAACGGCGCCCCGAGCCGATCGAGGAACGTGACCCGCGCCGGTGAAGAGGCGTCCAGCACGTGTGCGTCAGTGACGTGCGCGAGCGTCGCTAGGGTCTCGGTGGCTGCTGTCTGCGGGCCGAGCTCAGTGCGCGCGAGCAGCACCTCGCCGGGGGCGGCGCTGAGCGAGCCGGTGCCGCCGCGGTCGCGCCAGGTCGAGGCGAGCGTCGAGCCGGTTGGTGCCGGCTGGGGCGAGCCCTCGCTGCCGCAACCGGCGGCGAACAGCGCGGCGCCCGCGAGCAGCCGGGCGAGTGCCTCGCGTCTGGTGATCTCGGTCATCAAGCCCCCAGCCCGGCGACGACCGGTTGCCGCGTGGCCTGGCGCGCGACCCAGAGGACGGCGACCGCGCTGAACACTGCAAGTCCGCCGAGCACTGCTGCGATCTCGAGGGCGGTCGCCGCGAGCGGGAGCGTCGCGTAGCTCTCGGCGAGCGAAGACAGCGCCGGGCCGAGCAGCACGCGCTCGACGAGGATCCCGATCGCCGCTGCCGGCAGCACCAACGCCGCCACCGCGCCCGCGAGCAACTGGCTGATCGCCGTGCGGCCGGCGCCGAGCGCTTGCAGCACTGACACGGTGCGGCGGCGCTCGCTGACGACCAGCGCGCATGCCTGGATCAGCGCATAGAGGCACACCAGTCCGTCGACGACGGCGATCGCGCGCAGGATCGTGCGCAGCGTGTCGACGAGTGGCACGCCCCGTGCCGTCGCGCCGCTGGCGGGGGCGGCGGTGGTGCCGAGCTTCGCGTTGATCTTCGCCACGTTGGCGCCGGGGCGCACGCGCACGGCGAGCCGCTCCGGGGCCGCGGGGTCGAGCGCCAGCAGAGCTCCGGCCGGCACGTAGGCGACGCGGCCGTCGTGGTCCAGCGAGCTGACCACGCCGGCGACCCGCAGGCGCAGCTCGTGGCCGGATGGCAGCTGGATCGCGAGCGTCGATCCGGGGGAGAGTCCCAGGGCGCCGGCCAGCCCGGCGCCGACCTCGGCCTGATGCGCTCCGCGCATGCGCGCGCCTGCCGTCAGCGGCGGCGCCTCGAACACGGTGTGATCGCCGGGGTATGCGATCACGTCGATCGGCTCGTCGAGCGAGAACGAGTCGACGCCGTTGAGTTCGTAGCGCGGCGACGCCGCCTGAACGCCGGGGATCGCACGGACTCTGGTGACAGCCGACGCGGGCAGGTTTGCGGTGAGCTGGTAGCGCTTGCCGAGCGCGCCCGGGTCCGTTTCGAGCGATGCCAGCGCCGACGCGAGCGCAAGCATCAGCAGGATGAACGCGGTCGACGCGCCGAGCGTGATCGCGGTCGCGATCAGCCGTCCGCGGCGGGCTGCGACCAGGCG
>DASXDD010000178.1:0-23076 GCA_036490775.1 Solirubrobacteraceae bacterium | reverse complement strand
TCGGCCCCACGACAGACGTCCACGCGAGCGCGAGCACAGCGGAGAGGCCCTGATCGAGCTTGGCCACCAGGTGCGCGACCAGGTAGACCGCGCTGGCTACGACCATCACCAGGAACCGCGCGAGCCACATCACAGCACTGTCGGTACTACCTCTGTCCATCAGCGCTTGCCCTCCAGGTAGCGGAGCAGGTCGACCACGGCGCGGATGCGTTCGACGTCGGGGCCTTCTCCGTTGAGTACGTGGAGTCGGAGCTCGAGCCGTTCGCATGTCGGTTCGATTTCGACGTCGCCGGCGAGCTCCTCGAGCGCGCGGCCGGCGATCGCGAGCTCGCCGGCGATTTGGCTGAGCAGCGCGGGCCGGTGGGCGAGCTCGGCGACTGCCCGCTCGAGCTCGGGGTTCCAGAGGTCGGGGTCGCGGGTCATAGAACGAGCCTCAGCTGGTTTTGCTGGGCGAGCTCGTGTCGCCCGTGCTTGGTGATTCGGTAGCGCCCCCAGTTGGCGCCCCAGCCTTCGCCCCAGCCGCCGCGCTCGACCATGCTGTAGCGGGCGAGGGCTTTCAGGCGGGAGCGGACGATCTGCTGGTGGTGGGCGACGTCTTGGGCGAGGTCGACGGCGTTGTGCCAGCGGCGGTCCTCGAGGGCGGCCAGGATCTTGAGCTCGATCTCGTCGAGATGCACGGCGGACTCCTTGTGTCCGTGGCCCCGGATACGTTGCAGGGGGGGCGGCGAGGGGCCTCTCGCCGCCCCACCTGTTCGTCCAAACGTCCAGGGCGACGCCCCGGAAGTTGGAGTTCTGGGTACGGTTTGCCGACCGAACTTGTGCAGTTCGGGACCCGAAAACTCAATTTGCATGGAGGCCCCCGTGCAGCAGCACCGTGCCCGCGACCGCCGCGGCTATTACCGTTCGCCCGTGACGTTCGCCGAGAGCCGCATCGGCAAGAGGCCGGCGAACGCCGGCCGGAAGTTCCCGCCCGAGCCGTTGAGCCGCGAGGAGGTCAACGCGATCCTCGGTCAGTGCGGCCGCGGCTACGCCGGCGCGCGGGACCGCGCCGCGTTCGTGATCATGTACCGGGCGGGGCTGCGGATCGCGGAGGTCATCGCGCTGCTGCCCAAGGACGTCGACAGCCGCAACGGTCTGGTGCATGTGCTCCACGGGAAGGGCGATCGCCAGCGTGTGATCCCGATCGATCCGACCGGCCTCGCGGTCGTCGAGCTGTGGCTCGAGCGCCGGCGCGAGCTCGGGCTGAACGGGCGCCATCCGCTGATCTGCACGATCTCCAAGCCGAACCCGGGGCAGCCCTACTGGGACAGTGTGCTCCGCAAGAAGCTCAAGGAGTGCGGCCGCCGCGCCGAGATCACCAAGCGAGTTCACCCGCACGGGCTGCGGCACACCTACGCCACCGAGCTCGCGCGCGAGGGCGTCCCGGTCCACGCGATCAAGCAGCTGCTCGGCCACAACAGCCTGGACACCACCGAGCGCTATATCCGCAAGCTCTACCCGGCCGAGCTCGCCCGCTGGATCCACGCCCGCGAGTGGGAGCCGACTACAGATCACGAGGCCTCTTGAGCGACCGGCCGCCGCCGGGGTGCTCGCGCTCGAGCTGCCGGAGCTCGGCGCGCCACCGCTTGACCTTGTTCCGCTCCGCCATCGCGGCCAGCGGGCGGAGCCGGTCGCGCCGGTGGGCGAGCTGGTGGTAGCGGCGGACGTTCGCCTCGCGGCGGAGCTCGAGCGCAAGAGCGCCGAGCGACCGCGGCGGCTCTGAGCACCAGAAGTACGGCTCGCCGGCGGCCCATGCCTCAACCACCCGGCCGGCGACGCGCAACCATTCGCCCGGGCCGCCGATCCGGTCAAGCCGCCGCGCCGCGGCCTCGAGCTGCGCCTGACGCTTGGCCGAGATCGCCAGGCTAACGCTCGGCGCCGCCTCAGCGACCATCGTCCGGGCCACGACGGTCACCGGCGCCGTCGAGGCCCAGGGCAGCCCGGCCAGCGACGCCCCTCCTCCCGCCGCGCCGTTCTGGGCAACCAGGACGCTGGTCGCGGCGATCGCCGCAATCTCCCGGCGCCGCCGCTCCGCGTGGACCAGGAACTGCTCATAGGGAGCGACGCGCGCGCTCGCCCCGCCGTTCGCAGTTGGTTCGGAGATCGATGCCTTAACGGCAACGTCAACGACCGGCTCTCGTTCCCGAAGGGGGGTCGCAACTTCGCGCGAAAAAAAATGCTCGGGGCGACCAGGCCTCCCCCGACGATGCGGCTCCCCTCGCGCGTTCTCGGGCCGTCTGGCGGGCGCCCAGCGGTGCCCTGCTCTAACCGACTGAGCTACTCCGGCGCGCCCGCGAGTGTAGCCCCCGGGAGACGCGGAGGGGCCGGGGACGGGTCGGGCCCGAGCCGCAAAGAGCGCGCGCTTATGATGCGCCAGCGATGACCGAACTCGCCCCTGCCGTCCGCACCGTGGTCACGCGATGCTTGGGCGTGCACGCGGACGAGGACGTGGTGGTGGTGGTCGACCCCGCGACGCGGGCAATCGGCGAGGCGCTGCGGGCGGAGTCCGCGGCGGCCGGCGCCGATGCGGTGATGATCGTCATGGACAAGCGCGCCACCGACGGCACCGAACCGCCGCCGGCGGTGGCGGCGGCGCTGTCGGCGTGTGACGTGTTCATCGCGCCGACGAGCCGGTCGCTCAGTCACACGAGCGCACGCAAGCGCGCCACCGACAACGGTGCTCGCGGCGCGACGATGCCGGGCGTCACCGAAGACATGCTCGCGCGCGTGATGTCGGTCGACTTCGACACGATGGCCGCGCGGTCGAAGGCGGTGGCTGCGGTGCTCGAAGCCGGGACGCGGGCGCGAGTGACCTGCCCGCGCGGCACCGACCTCGAGCTCTCGCTCGACGGCCGGGCTGGGATCTCCGACGACGGCGAGCTGACCGCGAGAGGCGCGTTCGGCAACCTGCCGTGTGGCGAGGGGTTCATCGCCCCGGCGTTCGGGGAAGGCACGGTGGTGACGGCGAGCCTCGCGCCGTTCGGGATCAGCGAGGAGCCGGCGACGCTGACCGTAGCCGAGGGACGTATCGTCGCGGCCGACGGTGGCCTCGGACCGCGGTTCATCGAGCTGCTGCTCTCCCAGGGCGAGCTCGGGACGAATCTCGCGGAGCTCGGGGTCGGGACGAACGACATGGCGCGGTTGACCGGCAACATCCTCGAAGACGAGAAGATCCTCGGCACGGTGCACGTCGCGTTCGGCGCCAGCGCGGGCATCGGCGGGAAGGTGTCGGTGCCGATCCACCTCGACGTCGTGATCGTCGACGCGAGCCTGGAGGTCGATGGACGCGCGGTGCTCGATCGCGGGCGCTACGTGCTGAGCTAAAGGCCCGTGACGCTGCTCGCGATCCCGAACGTTTCGGAGGGCCGGGACCAGGCCGCGATCAACCAAATAGCCCGGGCATTCGATGCGCGGCTGCTCGACGTCCACACCGACTCAGACCACCATCGGAGCGTGTTCACGCTCGCCGGGGACCCCGGCGAGCTGGCGGACGCGGTCGTGAGCGGCGCCGCGGAGGCGATCCGCCGCGTCGATCTCGACGCCCACGAGGGCATTCACCCGCGCATCGGCGCGGTCGACGTCGCGCCGATCGTCTATCTCGGCCCCCGCGACCGTGGGGCCGCGTGCGCGGAGGCGTTGGTGCTCGGCGACCGGCTCGGCCACGAGCTCCAGCTGCCCGTTTTTCTGTACGGCGAGCTCGCGCAGGGGCGGACGCGGGCCGAGCTCCGCCGGGGCGGCCCCGCCGCGCTGGCGAACCGGATCCAGTCCGGAGAGCTACGGCCCGATTTCGGCCCGAAGGAACTCCATCCGACCGGCGGCGCGGTACTGGTGGCCGCGCGTCCGCCGCTGGTCGCCTTCAACGTCGAGCTCGCACCGCCGGCGACGCTCGAGGACGCGAGGGCGATCGCTGCGCGCATCCGCGAGGGCGGACCCGGGGGGCTCGAGTCGGTCCGCGCGATCGGCCTGTGGCTATCCGCCCGCGATGTCGCGCAGGTCTCAACCAACGTGGAGGATCACCGCGCGACCCCGCTCGTCCGGGTCGTCGATGCGATCGCGCGGTACGCGACCCCGAGCCAGGCAGAGCTCGTCGGCCTCGCCCCGCGAGCGGCGTTCGACGGGTTCCCCGATGACCTCCCGGTCGCAAACCGCCGCACAGTCGAGGACGCGCTCGCGCCATAAGGCGACCGCACCCTGGATCCGACCCGGTCACAAGCACTAAGCTGCATTCACTATGGCCCAGACCAAGCGCAAGCGACGCACGAAGCACCGCGGAACGGCCGCCGGGACGATCCAGACACGGGGTCGTACGGGCCGTCCGCCGTCGGCAGACGATCGTAAGAAGCAGACCCGTATGCAAGCGCGTGAGCGACGGCTGAACTCGCCGCCCACGTGGAAGTCCTCAGCCACGCGCGCCGCGCTCGCCGCGGTGCTGATGTTCATCTTCCTGGCGCTGGTCGGGCCGAAGACGCACCGGATCGAGAGCGCGCTGTTCTTCGCCCTGTTCGCGCTGCTGCTGTACATCCCGGGCGGCTACTTCATCGAGCTCTACATGTACCGGCGGCGCCTCGCGAAGAAGCAGCAGGCCGCTCGCAAATGATCGACGTCCGCATGTTCACGGTCGGGCAGGTTCAGGAGAACTGCTTCATCGTGCGCCGTAAGGACGCCGCGAATGCGGTGATCGTCGACCCGGGCGATGAGGCGCCGAAGCTGCTTGCGGCGGTCGAGAGCCTCGGGATCGAGACCGTCGAGGCGATCCTCGTCACCCACACGCACTTCGACCACATCGGCGCGGTGGCGCCGGTGGCGGAGGCGACCAAGGCTCCCGTCTATTGCCCCGAGCTCGAGCTCGAAGTGCTGGCGAACATCATGGACTACATCCCGTGGCCCGGTTTCGGTCCGTTCGACAGCTATCAGGCTGATCACACGGTTGGCGGTGGCGAGACGCTCGAGCTGGCCGGACTCACCTTCGACGTCGTCTTCACCCCGGGCCACAGCCCCGGCCACGTGACGTACGCGATTGCCGACGAAGCCGCGCTGTTCTCGGGCGATGTCCTGTTCCAGGGCTCGGTGGGACGAGTCGACCTGCCGGGCGGCGACTGGCCGACGCTGCTCGCATCGATCGAGAAGCTGACCAGCACATACTCCCCGGAGACCACGGTCTATCCCGGCCACATGGGGATCACGACGCTCGCGCGCGAGCGCGCCACCAACCCGTTCCTGCGCGAGCTCGCGGAGCGGTGAGCGCTCTGTGATTCAGGCCCCTCGCGGCACCTTCGACATCCTCCCGGAGGCAGCGGCGCAGCGCCGGCTGGTCGAGGACGCGGCCGACCGGATTCTTGGCGCCGCCGGCTACCGGCGAATCGAGACGCCGACGTTCGAAGCGACTGAGCTGTTCGCGCGCGGGGTGGGGGAGACCACCGACATCGTCCAGAAGGAGATGTACACGTTCGACGACGGCGGCGGGCGCTCGCTGACGCTGCGGCCCGAGGGGACAGCGCCGGTCTGCCGCGCCTACCTCGAGCACGGGATGCGCAAGCTGGCGCAGCCGGTGAAGCTCTGGTACCTGTCGTCGTTCTTCCGCGCGGAGGCGCCGCAGCGCGGCCGCTACCGGCAGTTCTGGCAGGTCGGGGCCGAGGCCATCGGGACGGACACGCCGGAGACCGACGCCGAGCTGATCGTCCTGCTGGCCGACCTCCTCGACGCCGTCGGCGTCAAGGCGGCCCGGCTGCGGCTGTCGAGCCTCGGGACACCGGCCACCCGGGCCGAGTATCGCGAGGAGCTCCAGGCCTACCTGCACGCCCACGAGGAACAGCTCGCCGACGAGGTACGCAGCCGGATCGACCTCAACCCATTCCGGGCGTTTGACTCCGGCGATCGGGGTACCCAGGCCGTGATGCGCGACGCGCCCAAGCTGCTGGACTCGCTCGACCCGGCCGACGCCGAGCACTTCGCGCGGGTACGCGCGCTCCTCGACGACGCCGGCATCACATACGAGCTCGATCCGACGCTCGTCCGCGGGATGGATTACTACACGCGCACGGTGTTCGAGTTCACCAGCAACGAGCTCGGCGCCCAATCGGGCGTCGGCGGCGGCGGCCGCTACGACGGCCTGATTGAGCTGCTCGACGGACCACCGACCCCGGGCTGCGGCTGGGCGGCCGGAGTCGAGCGGATGCTGCTCGCCGCGGGCGAGCATCCCCAATCTCACGCGCTCGTCGACCTGTTCGTCGCATTGGCGCGCACCGGCACCGGTGAAGCACAGCGCGGCTTCGAGCTGACCCGGCAGGCACGACGGGCGGGCCTCCAGGCGCAGCTCGAGCTGACCGGCCGCTCGCTGAAGGGGCAGCTCAAGCACGCCGACCGCCTGGGCGCCCGGTTCGTCGCGATCGTCGGCGACAACGGTGTGGCGACGCTCAGGGATATGCAATCCGGCGAGCAGCGGGACACCGACCTCGACAATGTGATCCCGTCGATCCTCGGGGCGGAGACGCTGCCGTGAAGCACGCACCACGCCCGAACGGCTACCGCGATTCCTGGTGCGGCCAGCTCACCTCGGACCGCGCCGACACGCAGGCGCGCGTCGCCGGGTGGGTGCATCGCCGCCGCGACCACGGCGGGCTGATCTTCATCGACGTCCGCGACCGCTCGGGGATCGTGCAGCTCGTGTTCCATCCGGAGAACGCTCCGGCCGCGCACGCGGAGGCGCACAAGCTCCGCTCCGAGGACGTGATCAGCGCCGCCGGGACAGTGACCCGACGCGATCAGCAGAACGTCAACCCGAACCTCGCGACCGGCGAGATCGAACTTGCCGTCTCCGAGCTGGAGATCCTCGCCGACGCGGACACGCCGCCGTTCCAGCTCGACGAGGCCGCGAACGTCGACGAGATCCTGAGGTTGCGTTACCGCTCGCTCGATCTACGGACCGCCCAGCTCCAGCGCACGCTGGCGCTGCGTCACCGCGCGATCGCGACGATGCGCGAGGTCCTGAACGAGCGCGACTTCCTCGAGATCGAGACGCCCTACCTCACCCGCTCGACCCCCGAGGGCGCGCGCGACTACCTGGTGCCCGCCCGGATCCAGCCGGGGTCGTTCTACGCGCTGCCGCAGTCGCCGCAGCTGTTCAAGCAACTGCTGATGATCGGCGGGCTCGAGCGCTACTACCAGATCGCGCGCTGCTTCCGCGACGAGGACACGCGGGCGGACCGCCAGCCCGAGTTCACCCAGCTCGACGTCGAGATGGCGTTTGTCGACGAGGACGACGTGATCGACCTCATGGAGTCGGTGATGGGCGCCGTGTTCGAGCGCGAGCAGTTCGACGTCCCGCCCCCGCCGTGGCCGCGGATGACGTTCGCCGAGGCCGTCTCGCGGTTTGGGATCGATCGGCCGGACACGCGCTTCGGGCTCGAGCTGCACGACCTGGCCGACGAGCTCGCCGGCACCGAGTTCAAGGTGTTCGCCGGGGCGCTCAGCTCCGGCGGCGTCGTGCGCGGAATCAACGCGGGTCCTCGGGAGCTGCCACGGTCAGACCTCGAGGCGCTGACCGAGCTGGCCAAGCAGCACGGCGCCAAGGGGCTGGTGTGGGCGTTCGTCCAGGACGAGGGGTGGCGATCGCCGATCGCGAAGTTCCTCAGCGAGGGTGAGATCGAAGCGATCGGTAAGCGCCTGGACGCGAAGCCCGGCGATCTGCTGCTGATCGTCGCCGACCAGGTCACGACCGTCGGCCAGGCCCTGAGCGCGCTTCGGATGGAGCTCGCCCGTCGCTTCGACCTGATCCCGGCCGGCCGCCACGACATCCTGTGGGTGGTCGAGTTCCCGGCGTTCTTCTGGGACGCGGAGGGACAGCGATGGGACGCCGCGCACCACCCGTTCACCGCGCCGTCGGGCGACCTCGACGACCCGGCGAACCTGACCTCGCGCGCGTACGATCTCGTTCTCGACGGCGCCGAGATCGGCGGCGGCTCGATCCGTATCAACCGGCTCGAGGTCCAGCAGCGCGTGTTCGAGCTGCTTGGAATCGGAGCTGACGAGGCCTCGGCCCGGTTCGGGTTCCTGCTCGACGCGCTGCGGTACGGCGCGCCGCCCCACGGTGGGATCGCGATGGGCATCGACCGGATCATCACCGCGCTCGCGGGCGTCGAGTCGATCCGCGACACGATCGCGTTCCCGAAGGCGGCCAGCGGCACCGATCCGTTGACCGGCGCGCCTGCCCCGGTCGAAGCGGCGCAGCTCCGCGAGCTCGGGCTCCGGCGTTCCTAGCCACGAGCGCCCTTTTGTCCGTTCTCGTTTAGGAGGGCTCAAAAGCGGGGCCCAAGCTGCCGAACAAGGGGATGAGATGGCAAGCCTGCCCCGACCTCTGATTGCGTTGCTCGTCGCGACCGTGGCCGCGCTCGGTCTGTGGTACGTCGAGCTCAAGCCGAGCTCGTCCTCTCGAGGCGGGTCGCAGGGCGTCGGCAGCTACCAGTCGGCGATCAACAAGGCCCATCAAGCCGTCAAGACTTCGGGCGCCGCCAACGCCCGGCTCGGCGCCCCGACGTCGACCCGGCCCGCCGCGAGCTCGCCGACCCCGGTCAAGACCGCGACCGCGACCAAGACCGCGACCACGGGCAAGATCGCGACCGCGGGCAAGACCACGACCACGGGCAAGGCCGCCCCGGCGACCACCAAGACCGTCGCCGCGAAGCCCGCCGGCGCGGCCAAGCCGGCCGCCAAGGCTCCGTCCGTCGCGCAGCAGGTGCAGCTGGTCAAGAGCGCGCTGGCGTCGCACAAGGTGATCGCGGTGCTGTTCTACAACGACGCCGCCTCGGACGACCGGGCGATGGCTCACGAGCTGCGCGCGGTGCCGACGCACAACGGTCAGGTCATCAGGCTTGCGGTTCCGCTCACCGAGCTCACCAGCTTCGCGATGATCACCCAGCAGGTTCCGGTGGTCACCGCCCCGACGCTCGTGGTGATCGACGGGTCGCGGCAGGCGACGACGATCACCGGGTACGCCGACCCGCTCGCGATCACCGAGTACGTCGACGACGCACTGGCCGCCAAGTAAGGCTTCTATCCTCGCGGGCGATGGATGCCATCGCCTTCGAGCATCATCTGACCTCGCCCCAGGGCCACCACCGGCTGCCCGTGGACGCGTTCACGGCGATCGTCAACGGCGGCGCGTGCTGCGACCAGGTCGCGTTGTCGCTCAGCGTCGACGGCGAACGCGTAACCGACGCCGGGTTCGAGGCCCACGGTTGCGGCGCCGCGACCGCCGCCGGCAGTGCCGCGGTGACTCTCGTCCGAGACCGCTCGGTGCTCGATGCGGCGCGGACCGGGGCGGCCGAGATCGCCGCTGAGCTCGGCGGTCTCAGCCCGGGGAAGCTGCACGCCGCTGAGGTCGCCGCGGACGCGCTCGCGCGAGCGCTCGGCGCCGCCGTCCGAGCTCGCTCGCTCGTGCCCGCGCCGGGCGGTCCCGGACCCCGGACGCTGGTGGCGATGAGCGGAGGCGTCGACAGCGCGGTGGCGGCGCTGATGTGCGCGCGCGGCGGCGAGACAGTTGCCGTGACGCTCGAGCTCTGGGCCGACGCCGAGAACGACGCGGAGCGCAGTTGCTGTTCGGCCTCCGCGGTGGCCCAGGCACGAGCGCTGGCGCTCTCGATGGGGCTCCCGCACTTCACGATCGATCTGCGGGACGAGTTCAGCGCCGGCGTCGTCGAGCCGTTTATCGCGTCGTTCGCCGCGGGCGAGACTCCGAACCCGTGTGTCGGCTGCAACGGCCACGTGCGCCTCGACGCGATGCTGGAGCTCGCCGGCCGCCTCGGCTGCGACCGCCTGGCCACGGGCCACTACGCGCGAGTCGCCGAACGCGATCACCGCGCCGGTCCGCTGCTGCGGGTCGCCGCCGATCCCGCGAAGGATCAGACGTACATGCTCGCCGCGCTCGCGCCGGACTCGCTCGCGCGGATGCGGTTCCCACTCGGCGAGCTGACCAAGCCAGAGGTCAGGGAGATTGCCGCGGCGGCCGGGCTGCCGGTTGCCGGCAAGGTCGACTCCCAGGACCTGTGCTTCCTTGCCGGCACCGATCGCGCCCGGTTCCTAGCTCGCCACGGCGAGCTCGGCGACGCCGCCGGGGCGATCGTCGACGGCGAGGGCAACGTCATCGGCCGACACCACGGCCAGCACCGGTTCACGGTCGGCCAGCGGCGAGGGATCGGGATCGCGGCCGGTGAGCCGCTGTACGTCGTCGACAAGGACGCGGCGCGCAACGAGGTGATCGTCGGTCCCCTCACGGCGCTCCAAACCGCCCGGGTTCACGTGCGCCGCGCCCGCCTTCACCGCGCCGGCGACCGGGTCAACCGGGTCAAGCTGCGGTACCACGCGCGACCGCTCGCGTGCCGCCTCGTCGGGGCCGGGGTCGGAGCCGGTGGCGCCGGTGGCGCCGCCGGTCCCGGGCCCGGCCGTCACACGGCGCTCGAGCTCGAGCTCTCCGAGCCCGTCGACGGCGCCGCCCCCGGCCAGCTGGCCTGCCTGATGGATGGCGAGCTCGTGGTCGGGTGGGGGACTATCGCGCGACCCGCGCGACCGCCGCAGGAGCGCTACCGGACCTTGAAGTCCGCGTTGCGCACGAGCGACAGCGCGTACGCGGGCCAGTAGACGCCGGTTTTCGGTGCGCCCGGTCGGCAAGGGCCGCCCGACTCGCCCGGGTTGGTGGTCCAGGCGAACATGTCGACGCTGGGGTAGCCGGTGCTCGCAGTCGGCAGCGGCCCGAGGCCGCGCCCGGGCGGGTTGCACAGGACCTCGTTGCCCTGATGGACGATGTCCGGTGGCCGGAGCGGACCGCGGCCGTTCGCGCCGGTGTTGATCACGAAGTGCTTGCCGCCGGTCAGGCGCGAGATCTTCTCACCGTAGGTGATCTCGCGGGAGGTCCAGTCGAAGTGGGTCGCGTTGAGGAAGAAGCCCTGGATCTTGGCGATGCCCGATCGCCGCAGGTATCGAGCCGACGCCGGTGCAGACAGCGCGTCAGCGGCGCCGGCATCGAGGTAGATCACGAGCTGCGGGCAGTTCGCGGTCAAGGTGTTGATCGCGTACTGAAGCTCCTGCTCGCGGACCGCCTTGCCGTGCTGTGAGAGACAGGGCATCGTGATGATCGAGTCGATCTCGAGGAACAGCACCGCCCGGTACGAGCCGATGCCCTTCGCGAAGCCGTCGATGAAGCCCTTGTAGCTTGCGACGTCGGACCGCGAGTCGGATGCGTGGCCGCAGCGGCCGTGGACGATCCGGTAGGTGGCCAGCAGCGGCACCGTCCCGGGGACCTCGACCGACGCTCGGGTGAGATAGCGCGAGACCGCCGTGGAGATGTTCGGCACGCCGTTGTGGCCGAAGCTGAACGAGCCGAAGCGGGCGGTGCCCGGCTCGCCCGAGATCGTCTTGATCGCCGGGTAGCGCTTCGCCGCGTTTGCCGCCTCGCTCTCGGGATCGACGAAGAAATCGGCGCCGGCGAGCGGGTTGGTGCCGGTCGGGGCGACCGCGAGGCCGAGCGGGTTCTGCGGATTGCGGACGGGGGCTGGGTCGTCGTCGAGAATCGTGAGCACGGCCTTGTTCGGCGAGGCCAGTCCAATCGGCGAGGGGCCGAACAGCGAGATCGAGAGGGTCTTGTTGACATCCGAGGTGCCGTGGTCGACGATCGGCACGGCGAACGTCAGGCTCGAGACGCCGGCCGGGAAATCGAGCTCGCCCTTGACCGAGTGGAAGTCGTCCGGATCGACCGCGGTGCACTCGATCGTCCCGCATCGGACGCCGTCGCCAAGCGTGATATAGCGAATCTGCGCCGCCTGACTCGCGTTGCCGCGCTCGATCGTGATCACCGCCTGCCCAGCGCTCTCTTGAACCGTGAGCGTGGAGGACTCGAGATGGAACCCGCCGGAGTCGTGCGCAGCCGCGCCCGCCGTCGCGGCGCCGGCCGCGATCGACCATGCGCACGCCGACGCGAGCGCAAGAACCAGCATCAGTGCAGGACGGCGCACCGCAGACATCGTGAGAGGCTGCTTACCCGACCCGGGGAATCACCGGGCGCGCCTCAGGAACTGTGCACGTTCGGCGTAGCGAACCTGCGCGGAGCGCTCAAGCTCGCGCCGCCGCTCAGTGCACGCTGAAGTCGGCGTTGCGCACGAGCATCGCCGCGTAAGCCGGCCAGTAGACGCCGGTCGGTGGTGCGCCCGGAACGCAGCTGCCGCCGGACTCGCCGGGGTTGCTGGTCCACGCGAACATGTCGACGTTGCGGTAACCGGTATTGGCGGTGGGCAGCGGTCCGAGCCCACGGCCGGGCGGGTTGCACAGGACCTCGAGGCCTGCGTGCACGATGTCCCGCGGGCGGAGCGGACCGCGGCCGTTCTCGCCGGTGTTGACCACGAAGTGCGTGCCGCCGGTGAGGCGGGAGATCTGCTCGCCGTACCGGATCTCGTGCGTGGTCCAGTCGAAATGGGTGGCGTTCAGGAAGAAGCCCTGGACCTTGGCGACTCCTGAAGCCCGCAGGTACCGTGCCGCCTGCCGCGCTCCAAGCGCGTCGGAGGCCCCGGCGTCGAGGTAGATGACCAGGTGGGGGCAGTTCGCGGTGAGGACGTTGATCGCGTCCTGTAACTCGTGCTCGCGGACCGCCTTGCCGTGCTGTGAGAGGCACGGCATCGTGATGATCGAGTCCATCTCGAGGAACAGCACCGCACGGTAGGAGCCGATGCCGGACGCGAACCCCTCGATGAAGTTGTGGTAGGCGGCCTGGTCGGCTGCCGGGTCGGCCCAGTGACCGCAGTGGCCGTCGACGATGCGGTACGTGGCGAGCAACGGCACGGTGCCGGGCGCCTCCACCTGCGCGCGGGACAGGTACCGCGAGACCGCGGTCTGGATGTCAGGGACTCCGTTGGAGCCGAAGCTGAAGCTGCCGAAGCGGGCGGTGCCAGGCTCCCGCGCGATCACCTCGAGCGCCGGGTTCTGGCGCGCCGCGTGTGCGGCCTCGCTGCCCGGGTCGACGAATAAGCTGGCGCCGGCAAGCGGGTTGGTCCCGGTCGGTGCGGCCGGCAGAGCGAGTGGATTCTGCGGGTCTCGGGCGGGGCTGGGGTCGTTGTCCAAAATCATCAGCACGGCCTTGCTGGGGGAGGCCATGCCGATCGGCGAGGGGCCGAACAGCGAGACCTGGATCGTCTTCGGTGCGCCCTGCACGCCGTGGTCGACGATCGGCACCGTGAACGCCTCGCTCGACACGCCGACCGGGAAATCGAGCATTCCCTTGACCGAGGTGAAGTCGATCGGGTCGACCGCGGTGCACTCGGCGGGGCCGCACGGAACCCCGTCGCCGAGCGTGATGTAACGGATCTGGGCGTCCTCGCTCGTGTCGGTGCGCTCGATCGTGATCACGGCTTGGCCGGCGCTCTCGTTCACGGTCAGCGCCGGGGACTCGAGCCGGAAGCCGCTGGGGTCAGGCGAGGCGTCGGCGAGCGCGCCGGTGGGAGCAAGCAGCGCGCCGAGCAGCGCGACCGGAACGATCATCAGGCGACGCAAGCGGGGCATCGCCATTCAGGGTCGGCTCCGAGGGCGCGAAGCTTGATCTCAGGGGCCCGACGTAGACGCCCGTCCGCCTACACTCACTGAGTCCATGGCCCTCAAGCCGATGAGCTCCGACGAGATCAGGCGCACGTACCTCGAGTTCTTCGAGGCGCGCGACCACCGGCGGCTGCCGTCGGCCTCGCTCGTGCCCGCCGAGCACGATCCCTCAGCGCTGTTCACGGTCGCCGGCATGCACCCGCTGAAGCCGTATTTCCAGGGCCGCGAGGCGCCGCCCCATCCGCGCGTGACGACCTGCCAGAAGACGTTCCGGACGGTCGACATCGACATCATCGGGACGACCTCGCGCCACCTGACGTTCTTCGAGATGCTCGGAAACTTCTCGTTCGGCGACTACTTCAAGCGCGAGGCCGCGCGCTTTGCGTGGGAGCTCTCGACCGAGGGGTTCGGGTTCCCGGCCGAACAGGTCTGGATCACGGTGTTCGCCGGCGACGACGAGCTGGGGCTGGGGCCCGATCAGGACGCGATCGACGCCTGGC
The DNA here is from genome assembly GCA_036490775.1 of Solirubrobacteraceae bacterium. GTDB lineage: Bacteria > Actinomycetota > Thermoleophilia > Solirubrobacterales > Solirubrobacteraceae > Palsa-465. The sequence goes on along the minus strand of DASXDD010000178.1, from coordinate 8,965 downwards.
TGGAAATCGGGGTTCCGCCGGAGCGGATCGTCGAGTGCGCGCGGTCTGAGAATTTCTGGCAGGCGGGCCCAACCGGTCCGTGCGGACCGTGCTCTGAGCTGTACCTCGATCGCGGCCTCGAGTTCGGCGCCGCCGACGACCTTCCCGGCGGCGACAACGAGCGGTTCCTCGAGTACTGGAACCTCGTGTTCATGCAGTTCGACCAGAACCCGGTGAACACGCTGGCGCCGCTGCCGGCTAAGAACATCGACACGGGCCTCGGGCTGAACCGCCTGGCGTCGATCGTCCAGGGGAAGCCGTCGGTGTTCGAGACCGACCAGTTCTGGCCCCTGATCGCGCTGGGGGAGGAGCTGAGCGGCCGCCGGTACGGGCAGGACTCCCCGACCGATCGCGCGCTGCGAATGCTCGCCGACCATTCGCGCGCGATGTCGTTTCTGATCGCCGACGGCGTCGTGCCGTCGAACGAGGACCGCGGCTACGTGCTGCGCCGGATCATGCGCCGCGCGATCCAGCAGGGTCGTGCGCTCGAGCTCGATCCCGGCTTCCTGTGCGTCTATGCCGACCGGGTCACCGAGACCATGGCGAGCGAGTACGGCGAGCTCCATCAGCAGCGCGACTCGATCCAGAAGTGGCTCGAGGCCGAGGAGGAGGGCTTCGGCCGCACGCTCGAGCAGGGCCTCAAGCGGCTGTCCGAGCTGATCGAGCAGGCGCGCGAATCCGGGGATGAGGGGATCGCAGCCTCCGATGCGTTTCTGCTGCACGACACGTACGGGTTCCCGATCGACTTGACGCTCGAGCTCGTTGCCGAGGCCGGCCTCGGAGTCGACGAGCAGGGCTTCGAGGTCCTGATGGACGAGCAGCGCCGGCGGGCGAGAGCCGGCGCAGGCAGGTTCGCAGGTGGCGAGGAGCTGCGTGCACGAGCCGAGGCGCTCAACCGGCACGCGGACTTCGCAACCGATTTCGTCGGTTACGAGACGACCGATGCCGAGACCACGATCGGGGCCGCCGAGAGCGAGAACGGTCACGTGCTGGTCAAGCTCGTCGAGTCACCGTTCTACGCCACCGGCGGCGGCCAGGTCGCCGATTCGGGTTACGTCGAGTGCCTGGGGGGCAACTGCCGGGCCCGGGTCGAAGATGTCCTGCGGGTCGGCGACGACCAGGTGCTGACGGTCGTCCCTGAGCGCGGGACGATCGACGTCGGCGAGCGGGTCCACGCGCACGTCGATCGGGCCGCCAGGCACGCGACCGAGTGCAACCACACAGCGACGCACCTGCTGCACGCGGCGCTCCGCCGACGCCTCGGGACCCACGTGCGGCAGGCCGGCTCCTACGTCGGGCCCGACAAGCTGCGCTTCGACTTCACGCACGGCAAGGCGCTCGACGCCGAGGAGCTCCGCGACATCGAGGATCAGGTGAACGCCTGGATCCTCGAGAGCCAGCCGGTCCGCGCGATCACGACCACGCTGGAAGAGGCGCGTCGGCTCGGCGCGATGGCGCTGTTCGGCGAGAAGTACGGCGATGTGGTGCGGATGGTCGAGGTCGGCGACGGCTCGTTCTCGCGCGAGCTGTGCGGCGGCACCCACGTCCACAACTCGGCCGAGATCGGCCTGTTCAAGGTGCTCGGCGAGGGCTCGAGCGCGGCCAACATGCGCCGCATCGAGGCCGTCACCGGGCCCGCCGGGGTCGAGTTCATGCGCGATCAAGATCGCGCGCTGACCGAGGCCGCGAAGGTCCTTCGGGTCCCGGCCGAACGTGTGCCCGAGGCCGTCGCTGAGCTTCGCTCGCGCGTTCGCGAGCTCGAGAAGGCCAGCCGGCGTGGCGCCACCGAGGACGCCGTCGACGTCGAGCAACTGGCCGCGGCCGCGGTCGAGCGCGACGGCGCGCGAGTGCTCGTCGCGACTATCGACGCGCCCGACGGCAAGGCGCTGCTCGAGGTCGCCGACCGGCTCAAGAACAAGCTCGGAGACGCAGCCATCGTGCTCGCCAGCACGGGCGAGGGCCGCGTCGACCTCGTCGCGAGCGTTTCGCAGTCGCTGGTCGAGCGGGGCGTCCGGGCGGGCGAGATCGTGAAGATCGCTGCCGCGGAGGTCGGCGGTGGCGGCGGCGGTCGGGACACGCTGGCGCGGGCCGGCGGGCGCGACCCAAACGGCCTGCCGAAGGCATTTGAGGCGGCCCTCGGGGCGATCGAGACGGCGCTCGGAGTATGAGCCCGCGCTCGCCCGCACGGACGCGGTGACGGGCATCGTGACGATCGGCGCCCGGTCCAACGGGTAAGGTCATGCGCGTGCTTGCGCTCGATTACGGACGGGCGACGTGCGGTTGTGCGGTCAGCGATCCCACCGGCGTGCTCGCATCCCCCATCGAACCGATTCGTGCCCCGATGACCCGGCGGGGCCTGGCGCGGCTGCGCACGCTCGTCGGCGAGCTCGACGCCGAGCGCGTCGTGGTCGGGTTGCCGCTGTCGCTGTCGGGTCGCGACTCGGCACAGACCGCCGAAACGCGCGCGTTCGCTGCGCGTCTGGAGCAGGAGCTGCCGGTTCCGATCGAGCTGTACGACGAGCGCTTCACCACCCGTCTGGCCGAGCGGACCGGGGGACGCGCGGACGAGGACTCGCGGGCCGCGGCACACCTCCTGGAGAGCTGGCTGGCTAGCCAGCAAGGCACGATCGAGCGCGGTGACCCCGGTGCGATCCTCGGCGGCGAGGGACCTCGTGCCTGACGGGTACGAACGGGCTGCCGCCGACCGCGACGACGCACGACGCCAACGGGCAGCAACCCGACGGCCGAACGGGTCGCGGCCCCCCAGACCGGCGCCCCAGCGCCGGCGACCGACGCGCCCGTCCCGGGTGCGCAGGTACGGTGGCCGGCTTCTGGCCGTGCTTGCGCTCGCGCTCGCCGCCGGCGTGCTCTGGTTCCTGTTCCAGCTCTACCAACCGTTCCACTCCTCTCCGCACGGAACCGTCACGGTCACGATTCCCGCGCATTCGACGTCGAGACAGATCGGCGATGTGCTTGCCCGTGACGGGGTCGTCTCCTCGGGCTTCTTCTTCGATCTGCGAGCGACGCTCGCCGGCGAGCGGAGCGATCTGCGCGCCGGCACCTACCGGCTACAACAGAACATGACGTACAGCGCCGCGCTGAAGTTTTTGACCAACCCGCCGCCCGCGGCCCGGGTGACGAACATCACGCTCATCGAGGGCAAGACGCGCGCCCAGATCGATGCCCTGCTGCGCTCACAGGGCGTCAAGGGAAGCTACGTCGTCGAGAGCCGCCACTCGCCGCTGATCAACCTCGGGGCCTACGGCGCGCCCAAGCGCACCCCCGATCTGGAGGGGTTCCTGTTCCCGGACACCTATCAGCTCGTCGATCCGATCAGTGTCCCCAAGCTCATCAACGATCAGCTCACAGAGTTCCGCCAGCAGTGGGCCCACGTGAACCTCGGTTACGCCCGCAGCAAGAACCTGACGCCGTACGACGTGCTGATCATCGCCTCCATGGTGCAGGCCGAGGCGGCGACCGCGCACGACCGGCCGCTGATCGCCTCGGTGATCTACAACCGCCTGCGGCTCGGCATGCCGCTCCAGATCGACGCGACCACGCGATACGCGACAGGGAACTACACCAAGCCGCTGACCGACTCGCAGCTGAACTCCCGCTCGCCGTACAACACGCGGATCCACAAGGGCCTGACCCCGACGCCGATCGATAATCCCGGGCTCGCGTCGATCCAGGCCGCGGCCCATCCCGCGCAGACCAACTTCCTGTACTTCGTGGTCAAGCCGTGCGGCAACGGCGAGCAGGTTTTCACCTCCAGCTACAAGCAGTTCCTGGCCGACGCGCAGAAGTATCAGCAGGCGCGCAACGCCCACGGGGGCCGCTCGCCGGCGCGCTGCCCGTAGCCGGTTCTGGAGACTCCAGGCCGCCCTGTGGACCGTGCCCGCACCCGCCTCGGCGTCGTCGGCTGGCCGGTGGCGCACAGCCGCTCGCCGGCGATGCACAACGCCGCGCTTGAGTCGGTCGGGCTCACGGGCTGGCGCTACCAGCATCTGCCGATCCCGCCCGAGCTGTTCGCCGAGACCGTGCCGGCGTTGGCGACGGTGGGCTTCCGCGGGGTCAACGTCACGATCCCGCACAAGCACGCGGCGCTGGCGCTCGCCACCGATCCCACGCCACGGGCGCTGGCGATCGGCGCCGCGAACACGCTGATCTTCGAGGCCGACGGCGGGGTCCGTGCCGACAACACCGATGCGCCCGGGTTGATCGATGGCCTGCCGTTCGCGCCGGCCGGGAAGACGGCGCTCGTGCTCGGGGCCGGTGGCAGCGCACGCTCGGCCGTTTGGGCGCTGCTCGACGCGGGCGCGCGGGAGGTCAGGGTCTGGAATCGGACGCGCGCGCGCGCTCGCGAGCTGTGCGCGGACCTCGGGGGAACGCCGGTCGAGCGGGCGGAGCCGGCCGATCTACTCGTCAACTGCACCTCGGTCGGACTCGATCCGTCGCAGGACGCGTTCAAGCCGCTGCCAATCGATGCCGATGACGTGACGAGTTACGAATGCGTGGTTGATCTCGTGTACACAGATACTGAGACCCCGCTCGTGCAGACCGCGCGGGCATGCCGCGTCCCGGTAGTCGGCGGGCGCGAATTCCTCGTGCGCCAAGGCGCGCTCAGCTTCGTCCTGTTCACTGGTCACGCGGCGCCGATCGACCTCATGCGGGCCGCGGCCGGCGCCCGATGAGCGAGCAGGACGCACGTCTGCGGTTGGTTGAGTCCGGCGCTATCGCGGGCGCTCCCAGCCAGCCTCAGGCGATGACCGGGATCACCCCGCCGCGCCGGCGTGGCGGCTCGAGCCGTCTGCTGACCGACGTCGTCGTCGAACTCGGCTTCGCCGACCAAGAGACCGTCGGCCGTACCGTCGAGAGCGCGCGCTCGGCCGGCGTCGCTCCCGAGCGGATGCTGCTCGACCAGCAGTCGATCACCGCGGAGGAGCTCGCCCGCGCGATCGCCGAGCGCTACGGCCTCGACCATCTCGACCTCGGCATCTTCAAGGTCGACATGTCGGCTGCCAACTTGCTGAGCGCCGCGGCGGCAAAGCGCTACGCCGCCGTGCCCGTCTCCTACATCGACGAGCACACGCTGCTGCTGGCGATGTCGGACCCGGCGAACGTTCTCGCGATCGACGACATCGCGCTGCTGACCCACCTCGACGTCCGTCCGGCCGTCGCCTCCGCCGAGGACATCAACGCGCTGATCATGCGCATGAACCGCTTCGAGGACGCGGTCGCCGAGGCGGTCGAGGAGGACGCGGCGGGCACGGCATACGAGGAAGTCGTCGACCTGCGCGAGACCGCCGACGACGCACCGGTCATCAAGCTCGTCCACTCGATCATCGCCCAGGCGACTGAGCGCGGCGCCTCCGACATCCACTACGAGCCCCAGCCCGACGCCAGCGGCCGCTCCGCCCGCGAGATGCGCGTGCGGATGCGCGTCGACGGTGTGCTCACCGAGGCCACGACGGTCCCGAAGAAGATGGTTCCGGGCGTCGTCTCCCGAATCAAGATCATGGCGGACCTCGACATCGCCGAGCGCCGCATCCCGCAGGACGGGCGCGTCGGCATGACGATCGACGGGCGCCACGTCGACGTTCGCGTGGTCACGATCCCGAGCGTCCACGGCGAGGGCGTGGTCATGCGCATCCTCGACAAGGAGAGCATCAAGCTCGAGCTCGACAAGCTCGGCTTCCAGGAGCACGAGCTCCAGCGCTTCCGCCGGGCGTTCAATCAGGCCTACGGCTGTGTGCTGACGACCGGGCCGACCGGATCGGGTAAGTCGACCTCGCTGTACGGCGCGCTCCAGGAGCTGAACACCCCGGAAAAGAACATCATCACGATCGAGGACCCGGTCGAGTACCAGATCGCCGGCATCACCCAGGTCCAGGTGAACAACAAGGCCGGCCTCACGTTCGCCGCCGGCTTGCGCTCGATGATGCGCGCCGACCCGGACATCCTGATGGTGGGCGAGATCCGCGACCCCGAGACCGCCCAGATCGCGATCGAGGGCGCGCTCACCGGCCACATGGTGCTGTCGACCCTTCACACCAACGACGCGCCGTCGGCGGTGACCCGTCTCGTCGAGATGGGGATCGAGCCGTTTCTGGTCGCATCCGCGATCGACTGCGTTGTGGCCCAGCGGCTGGCCCGGACGCTGTGCGCGCACTGCAAGCAGCGCACGATGATCCCGGCCGAGGTGCTACGCGACCACGGCTTCCCCGCCGAGTTCCCGATCGAGGCCTACGAGCCCGGTGGGTGCGTGCGCTGCGGCGGGATGGGCTACCGCGGCCGTATCGGCCTGTACGAGGTGATGGTCATGTCTGAGGAGATCCGCTCGCTGACGCTCCAGCGCGCGTCCTCGGATCAGCTCGGCGCCGCCGCCGTCCGCGAGGGCATGCGGAGGCTGCGCGAGGACGGCCTGGAAAAGGTCAAGCACGGGCTGACGTCGGTGGCCGAAATCGCCCGCGTCACCGGCACCGGCAGTGCCGGCTGAGGCCGCGACCGCGTCCAGTCGCGTCCACCTGGACGAATAGCCGTAAACGGGATCGGCCCGGGTGCCGATAGATCCACAAAGCTTCGTACGTGATCCAAGACAAGGACTGATCAGGATGCCGCTCGATTTCGCCGACGTGTTGCTCGAGGTCATTGACCGCCGGGCTTCGGACCTGCACATCACCGCGGGTGCGGCCCCGACCGTGCGCGTTCGCGGCCGTCTGGTGCCGATGGAGGGCTTCCCGGTGCTGACGCCGAACGACACGCGCGAGATCATCTACTCGATCCTGTCCGAGGGGCAGCGCCAGAAGTTCGAGAACAACTGGCAGATCGACTTCGCCTACCAGATCCCCGGCCAGGGCCGGTTCCGCGTCAACGCCTACTTCCAGCGCTCGGCCGTCGGCGCGGCGTTCCGCCTGATCCCGTTCGACGTGGTGCCGTTCGAGACGCTCGGGCTGCCGCCGGTCGTGGCCGAGTTCGCGAACAAGCCGCGCGGTCTCGTGCTGGTCACCGGGCCGACCGGCTCGGGCAAGTCGACGACGCTGGCGTCGCTAATCGACGTGATCAACGCCAACCGCGAAGAGCACATCATGACAGTCGAGGATCCGATCGAGTTCCTGCACCAGCACAAGAAGTGCCTCGTCAACCAGCGCGAGCTCGGCTCTGATGCGACCAGCTTCGGCGAGGCGCTCAAGGCGGCGCTCCGCCAGGACCCCGACGTGATCCTCGTCGGCGAAATGCGCGACCTCGAGACGATCGGAACCGCGCTGACCGCGGCCGAGACCGGCCACCTCGTGTTCGCCACGCTCCACACCCAGGACACGCCGCAGACGATCGACCGCATCATCGACGTGTTCCCGCCCGAGCAGCAGGGCCAGGTCCGCGCGCAGCTGTCGGTCGCGCTTCAGGGGATCATGACCCAGACGCTCCTGCCGACCGCTGACGGCGCCGGCCGCTGTGTCGCGGCCGAGGTGCTGGTTCCGACCCCGGCGGTTCGCAACCTGATCCGCGAGGCCAAGACCCACCAGATCTATTCCGTGCTCCAGACGGGCGCGTCCCACGGCATGCAGACCATGGACTCCTCCCTGGCTCAGCTCGTCCGCACCGGCAAGATCAACCGCCAGCTCGCCGAGTCGCGTGCCCACGCCCCCGAGGAGCTCCGCCGTCTGCTCACCGGCGTCGGTACTGGCGGCGGCGGTTATCAGGCGGCCGCATAGCCATGGCCACGTATGTCTTCAAGGCGATGGACCTCGCCGGCGTTCAGGCCAAGGGCGAGGTCGAGGCCGACTCCAAGCAGGCGGTCGCCGAGCAGCTGAAGGAGCGCGGGCTGGTCGTCGTCGACATCGCCCACAAGTACCGCTCGAAGGAGATCAACCTCGACTTGTTCGCGCGGGTCAACGCGAAGGACCTCGCGGTCGCCTCACGCCAGCTGGCGACGATGGTCACCTCCGGCATGACGATCATGCGGGCGCTGCACGTGCTCGAGACGCAGACCGGATCGAAGCTGCTCCGCGAGACGATCGGGGCGGTACGCCACGACGTCGAAGCCGGCCTGCTCCTGTCCGACGCGATGGCGCGGCATCCCAAGGTCTTCGGCCCGCTCTACACCGCGATGGTGCGGGCCGGCGAGACCGGTGGTGTGCTCGAAGAGTGCCTGCTCCGTGTGGCCGACCAGCTTGAGAAGGACGCCGCGCTCCGCCGTCAGGTGCGGGCGGCGATGATGTACCCGGCGATCGTGATCACGTTCGCGGTGACGGTGCTGATGGCGCTGGTCGCCTTCCTGATCCCGGTGTTCGTCGGCGTGTTCAAGCAGTTCCCGGGCAAGCTGCCGGCGCTCACCCAGTTCATGGTGAACTTCTCTCACATCGTCACTCACCAGTGGTACATCCTGATCGTTGTCGTCGGGGCATTTGCCGGTGGCTTCACATACGTCAAGCGCTCCCAGTGGGGGAGGGACCATTGGGACGCCTTCAAGCTCCGCATCCCGATGAAGATCGGAGAGGTCGTGCAGAAGGTGGCAATCGCGCGCTGGTCGCGGACATTGTCGGCACTCACCTCCGCCGGCGTCCCGATCATGCACGCAATCGAAATCACCGGCAAGACCGCCGGGAATGCGGTGATCGAGAAGTCGATGGGCGACGTGATCACCTCGGTCAAGGGCGGCGGCACGATCTCGGCGCCGCTGCGGGCTTGCTCAGCGTTCCCTCCGATGGTCGCGCAGATGGTCGGCGTCGGCGAGGAGACCGGCGCGCTCGACACGATGCTCGCCAAGATCGCCGACTTCTACGACAGCGAGGTCGAGGCCGCCGTCAAGGCGCTCACCTCGATCATGGAACCAGTGATGATCATCTTCGTCGGCGGAATCGTCGGCGTCATCGTCATTTCGATGTACCTGCCGCTGTTCTCGATCTATAACAGCATCAAGTAG
>DASXDD010000177.1:0-6685 GCA_036490775.1 Solirubrobacteraceae bacterium | reverse complement strand
CAAGCGCTCGGGCGCCACCACGTTCACGACCGGCGACCTCTCGACGCCGGACGTCAACATCGCCTACGGCAGCTACTACCTGCGCTACCTGCTCAACGAGTACCACGGCAACACCGTGCTGGCGCTGGCGGCCTACAACGGGGGCGAGACCAACGTCGACGGCTGGGTCCGCTCGGTGCACGCCGACGGGCTGCGCTTCCGCGTCGGCGACATCCCCTTCCCCGAGACCCGCGCCTACGTGCAGCGGGTGCTCAGCGCGCGCGGCGAGTACCGCAAGACCTACGCCTCCGCGCTGGGATACAGCTGACGGCGATCGGGCGTTTGCCGGGGCCTCGGCGAACGTCAACTGCGGGCAACGAGGGCGGGGCTCCGGGGTTCCCGTTGGTCGAGGGGGTCTGGGAGATTTTCCCTGGGCGCCAAGGAAAATCTCCCAAGACCCCGATCCCGAAGCCTGCCGCGGCAGCCCGCGTTGCCTTCCTTAGCCGCAGTTGCCCATCGCCGGTGCCCCCACCAACCAGGATCGGCAAATGCGGTCAACTCTTGGCCGCGGAGACGGCCGGACGGTCCTGCGCGGCCGCTAGATTCATAGAGGTCTCCTATGCCCAAGTTCGAGCTCGATAGCGCCTTCTCTCCAACCGCCGACCAGCCCGCGGCGGTCGAGTCGCTGGCGCAGGGCATCGAGGGCGGGGAGCGCTTCCAGACGCTGCTGGGGGCCACCGGGACCGGCAAGACGATGACGATGGCCGCGACCATCGCGGCCGTCCAGCGCCCTTCGCTGATCATCGCCCACAACAAGACGCTGGCCGCCCAGCTGTGCAACGAGTTCCGTACCTACTTCCCCACGAACTCGGTCGAGTACTTCGTCTCCTACTACGACTATTACCAGCCCGAGGCCTACGTCCCCTCCAAGGACCTCTACATCGAGAAGGACTCGGCCATCAACCAGGAGATCGACCGGCTGCGTCACGCCGCCACCGCCGGCCTGTTCGCCAGGCGCGACGTGGTCATCGTGGCCAGCGTGTCGTGCATCTTCGGCCTGGGCTCACCGCAGACCTACGAGATGAACCTGCAGACGCTCAACAAGGGCGAGATGATCGACCGCGAGAAGCTGCTGCGCAAGCTCGTCTCGATCCAGTACAACCGCAACGACACGGCGCTTTCGCGCGGGACGTTCCGGGTGCGCGGCGAGACGCTCGAGGTCTTCCCGGCCTACGCGGAGACCGCCTACCGGATCGTGCTGTTCGGCGACGAGGTCGAGCATCTCCAGCACTTCGACCCGGTCACCGGTGAGCTCATCGAGGACGATCTGGAGCACGTGGCCATCTGGCCCGCGTCGCACTACAACGTGCGCGAGGGGATGATCGACGACGCGGTGGCTGAGATCGGCCGCGAGCTCAACGCGCGTTGCGCCGAGCTCGAACAGCAGGGCAAGCTGCTCGAATCCCACCGCCTGCGCCAGCGCACGCAGTACGACATGGAGATGCTGCGCGAGCTGGGCTTCTGCTCGGGCATCGAGAACTATTCGCGCATCCTCGACGGTCGCAACGCGGGTGACCGGCCCTACTGCCTGCTGGACTACTTCCCCAACGACTTCGTGTGCTTCATCGACGAGTCCCACCAGACGGTGCCTCAGATCGGTGGCATGCACGAGGGTGACCGCTCGCGTAAGCAGACGCTGGTCGACTACGGCTTCCGCCTGCCCAGTGCGCTGGACAACCGCCCCCAGACCTTCGCGGAGTTCCTCTCGATCACGCCCCAGCTGGTCTTCGTGTCCGCCACCCCCGGCGAGTACGAACGGTCGCACTCGCCGCGGGTCGTGGAGCAGATCGTGCGGCCGACGGGGATCGTCGACCCCGAGGTCCAGGTGCGCGAGACCCGCAACCAGATTGACGACCTCATGAACGAGATCCGCGTCCGCGTGGACCGCGACGAGCGCACGTTGGTGACCACCCTGACCAAGAAGATGTCCGAGGACCTCACCGACTACCTGCTGGAGATGGGGTTCAAGGTCCGCTACCTGCACTCGGAGATCGACACGCTGGAGCGGATCCAGATCATCCGGGAGCTGCGCCTGGGCGAGTACGACGTGCTGGTGGGCGTCAACCTCCTGCGAGAGGGGCTGGACCTTCCCGAGGTCTCGCTGGTGGCGATCCTCGATGCCGACAAGGAGGGCTTCCTGCGCGGCGCGACCTCGCTCATCCAGACGATCGGCCGCGCCGCCCGCAACGTCGACGGCAAGGTGGTCATGTACGCCGACAAGGAGACCGCCGCGATGCGCACGGCGCTGGACGAGACCGACCGCCGGCGGACGATCCAACGGGCCTACAACGTTGAGCACGGGATCACTCCGGAGACGATCGTCAAGGGCATCTCCGACATCGCCGAGTTCCTCATGTCCGACTCCAAGGTGCCCAAGTCGCGCCGGCGCCGCCAGCGCGCGGGGGCTGGTTCGATGCCCCCGGCTGAAATCGAGCGTGCAATCGTCGAGCTGGAGGAAGAGATGCTCGCCGCTGCAGAGGATCTGCGCTTCGAATATGCAGCGAAGCTGCGCGACGAGATCAGAGACCTCAAGCGCCAGTTAGATCAGGCCGTAGCTACAGGGTGACTTGTACCCATTCCCTCGGGTCCCGACGAGATACCGAGGAGGGTGGGACAGGAGCCGGTAGGAATACTCTGGTTTCCTGAGCTTTAACTGTTGCAGAGCCCGTGCGTGCGGCGATGGTTCGCTACGCTCGCGGTGCTCCTTCATCGTTCGTGATCCCTCGGAGGTACAGGCGTGGCTCTGGACAGGCACAACATCGAGAAGAAGGACTTCCCGCTCGGGGCGCGGGGTTACGACCCCGAGGCCGTCGACGCCCACCTGTCCGGTCTGGCCGACGAGATTGCCGCGTTCAAGGACGAGGCCCGCCGCCGCACCGACACCGTCGCGTCGTCGGCATCGGATCGCGTGCGCACGATCGTCGAGGCCGCCGAGCACTCCGCCTCTGAGATCCAGCACTCCGCCGAGGACGATGCGCGAGAGCTCCGCGAGGAGGCCACCAGCGAGGCCAACACGACACGCGAGAACGCGCACCGCGAGGCCCGCGAGTACCTGGACAAGGTCTCGGCCTCGACCAGCGCGATGCTGGAGCGCCTCAACGCGATGGAGCAGGAGATGCACGCGATGATCGAATCGGTGCGCACCGGCTCCGGTCGCCTCACCGCGGACCTCCAGCAGCTCGAGAACGGCCTGACCGACGTCTCGAGCGCGATCGCGCCGCGTCCCGCATTCGTCCCCGACGAGCCCCTGCCCGGCACCGACTCTGCGTCTGTGACCGGCCTGCACGAGCCCGCGTCCGTCCACGAGGATGCCTCACCGGGCTCCGGGTCCGACGAGCTGGCGGAGCCGCAGTTCGCTGAGGGCTTCGCGCCCCCCGCCGAGGAGCCGGTCGTCGAGGCGACGCCGGCGTCCGAGGGCGCGGAGGCGACGCCGCAGCCCGAGGCCGCCGAGTTGCACGCCGTGGCGGGCGACAGCGGTCACAGCAACGGCGTTGAACAGGCCCAGCCCGCCCAGCAGCACGGGGGCGACGTGGAGGGGGCGAGGCTCATCGCCCTCAACATGGCGCTCAACCGCACCTCGCGCGAGGATACGGCTCGCTACCTGACCGACAACTTCCACCTCGCCGATGTCGAGGGGTTGTTGGACGAGGTCTACGCCAGCATCGAGAGCTGAGCTCCGCGGGCGGCCTAGCGCCGTCGGCGGCCGCCGCGCCGCGCGTCGCGGGCCACGCGCTGCGTGCGTCGTGCGTCGAGCTGTGCCTCGACGGCGTCGAGGTCGGGGGCGGGCCCGTACAGCGCCCAGCCGTTGCGCACGACGCTGAGCAGGAACACCACGAGCACCCACACCGGCCAGAACTGCCCATCGCCGCCTGACGCCGCCCAGATCACCACGCAGACCACGAAGGCGCCCAGCGAGCCGCCGCTCTCCTGGATCATCCGCCGCGTCAGCTGTCGGCGCCGTTGCGCGTGCTGGAGCGCGACCTGCTTGCTGGGGAGGGGCAGATCGCTGCGCAGGGCGTCGAGCTCGCCGGTGGTGGCGGCCTCATAGGCCGCGCTCACGCGACGCTCGAGCTCGTCGGTGTCGAGACGGCCGGCCACCGAGTGCTCGGTGAGCTCGGCGATGAGCTGCTCGCGGTCCTCGTCGGACGCCCGCACGCCGCGAGACCGCCTCCCAGGGGGGCCGGGCGAGATTTCTTCCTCGCTCATAGCGTCAACTGTAAGCCAGATCGGCCTCGACGGGCTCAATTTGCCATGGGAACGTCTGTTCGGTCGATTAGACTCAGATGTGATGGACAAACTTGTCGTCTCAGGTGCGCGAGAGCACAATCTCAAGGACGTTACGGTCGCGATCCCGCGGGACTCGCTAACCGTCATCACGGGGCTTTCGGGCTCCGGAAAGTCGTCGCTGGCGTTCGACACCATCTACGCCGAGGGCCAGCGGCGCTACGTGGAATCGCTGTCGGCGTACGCCCGGCAGTTCCTGGGGCAGATGGACAAGCCCGACGTCGATTCGATCGAGGGGCTGTCCCCGGCGATCTCGATCGACCAGAAGACGACGTCGCGCAACCCGCGGTCGACGGTCGGCACCGTCACGGAGATCTACGACTACCTGCGCCTGTTGTGGGCGCGCATCGGCCATCCCCACTGCCACGTGTGCGGCCGCCCCATCACCGGCCAGTCCGCTGAGCAGATCATCGATCAGGTGTTGGAGCTGCCCGAGGGGACCCGCTTCATGGTCCTGGCGCCGATCGTGCGCGGACGCAAGGGCGAGTACGGCAAGCAGTTCGAGGAGCTGCGGGCCGAGGGCTTCGGCCGGGTCAAGGTCAACGGCGAGCTGCGCCGCCTCGACGAGGAGATCGTGCTCGACAAGAAGTACAAGCACGACATCGCGGTCGTCGTCGACCGCTTGGTGATGAAGACGGACCTCCGCAAGCGACTGGCGGACTCGGTCGAGACGGCGGTGACGCTGGCCGACGGGCTGGTCGAGATCGAGTTGGTCGACGAAGACGCCAAGATCCTCACCTTCTCGGAGAAGTTCTCCTGCCCCGTGCACGGTCCCAGCCTCGTCGAGCTCGAGCCCCGGATCTTCTCCTTCAACGCGCCCCACGGCGCCTGCCCGCGTTGCACGGGCCTCGGGTCCCAGATGGAGATCGACCCCGACCTGGTGGTGCCCGACCCGTCGCTCTCGATCGGGGAGGGCGCGATCGCCCCCTGGGCGGTCAGCGCCTCCTCCTACTACGACCAGCTCACCCAGGCGATCGCGGAGCGCTTCGACGTCGATCTCGACACGCCGTGGGAGGACCTGCCGCCCGACTCGCAGGAGTTCTTCCTCTACGGCACCAACGGCGAGCACATCCAGGTCTCCTATCGCAACCGCTTCGGACGCCGGCGTTCCTACGCGACCCAGTTCGAGGGCATCGTCCCGAGCCTGGAGCGCCGTTATCGCGAGACCGACTCGGACTACTCGCGCGAGAAGATCGAGGAGTACATGACCCTGCGGCCCTGCCCGGACTGCAAGGGCGCGCGGCTGCGGCCCGAGTCGCGAGCGGTGCTCGTCGGGGGAACGGCGATCCATGAGTTCACCGCCCTGCCCGCCCGGCGGGCGCTGGACTGGATCAAGGCCCAGGAGTTCTCTGAGCACGACCGCCGGATCGCCCGCCTCGTCCTGCGCGAGATCGAGGAGCGCCTGCAGTTCCTGGAGAACGTGGGGATCGGCTACCTCTCCATGAACCGGGCCTCGGCCACGCTGTCGGGCGGCGAGGCGCAGCGCATCCGGCTGGCCACCCAGATCGGGTCATCGCTGGTCGGGGTGCTCTACATCCTCGACGAGCCGTCGATCGGCCTGCACCAGCGCGACAACGACAAGCTCATCGCCACTCTCGAGCGGCTGCGCAACCTCGGCAACACGGTGCTCGTCGTCGAGCACGACGAGGGCACCATGCGCGCCGCCGACCACATCGTCGACATGGGCCCCGCCGCCGGCGAGCACGGCGGTCACGTTGTGGCCGAAGGGACCGCCGAGGAGGTCGGCCGGGTCGCCGATTCGCTCACCGGTCAGTTCCTGGCCGGCACTCGCCGCATCGAGGTGCCCACCCGCCGGCGCAGGCCGTCGGGCTACGTCGGCGTCAAGGGCGCCGCGGAGAACAACCTGCAGAGCATCGACGTCGAGTTCCCGCTGGGGGTGCTGTGCAGCGTGACCGGCGTGTCGGGCTCGGGGAAGTCGACGCTCGTCAACGAGGTGCTGCTCAAGGCGGTCTCCAACCACCTGCACCGCAGCCGCCAACGCGCGGGGACGCACAAGAAGATCACCGGGGTCGACCAACTGGACAAGATCATCTCGGTCGATCAGTCGCCGATCGGGCGCACGCCGCGATCGAACCCGGCCACGTACATCGGCCTGTTTGACCAGATCCGTGAGCTGTTCTCCAAGACCCAGGAGGCCCGGGCTCGCGGGTACAAGCCGGGGCGGTTCTCGTTCAACGTCAAGGGCGGCCGCTGCGAGGTGTGCCGCGGCGACGGTCAGATCAAGATCGAGATGCACTTCCTGCCCGACGTCTACGTGCCGTGCGAGCAGTGCCACGGCAAGCGCTACAACCGCGAGACGCTCGAGGTCCGCTTCAAGGGCAAGACGATCGCCGACGTGCTG
>DASXDD010000176.1:0-15885 GCA_036490775.1 Solirubrobacteraceae bacterium | reverse complement strand
CCCAGCTCGCGAGCGACCTGTGGACCATGAACAGGTGCGCGGTGTCGGGCAGGATCACCTGGGTGACGTCGCATCCGCAATGGGCCTTGTAGTACGCGAAGTCGGCGTCGGCTGACGACGGCGGGTCGGTCGTGTCCTGATCGCCCGAGGTCAGCAGCACGGGGATCGAAGGCCCGATCATCGCGATGTAGGCGTCGTTCTCCGCGTACTTGGCGCCAAGGTCGGCGATCTCGCCGTAGGGCGAGTCGAGGAACGGCGGCGTGCAGGCAATCTTCGATACGTACGCGACTGCCCCGGGCGCGTAGGTGTTGAAGTCCAGGCAGTTCTGCGTTGTCTGGAAGAACTGGAAGTAGTCAGGGTGGCTGGGGTCGGGCGTGAAGCCGCCGCCCGACGACGATCCGCCGAGCGGGCTCGCGGCCGACCCGCCGGCCGATCCCGAGATGTCGGCCTGGATCATCGCCGCGACGTCGTGGTACTCGCCCGGATAGCCGGCGACGATCCAGCCTCCGGCGCTGTGACCGATGATCACGACCTTGCCGCTCTTCGTGTTGCCTGGGGTCGTCGTCCCGGCGCAACTGGCGGCCGGCGCGATCCGGTAACCGCCGGTCTTCACGTCGCCAACGATCTCGTGGAGCATCGAACGATGTGCCTGGGTGGTGAGCGTGTAGCCGCCCCCGGGATGATCGGTGTAGCTGCTCCTCGCGTATCCGAGCCGGTCGTAGCTGAACACCACGTAACCGGCGCTCGCGAGTGCTCTGGCGACAGACCAGGTCGGAGAGAAGTCCCAGTTCTCGGTCGACGAGCCAATCCCGTGTACGAGCACAATCGCCGGCGTCGAGGCGGTCACCACCCGGTCGCTGAAACGCTGCCCGTACAACACGCTTTGGCCGCCCTGGGGGTTGGTGACGGGTAGGCAGATCGAGACGACCTTCATCTGCTTGTCGAACGTCATCCGTGGCGCGTCTGCCGGGCCGGTGACCTTCACGGCAAACGGCTTCGCCGTGGCCGCCGAGGATGCGCCCACCAGGAGCGTGAGGACCGCCGCGACCGCGACTTTCAGCTTCGACACCGACATGGGCACAGGTGGTGCTACCCACTGAGCTCAGCGGGTGAACGCAGCCAGCGCCTCGTTTAGCGTCTCACTGGGGCGCATCGCCGCCTCAACCTTGTCGTAGTCGGGGCGGTAGTAGCCGCCGATCTCGAGGGGCGAGCCCTGAACCGCGTTGAGCTCCTCGACGATCGTTGCCTCGTTGTCGGCGAGCGACTCGGCGAGTGGCTTGAAGCGGTCGGCTAGCTCGGGGTCGTCGCTCTGGCCCGCGAGCTCCTGGGCCCAGTAGAGCGCGAGGTAGAAGTGGCTGCCGCGGTTGTCGAGCTCGCCGACGCGGCGCGACGGAGACCGGTTCTCCGCGAGCACGCGGCCGGTCGCGCGATCGAGCGTGTCGGCGAGCAGCTTTCCGCGCGGGTTGTCGGTCTTTGAGCCGAGCAGCTCGAGCGACGGGCCGAGCGCGAGGAACTCGCCCAGCGAGTCCCAGCGCAGGTGGTTCTCCTCGAGGAACTGCTGCACGTGCTTTGGCGCCGACCCGCCGGCCCCGGTCTCGAACAGGCCGCCACCCGCCACGAGCGGCACGATCGACAGCATCTTCGCGCTCGTCCCGAGCTCGAGGATCGGGAACAGGTCGGTCAGATAGTCGCGCAGCACGTTGCCGGTGACCGAGATCGTGTCCTTGCCGGCGCGGGCCCGCTCGAGCGTGAACCTCGAGGCCCGCGCGACATCGAGGATCTCGATCTCGAGTCCGTCGGTGTCGAGCTCGTCGAGCGCCGGGCGCACCTTGTGCAGCAGCTGCGCGTCGTGCGCGCGGGTCTCGTCGAGCCAGAACACAGCCGGCGATCCGCTCTCGCGCGCGCGAGACACGGCGAGCCGCACCCAGTCCTGGATCGGGGCGTCCTTCGTCTGGCACATCCGCCAGATGTCGCCGGTCTCGACCTGGTGCTCGATCAGCGTGGCGCCGGCCTCGTCGACGACCCGCACGGTGCCCTGTGCGGCGATCTCAAACGTCTTGTCGTGAGAGCCGTACTCCTCGGCGGCCTGCGCCATCAGGCCGATGTTCGGCGTGCTTCCCATCGTCACCGGGTCAAACGCCCCGTGCTCGCGGCAGTGGTTGACCGCCTCGCGGTACAGCTCCGAATACGAGTGGTCGGGGATCGCGAACTTCGCATCCTGAAGGTCGCCGTCCGCGTTCCACATCTGGCCGGAGGCGCGGATCGCGGCGGGCATCGACGCGTCGATGATCACGTCGCTGGGCACGTGCAGGCTCGTGATTCCGCGGTCTGAGTCCACCATCGCCAGCCGTGGCCCATCGCTGTAGGCAGCCTCGATCGACGCCTCGATCGCCTCGCGTTGCTGCGCCGGCAGCGCCTGGATCGCCTTGAGCAGCGCCCCGAGTCCGTCGTTGGGGTCCACGCCCGCCGACCTCAGCGCCTGGCCGTGCTCCTCGAACACCCGAGCGAAGTAGACCTGCACCGCGTGCCCAAAGATGATCGGGTCAGAGACTCGCATCATCGTCGCCTTCAGGTGGACGGAGAACAGGACCCCGCGCTCCTTGGCGTCCGCCAGCTGCGCGGCGAGGAACTCCTGCAACGCTGCGCGGCGCATGACCGCCCCGTCGAGCACTTCGCCCGCGAGCACCGGGGTCCTCTCCTTGAGCACGGTGACGGTCCCATCGGCGGCGACCTGCTCGATGCGCACGACCCCGTCGTCGGCGACGGTGACCGACAGCTCCGTCGAGCGAAAGTCGCCGTCGCTCATCGTCGACACGTGCGAGCGCGAGTCCGCCGACCAAGCGCCCATCGAGTGTGGGTGCTCGCGCGCGTAATCCTTGACCGACGCGGGCGCGCGCCGATCGGAGTTGCCCTGGCGCAGGACCGGGTTGACGGCGCTCCCCTTGACCTTGTCGTAGCGCGACCGCGCATCGCGCTGCTCGTCGTCGCGCGGGTTCTCGGGGTAATCCGGAATCGCGAACCCCTGCCCTTGGAGCTCGTCGATCGCCGCCTTGAGCTGCGGAACCGACGCGCTGATGTTCGGCAGCTTGATGATGTTCGCCTCGGGCTCCTCGGCGAGCTCACCGAGCTCGGAGAGCGCGTCGGCGACGCGCTGGTCCTCATCGAGGCGATCGGGGAACTGCGCGAGGATCCGGCCCGCGAGCGAGATGTCGCGGACCTCGACCTCGACGCCGGCCGCGACCGCGAACGCCCGCAGGATCGGCAGCAGCGATGCCGTTGCGAGCGCCGGGGCCTCGTCGGTGAGGGTGTAGACGATCTTCACGCAGCCGGCCACCCTACCGGGTGCGGCCGAGATCAGAACCCGGGGTTGGAGTGCACGCGCTTGCGTTGGCTTGGATGCAAGCGACCACGCTCTTCCAGCGTCTCGCATGCCTCCGCGATGTCCTGGGCGAGCGCGGTGGTCATCGAGCGCCCGAGCGTCTCCTTGACGAGCACGCGCATGATCTTCACGTGCTCGGCGTTGGGCGGCATCGTGTAGGCGGGCACCATCCAACCCCGCTCGGATGCAAGCTGAGCGACGATGTCGAACTCGTCGTAGTCATGCTTCTCGGCCAGCTGGAAGGCGATCAGCGGAAGCTGCTCGGCGCCTTCCTCGCCAACCATCGCGAACGTCTGGCTGGCCGCGACCTCGGCAGCAAGCGCCTGTGCGTTCGCCTGCATCGTGTGCATGATGTAGCTGTAACCGTCGAAGCCGTAGCGCACGAAGTTGTAGTACTGCGCGAGCACCATCGACGACCCTGTCGAGAAGTTCAACGTGAACGTCGCATCGCGCTTGCCGAGGTAGTTCTCGTAGAACACGAGGTCCTCCGCGAGGTCATCGGGCGTCCGGAATATCAGCCATCCGATTCCCGGATAGACAAGGCCGTACTTGTGGCCCGAGACGTTGATCGACCGGACCTGCTCGAGCCGGAAGTCCCACTCCGAATCCGGGTACAAAAACGGCCACACGAACCCTCCGCTGGCTCCGTCGACGTGGAGCGGAATGTCAAGTCCGCGATCGTGCTTGAGGTCGACCAGCAGCTGGTTGATTCCCGGAATGTCGTCCGTGTGCCCGGTGAAGGTCGTGCCCAGCACCGCCGCGACGCCGATCGTGTTCTCGTCGACGTGGGGCTCGACGTCCTCCGGGCCGATCGTGTACTTGTCCTTGCGCAGCGGCACGATCCGCGGCTCGACGTCGAAGTAGCGACAGAACTTCTCCCAGACCACGTGGACGTCGCCGCCGAACACGAGGTTGGGCTTGTCGGTCGGCTTCCCGGCGGCCTCTTGGCGCTGGCGCCACTTCCACTTCAGCGACAGCGCCCCGAGCATGATCGCCTCAGACGATCCCTGTGTCCGGGCGCCGGTCGTGTCCCCCGGAGCATGGAACAGGTGCGCGAGCATCCGGATACAGCGTTGCTCGATCTCCGCCGTCTTCGGATACTCGGCGTGGTCGATGAAGTTGCGGTGCAAGTTCTCGGCGATGATTCGCTGTGCCTCGGGCTCCATCCAGGTCGTGACGAACGTCGCGAGGTTGCGCATCGGGATCCCATCGAGCATCAGTTCCTCGCCGATCAGGCGCATCGCATCGAGGGCGGGCATCCCGGCTTGCGGGAGGCGCTCAGCCGGCGCTTCGGCTTGCAGGAAGCGGTTCCCGAACCGGTTCTCGAGCGCGTCGCCGCTCTCGCCGTTGGGGCCTGCCAGGTCGGGATGCTCGGTGTGCGTGGTCATCTGTCACTCCTTGGTGGTCGATCGAAGCGGGTTCAATGCGCGGTCGCGTGCGAGACGGTCGACGCGGTTGGAATGTGCACGGCGATCACGGCGATCAGGATCACGACGACGACCCACATCACCAGGCTGGCCCATGCGTCGACCATCTCCCAGTTGATGCCGCAGAGCGGGTCGAGGTCTCGCTTGCCCTTCACTCGTCGGTCTCCGTGTCGTAGCCGATCGCGGTAGCGAGCTTCGGGGCCGTGGCGACTACGCGCGCAAGCCCGACGGTCGGCGCCACCGCGACGAGCACACCGACGATCTCGGCCTCGCTGGCGCCCGCGGCGAGCGCGAGCTGAACGGTGCGGCGCAACGACGCGGTCGCCGCGCCGACTGCGACCAGCGCACCGAGCCGGACGAGCAGATCGACCTTCGGAACCAGCGCCATGCCGCCCCCGGGGCTCGATCCGCTCATCAGCACCATCCCGACGGATTTCTCGTCGTTCAGTGCCAGGCGGCGAAGGAGCTCTTCCACTTGATCCACTCCATCGCGAACCTAGGAGCAGGCCGTGGCTTTCACATCGTCCGAACGGGGTGATGGGGCTACGGCGGCGCCGGCAGCCCGGTCAGCTGGATCACCGCGAACACCAGCAGCGCCGCGCCGACGCCGATCAAACCGAACCGGGCGGCGCGGATCCGGAAGTGGCCGCTGATCCCGACCAGGAACAGGACCGTCGCCAGGAACACGGTGTCGCGGATGTACTTGTCGGCGGTTGCCCCGGCCGCGGATCCGTTGGTGAACTCCTCGTCGGCGGCGGCATCGGCGGCCTTCGCGGCGGTCTCCTGCGGGATCACGTACTGAGGCATGTACGACGGGCCCGGCGGAGCGTTTGGGTTGTGCACCGGATCGGTCGCCAGCCAAGCATTGAATGCCGGCTGGTAGCCGGGCCGAAAGCGCTTGACGGCGAGCCGCTGCGCGGTCTTGTTGCCCGTCGAGAAGCCGGCGAACCAGGCGTTGAACGAGACCGAGTCAAGCGTCCGCGTCACGATCGCCTCG
This sequence comes from Solirubrobacteraceae bacterium, assembly GCA_036490775.1. Classification (GTDB taxonomy): domain Bacteria; phylum Actinomycetota; class Thermoleophilia; order Solirubrobacterales; family Solirubrobacteraceae; genus Palsa-465. The sequence continues at coordinate 10,082 of DASXDD010000176.1, read as the reverse complement.
GTGTCGAAGCGGTTGGCCCTGGCACGTTGCGTCGATGCCTTCGCAAGGCTCAGCGACGACTCTGTGCCCCACTTCGCCGCCGCGTAGCCCGAGTAGGCGGCGAGCACGGCGACCAGTGACAGCAGCACGGCCTCGGCGATCGAGAGCCAGCGGTCGTGGCTGTCGACGCCGCCGTTCTCGGGCTTGGCCTCGTGAGCGGCGCGCTCTCGGTGCTCTGCGATCTCCTTGCCGACCTCGGACGCCGACAGGCCTTCGGGCATGTATCAGCCCGTGTTCGCGGGTACCCCGCGCGGCTCGTCGCCGGCGGCACGTACCGTTGGCGCTGCGCGTACGCACGGGTTGTGCGCGTTGATCGCCAGCAGGTCATCGACGAGCCCGAGCACCGCCGTGTGGGTCTCGACCGTATGCCTCGGGATCACGCGCACCGCATAGGTCCCGACGGAGTCCAGCCGCGGCGCCTTCATTCGGCTCAGCGCCCGCGCGATCGACAGCGGCAGGAACCGGCGCAGGCTGCACAGGCGCATCTCGGCGCTCCATTCCGCCGCGCGCTCGCTGCGAGCCTGCTCGACCTCGGCGTCGGCACGGCTGCCGACCACCCTCGCCGCGTACGCGTAGAGGTCCTGGCGGCCCTCGTCGTCGACGAAGTCGTTGTATGCGCGCATGACCGATCCGATCACGGGACAGACCGACGCGGGGTGGTCGGTGAACGGCCCGCCGGCGAGCATCGAGGAGAGCTCCATCACGCACGCGCCGTCATCGGGTGAGTAGTGCTTACCGGGGCTGAGCTTGATCGTCTGATGGCTGACCGGGGACATCTGCCTTCCTTCCTCGCCTGCGGCTCTTGTTACCGAGATCAAACCGCCGCCGGCCAGGCTGTTCCTCACCCCTTTGGGATGATGAGCGCGTGTGCCGTTACGGCGCGGACCCGGTGACCACTCGGTCGTCGTCCCAGTCGATCTGAGCCTCGTCGCCGCGATCGAGGACGTGCGGACCACCGGTATTGGAGAAGCGGTCCCATCCCCAATCGATGAACGCCTCCAGCTTCGAGCGCACACCGGTCATCAGCGTGGCGTGGACTCCGATCCAGGCCATATGCGCGAGCTGGCCGTGGATCTCGTGGTGGTTCTTGCCGACCTCCGCAATCGCGGAGCCGCGGCCGATCATCGCCATGATGCCCTTGTCCTTGTAGGCAAACGGGGTAGGCGGCTTACCGTCGAACTCCGCCAGGATGTTCTCGGCGGCCCAGGTACCGCTCTGCAGCGCGACAGATCCCAGCTGCGGGAGTGAGGCGTCGCCCTCGCCGGGAATGTTGGCGATGTCTCCGACCACGTAGACGTCGCGGTGACCGGCGAGCGTGAGATCGGGCTCGACGTCGAAGCGGCCCCCGCGTCCGGGGGTCAGGCCGCCTGCGGACGCGATGGCTGCGCCCTTGAGGCCGCCGCCCCAGACCACACAGCGGGTGGCGACCGTCGTGCCGTCGGACAACAACGCGTGGCCCGTGCCGACCTCCTTGACGCCGGTGCCGAGATGCACATCGACCCCTTTCTCGTGGAGCACCTTCGCGGCGTAGCCGTGCGCCTTGTCGGAGAACGGCTTGAGTAGCACGTCACCGAAATCGAGCAGATGAACTTTTGCTGCCGTCGAGTCGAGGTCCGGGTATTCGGCCGGCAACGTCACCTTGATCATGTCGCCCAGCGCACCCGCCATCTCGACTCCGGTCGGACCCCCGCCGACGATCACGAAGTTCATCGCCCCGCGCTCGAGTAAGCGCGGGTCACTATCGGCCTGCTCGAACAGTGCCAAGATCCGCGACCGCAGCCGGGTGGCGTCGTCGAGTGAGTACAGCGGGAACGAGTTCTCCGACGCCCCGGGCGTGCCGAAGAAGTTGGGCTGAGAGCCCGCCGCGATCACAAGCTTGTCGCCCGACCATTGCTGTCCGTCGCTCGAGGTGACAGTCCGTGCCTCGAGGTCGATCTCCGAGATGGTCGCGAGCTTGATGTCGATGTTCTTCTGGTCGGCGAACACCTCTCGCAGCGAGGTTGCGATGTCGCTCGCCGCCAGCTGCGAGGTCGCCACCTGGTAGAGCATCGGCTGGAACTGGTGGTAGTTGTTGCGGTCCAGCAGCGTGACCCGGACGTGGTCGTGCTTGGCGAGCCGCTGCGCGCAGCCGAGCCCAGCAAACCCGCCGCCGACGATCACGACATGGCGCCTGCCGTCGGTCGCGCTCACGACTGCACCGCGCGCTCGGCGGCGATCGAGGTCGAGCATCCCATCCGCGTCAGCATGTGATCGCCGACGCGCAGCGCATTGGCCATCGCGGTCAGCGCCGGGTTGACGGCGCCGATGCTCGGGAAGAAGCTCGTGTCGACGACGTAGAGGTTGTCGAGCTCGTGCGCCTTGCAGTTGGCATCGAGCACGGAGCTGCTGGGGTCATTGCCGAAGCGGCAGGTGCCGGCCTGATGCGCACAGCCCGCCACTGGGATCTCGTTCTTCAGATAGGCGTGGTGGGGGAGCAGGTGGTGATGATGCATGTCGAGGTGCGAGAGCATCGACTTCAGCTGGTCGTACAGGCGTTGCTTGGGGACGTCGTTGCTCGACTGGTACGCGATCGTGATCGTCCCGTCGCGATCGACCGTCACGCGATTCTCCGGACGCGGCAGATCCTCGGTCGACAGCCAGAAGTCGACGGCGTGACGGGCAACGTCGCGCAGTGTCCACGAAGGCGCCAGCGCCGTCTCGCCGGGCTTCTCGCCGCGGAACATCGGCGCCTGTGACTTGCCGACCATCTGGATGTTGCCCATCGGGAACTCGAAGTCGGGCCCGCTGAGGTAGAAATCGTTGAGCCCGAGCGTCTTCTGGAAGATCGTCGGGTTCTCGTCGCGTGACAGCGCCAGCACAGCCTGGCTGTTGTGGAACATGTAATTGCGCCCGACCTGGCCCGAGCCGTTGGCGAGGCCGTCCGGGCTCTGCTCGGTCGCCGACATCAGCAGCAGCCGCGCCGAGTTCGCGGCCCCGCACGCGACGACGACAATGTCGGCGCTGACGCTCTCGCTGGTGCCGTGGTGGTCGACGAGCACCCCGGTGATCTCGGTGCCGCCGGCGTTGGTCGTCAGCCGCGTCGCCTCCGTGTCGGTCCATAGCGTGACGTTCGGGTACTGAAGTGCGGGCCGCACACCGAGCACCTCGGCGTCGGCCTTGGCGTGCACGATGCACGGGAAGCCGTCGCAGTTGTCGCAGCGCATGCAGGGACTGAACGGCGGCTTTGTCTCGTCGAGCATCACCCCACACGGCGCGTGGAACGGATGATGCCCGAGCGCCGCGAGGTCGTCTGAGAGCTTCTGGATACGCGGCTCGTGCGAGACCGCGGGATACGGATACGGCGCGCTCGAGGGCGGCTCTGTCGGGTCCTCGCCACGCGCTCCGTGCACCTGGTAATAGCGCTCGGCGAGCGTGTAGTACGGCTCGAACGCGTCGTAGCCGACGGGCCACGCCGGCGAAATCCCGTCGTGGTGGCGCAGCTCGCCGAAGTCCTCCTCGCGCAGCCGGTACAGCGCCGCCCCGTACAGCTTCGTGGCGCCACCGACGTAGTAGTGCACCTGAGGGTGGAACACCTCGCCGTTCTCGTAGCGCCAGGTGTCGTCGCTCACGTAGCGACCGTTGACGAACACCTCTTCGGCCGAGACGTTCTGCGGCTCGCGCGGCAGCCAGCCGCCGCGCTCGATCAGCAGCACCTGCTTGCCCGACGGTGCCAGATGCCGAGCCAGTGTGCCGCCGCCTGCGCCGCTGCCGATGATGATCACGTCGTAGTGGGCCATCTCGGTCTCCCTACCGTGGGGCGGTCGGGATCGAGCGCGACAAAGCGGCTGAGCTCGGCGGCCCGAGTCCCTCGAGCGCGAGCTGCTCGGCGAGAATGATCCGCGAGGACGCCTCGATCAGCGCGAGGTGCGAGAACGCCTGCGGGAAGTTGCCGAGGTGACGGTCGGTGTCGGCGTCGAACTCCTCCGCGTACAGCCCCAGCGGCGAGCTCGCGCGCAGAAGCCGCTCCATCAGATCGTGCGCGCGCTGAGCCTCGCCGACGATCGACAGCGCCGACACGAGCCAGAACGAGCAGATCAGGAACGTCCCCTCCTTCCCCGCTAGCCCGTCGTCGGTCTCGTCGGTGCGGTAGCGAAGCACGTAGCCGTTCTCGGTCAGGTCGTTGGCGATCGCCAGCACGCTCGCGTGCAGCCGTTCGTCGTCGCCGGGCAGGAAGCCGAAGATCGCGGCCAACAGCGTCGAGGCGTCGAGCGAGTCGGCGTCGTAATGCTGGCGCAGCACGCCCTTGTCGGTGAGGCCGTGGGCGAGGATGTCCGCCTTGATCTCGTCGGCGGTCGCCCTCCAGCTCTCTTCCAGATCGGGGTTGCCGCGAATCGCCGCGAGTCTCGCGGCGCGGTCCATCGCGACCCACGACATCAGCTTCGAGGAGACGTAGTGCTGCGGCTTGCCGCGCGCCTCCCAGATGCCCTGGTCGGGCTCGCGCCACCTCTGCGTCGCGCACTCGGCCTGGGCCTGGACGATCGGCCACAGCCGACGCGGCAGCCGCTGGCTGTGCATCGTGTGCTTGAGGATCGAGTCGAGCACCGCCCCATAGACGTCGTTCTGTCGCTGGTCGAACGCGCCGTTGCCGATCCGGACGGGATACGCGCCGGCGTAGCCCGAGAGCTCCTCGCGGAAGGACTCGGTGAGGTCGCGACGGCCGTCGATCCCGTACATGATCTGCAGGCCGCCGTCGGCATTGGGTTCGACGTCGGCGACAAACTGCATGAACTCGTCGGCCTCCCAATCGAGGCCGAGCAGGTGCAGCGCCTGGAGCGTGAAGGTTGTGTCGCGCATCCACGTGTAGCGGTAGTCCCAGTTGCGCTCGCCGCCGGGCGTCTCAGGCAGCGAAGTCGTCAGCGCGGCGACCGTCGCACCGGTCGGCATGTAGGTCAGCCCCTTGATCGTCAGCGCCGAGCGCTGGATCGCGTCGCGCCAGCGATGATCCGGGAACCGGGCCGCACGTCCCAGCCACTTGCGCCAGAAGCGGACCGTCGCGTCCAGCCGCCGGGTCGCGTCGTCAAAGTCGGGCGGGACGACGAGGTCCGCCGCCCACGAGAGCGCAACGTATGCGTGCTCGCCGGGCGCCAGCGTGTGGCGCGCACGTACGCGTGATACCTCGATGCCGACTTCGAGATCGGTCTGCAGCCGGATCGTCTGGCCGGCGCCGGTCGCATCGGCCACGTGTCGGCTGCCGCCGACGAGCGTCCACTCGGCAGGCGTGCGGCCGTAGTCGAACGCGGGCTCGCAGACGAGCTCGATCTCTACGTGCCCCTCCAGACAGGTCACCGTCCGGACCAGCATGTGGTCGGCATCCTCGTCGGCGGGCGGGCGCGTGTGCGGCGTGATCGTGTCCTCGCACGTGGTCGGACCAAGCGTCAGCGCGTCGCGCACCTCGACCCATCCCTGGGGCGTCTTCCACGTGGTCAGCAGCACGTTGGTGCCGGGCTCGTAATAGCGGCCCGACGGCACGTTGATCCCGAACGGGGCCAGGCGGAACATTCCCGCCTCGCGATCGAGCAGCGTGCCGAACACGCTGGGGGAGTCGAACCGCGGCACGCACAGCCAGTCGACCGAGCCGTCTGGCGCGACCAGCGCGCCGGTGTGGCAGTCCGACAGGAATGCGTAGTCGGCGATTGGCGGAAACGGCGACGGTGCCGCGGCGCTCTGCACCGGGCGCGCCGCGGGGGCGTCTGCCTTGTCGCCGTGGTTAGTCCGCGAAGACTTCTTCTTGGCGGCCGTAGTCATGCTCGGTTCTCCTTTGCGGTGACGTTCACGCTTGCACCCACGGGCCATGCCAGTGGTGTCCCCGCACCAACTGCTCGCTCTCCTTCGGGCCCCACGTGCCGGGCGCGTACGCGTGCACCGGCGGCGGCCGCTCGATCAGCGGGCGCATGATCCGCCAGGTCTCCTCGACGCTGTCCTGGCGCGTGAATGGTGCGCTGTTGCCCTGCATCGCGGCGTGGAGCAGGACCTCGTACGGGGTCGGGCCCTCGCCGCCCTCCTCCGCAAACTCCATGTCGAGCGTGATCTCCTGCGGGCCGCCAAAGTCGGCGCGGTGCGCGTCGACGATCAGCCGGATGCCCGTCATCGGGTCGAGCTTGATCACGAGCTGGCTCTCGACGGGCGCCCGGCGCCCGGCGCTCGGGATGAATCCAAGCCGCGGCGGGCGGTGGAACACGAGTCGCACCTCGGTCTGCGTGGTCGGCAGGAGCTTGCCGGTGCGGATCAGCCACGGCACGCCGGCCCAGCGCCAGTTGTCGATCTCCAGCCGAAGCGCCGCGTAGGTCTCGGTCGTCGAATCCGGCGCGACGCCCTCTACGTCCAGGTAGCCGTCGTACTGGCCGCGCACGTAGTGCTTCGGATCTGCGTCGGCGATCGAGCGGAACACCGCAAACTTCGCGTCCTTCAGCGTCGCGGGATCAGACGCCGCCGGCGCTTCCATCGCCGCGGAGGCGAGCAGCTGCATCAGGTGGTTGACGACGACGTCGCGCAGCGCGCCGACCGGGTCGTAGAAGTGGCCGCGATCCGCGACGCCGAAGCTCTCGGCCATCGTGATCTCGACGCTCGCGATGTGGTTGCGGTTCCAGACCGGCTCGAGGATCGAGTTGGCGAACCGCAGGTACAGGAACTCGTCCAGGCCCATCTTTCCGAGGAAGTGGTCGATCCGGTAGAGCTGCGCCTCCTCGATGTACTGATGGATGTCGGCTGCGAGCTCTCGCGCCGAGTCGAGGTCGTGTCCGAACGGCTTCTCGACGACCACTCGGGCGTTCTTCGTCAGCCCGGCCTCCGACAGCCCCTTGATCACCGTGGCGAACAGGAACGGCGGGATCTCGAGGTAGAACACCGGGGCGCGCGCCTGCGCGATCGAGCTGGCGACCTGCGCGAACGTCGCGGGGTCGGTGAAGTCGCCCTGTACGTAGGAGAGCCGGTCGGCGAAGCGCCCGAACACTCCGTCATCGACGCGCTCCCCGGTGTTCTCGATCGCTGAACGTGCGTGGCTACGCAGCTCATCCAGCGACCAGTCGTTGCCCGCCACTCCGATGATCGGGCAGTTGAGCAGCCCCCGTGCTTCGAGCCTGTAAAGCGAATGGAAGGTCATCACCTTCGCGAGGTCTCCGGTGATCCCGAACACCACCAGGGCGTCGGCCGGCGCGTCGAACCGGCCCGCGTCGGCCTGCCCGCCGGGCTGCTGATGCGTGGCCACTGCCATGTCTGTTCTCCTTGTCGCGGCCGGGGAGCGGTGCCTCGGCAAGTCGGGGTCTGCAAGACGGTAAGTCCAGGCTCCGTAGCGATCATCACCCGGTTCGGATGAATTACGGGCGTGCCGCGCTGGTACGTTGCTCGGCGATGACAGCGCCTCGGGTGGTCGTGGCAGGATCGCTGCGCGAAGCGGGCCTCGCGCCCCTGCGGGAGCGCTATGACGTCGATGTCGTCGGCGACGGCGCGCCGCGCGAGACTGTGCTCGAGCGCGTCGCGGGCGCGCGCGCGATCGTCGCGCGGCCGGGCATCCCGGTCGACGAAGCGCTGCTCGACGCCGCCGGCAGCGAGCTGGCCGTCGTCTCAAACTTCGGGGTCGGCTACGACAACGTCGACCTCGACGCGGCGCGCCGCCGCGGGCTGCGCGTAACCAATACCCCCGGGGTGCTCAGCGCCGCCACCGCGGAGCTCGCGGTGACGCTGATGCTGGCTGCTGGGCGCCGGGTCGCCGAGGGCGACGCGATCGTGCGCGCTGACCGCTGGCCGGGGCTGGGCCGCGACGAGTTCCTCGGCCGTAGCCTCGTCGGTGCGACAGTCGGCCTGATCGGCTTCGGGCGGATCGGCCAGACGGTCGCCGAGCTGCTGCGCGGATTCGACGCCCGGATCGTCTACGCCGACGTCGCCGAGGTGCAGACCGAGCTCGAGGCCCAGCGCCTGGAGCTCGACGAACTGCTCGCGGTCGCGGACTTCGTCAGCGTCCACGTCGCGTACACCGAGGAGGCCCGCCATCTGATCGGCGCTCGCACTTTGGGCCTGATGAAGCCCGGCGCGATCCTCGTCAACACCAGCCGCGGGGCGGTCGTCGACACCGACGCGCTGATCGCAGCGCTGCGCGACGGCCCGCTCGCGGCGGCCGGGCTCGACGTTTTCGAGGGCGAGCCCGATGTCCCCGCGGCGCTGCGCGAGCTCCCCAACACGGTGCTGCTCCCTCACATCGGGTCCGCGACTGCGGCGACGCGCGACGCGATGGCGCGCCTGGCGGCCGACAACGTGATCGCCGTGCTCGAGGGACGCGAGCCGCCGACGCCGGTGGTGTGACGGTCCTGTCCAGCCGGTATCGCGTGGGGGCCGCGATCGAGGACGAGCTGCCGGCGTGCGTGCTCCACGACGACGAGGCCGACCTGCACGCGACCTGGGTGCCGAGCGCCGGAATGCTCGGCGCCTCGCTCGTGCACCGCGGCGAGGAGCTCCTGTGGCGCGGCGCCGGTGTCGGCGGCTACGCACGCGAGCGCAAGTTCATGGGGATCCCGTTCCTGCACCCCTGGGCCAACCGGCTCGACGAGTTCGGCTACAGCGCCGGCGGCCACGACGTCGCGCTCGACAAGAGCTCGCCGCTGCTGTTGCTCGACGATCACGGACTGCCGATCCACGGGCTGCTGAACGCCGACTCGCACTGGTCGGCGCCGGAGCTGGTGGCCGACGAGCACGGTGCCCGGCTGCTCGCCCGCCTCGAGTTCGACCGCCCCGACCTGCTCGAGGCATTCCCGTTTGCGCATCTGGTGGAGATCGAGGTGCGGGTTGCCGACGGCGAGCTGCGCGTGCGGACGACGCTCACCGCCACGGGCGACGGGCCGGTGCCGGTCTCGTTCGGGTTTCACCCGTACCTGTGCCTCCGCGACGTGGCGCGCGCCGACTGGCGCGTCTCGTTCCCGGTCCGTCGCCGTTGGGTGCTCGACGCGCGGCGAATCCCGACGGGTGTCAAGGAGCCGGTTGAGGGGCTCGAGGGGCGGATCGGCGACCACACCTGGGACGACGAGTTCGACCAGATCGAGCCGCCCGGTCACTTCTCGCTGCGCGGCGGCGACCGCTCGATCTCGGTCCACTACCTCGACGGCTATCCGATCGCCCAGATCTTCGCCCCGCCCGGCGAGGAGTACGTGTGCATCGAGCCGATGACCGCGCCCTCGAACGCGCTGCGTGGCCCGGACTCGGCGATGCGCTGGGTCGCGCCGGGGGAGTCGTGGAGCGCGACGTTCGCGATCGTGTGCGGGGTGGATTAGCGCGTCTCGGGGGCGGGGAGGGGCCGCGGCCTGGAGCGCGGTTTTGGAGCCCCGGATCGTGCGGGAACTTCGGACCGTGCGGGAACTTCGTTCCATCCGACGCTGCCCCCTCGGCCGAGGGAACGTTGTTCCCACCGAGCGGGAAGCTCGTTCCGCGCGGCGCTGCGTGGTCGTCCGAGGGAACGTTCTTCCCGGGCCGGCCGCGCCCGCGCGTCCGCCCGCGACCCGCGACCCGCCACCGACCGTTTTGGAGACCAGACGCGACCGTTTTGGAGACCCGAACCGGGGATTACGTTCCACGGGCGACTGACCCCCTGGTCGCGTGGAACTTAACCCCCGCTGGGCGACGGTTTCGTTCCATGCGGCGCGCGCGGGCCCATCGCATGGAACGTAATCCCCGCTCCAACCTCCAGGACTCGCACCTCGACCCCCGGCGCCCGCTCTGCCGCCAGCGCCGCGAACTCGCGGGCCGGCCGCGACCGCTCGTCGTCAGACACTCCTCGGACGGCGACCCAGGGCAGCGCGAACGTGCCCCAGTGGATCGGGATCGCGACCGCCGGCGCGATCATCGCTGCGGCGGCAGCCGCGCGCTCGGGGTCGAGGTGCCCCTCGCCGACGCTCGGGCCCCAACCCCAGACCGGCAGCAGCGCCACGTCGACTGACCCGCGCAGCTGCGCCATCTCATCGAACAGGTCGGTGTCGCCGGCGAAGTAGACGGTGCGCGAGCCCTCGACCACGTAGCCGACG
>DASXDD010000175.1:0-4523 GCA_036490775.1 Solirubrobacteraceae bacterium | reverse complement strand
CCCAGCGTCGCGGCGAGCATCGCGGAGTACGTGCGCGCGTGTCCGAAGCTGACGCCGCCGTTCCAGATGAACTGGTCGGCGTAGGGCTTGATGAGCTCGTGCAGCGTCGCCGCGGCTTGCACCGAACCCGTCTGGGCGGCCGCGTCCGCGTACAGAGCCAGCCCGGTCATGCGATTCTGGTCATGGCGCAGGCCTTCGAAGTGGTGCGCGGCGGCGCGCGCGACGATCTCCGCGCCTTCCGGGCGCCGATCGATCAGACAGCACGTGTAGGCGAGCGCTGCCTCCCAGGGCACGCCCGGGTACTCGGCCACCATCCGCTCGATCAGCGCGATGACCTCCGCGCCTCTGCCCTGCACGATGCGGTTCACGACGATCGTGGCTCCGTAGATCATCGCGGTGTCGGGTTGACCTGCCTCCCGTCCGAGTGCGAGCGCCCGCTCGGCCAGCCGCTCGCCGGCCTCCAACTCGCCGCGCATGCACGTCATGCCGGAAGCGAGGAAGCCCACGTTCCATCTCTGCGTTGGCTGCCGTGTCTGCTCTGCGATCGTCTGCGCACGCTCGAGCGCCGCGTCGGCACGCCCGAAGTGGCCCAGCTCCATCGACGTATTCAGCTCCCGGACCCTGGCGACGAACTCGACGTGCAGATCCCGCACCTGCGCTACCTGCGCGGTCAGCTCGCGGACCTGTTCGGACCGCGTGACGAGGGTGTCCGGCGCCCAGGTGGCGTAGCAGGAGCTTTCGAGCACGGTCGCAAGCGTCCGCGGATCGGCCGCCTGGCGGGCGAGCACGATCGCCTCGTCGACGAGCGCATGGCGCCGGGCGCGCTCCGGTTCGAACGCCAGCTCCTTGGCCAGCAGCGCCAGCAACCGCGCGTGGCGGGCCGGCTGCGGCGGGTCGTCGAGCTCGAGCGCGCGCTCGAGCGCTGCGACCCGGCCCAGATCGACGCCGCCGTAGCTGCTCGAGAAACCGCGTGTGTTGGCAAGCGTCGCGCGGGCGGCGAGGTCTGGGTCCCGCAGCTCCGCTGCGATTCCCGCCGCCTCCAGCAACGTCTCGCGATAGGCCGGCACGCCCGTCTGGCGCTGCGCCTCGCCGAGCCCGATCAGCGCCTCGCACCGGTCAGCGCTCGCATCCGAACCGAGCATGGCGAGGGCGTCCCCGAACAGCTTTGCCGCGTCGCTCGGAGCGAGGCTGTCGAGCGCCCGCCGCCCGGCTCGCATCGAGTAGCCGGCTGCTCTTGGCCTGTCGACCGACGCTGTAGCCAGGCGCCAGTGGAGGGCCAGCTCGCCCAGATGCTCGTCGGAATCGGCGCCGTAGACCTGCTCGATGGCCTCGGCGATCTGGTGGTGCAGCTGCGCACGGCGAGTCCCACCGAGCCCCTGGTAGAGCGTGTGATTGATCAGCGCGTGCGCGAAGTCGAACCGTCCGACGACCTCGGTCGACTCACGCAGCAGTGACGCCTGGACCGCGGCTTCGAGCTCGTCGAGCAGGCGCGCCTCGCTCGTCCGGACCAGCTGCGCCAGTAACTCGACATCGAACGAGCGCCCGATCACCGCCGCGAGGGTCAGGGCCTCTCGGCCGCGCCCGCCGAGCCGATCGATCCGGTGCTCGACGACCTCGCGGACGCTCTCCGGCAGGTTGCTCATCGCGGCCCGGTCGACGCTCCAGCGACGCGCCGTCTGATCGAACGTGATCGCGCCGGACTCGATCAGGTTGCGCAGGATCTCGCCGACGAAGAATGGGTTGCCCCCGGTCTCGGTGGCCAATCCGCCCGCGAGCGCCAGCCCATCGGCATCCAGCTCGTGGCCCGCGGCGGCCGCCACCAGCTCGGCAACCTCGTCCGGTCCGAGCCCGCTCAGACCGATCCGCTCCACGCCCTCGCTGCGCCGCAGATCCGCGAGCACGCCGATCAGCGGGTGATCCCTGGCCAGATCCGAGTCTCGATACGTGACGATCACCAGCAGCGCGCCCTGCTTTACCGTGCCGGCCACGTGCTTGAGCAGCGCGACCGACTGCCCATCGGCCCAATGAAAATCATCAAGCACCACGCACAACGGCTGCGACCGCGCGACCGACAGGAGCAGCTCCGCGACCGCTTTGAACAGCAGGAAGCGCGCAGTCTCCGGATCGGTGGACTGCGGCGCGGGGGCATCCGGCACCCGGCGAGCGAGATTGCGCGCCAGCCGGCCGATCTCGCTGCCGTCCGCCGCAACATATCCGTCGAGCAGGTCGGCCGGCGCATGCTCAACCAGCTGCGAGCAGACCTCGATCCAAGGCTCATACGGCGCCGCCAGATCCTCCGAGCACGCCCCCCAACAGACCGCGAACCCTTCCGCGCTCGCACCGAGCGCCGCATACGAAGCGAGCCGGGTCTTTCCGATCCCGGGCTCGCCGGACAGGAGCACCGCCTGTCGTGCGCCTCCGCGCGCCTGCGCGCGTGAACGCGCCAGCACCTCGCGCTCGGGCACCCGGCCGACATACGCTGCCCGCGGCACCGTCCGCAGCGGTGCCGGCACCGGCCACCCCCCGAGGTGGATCCCGGACTCGTCGGCCAGCGGCTCCCACACGACCGCGAAGGCCTCCATCGGTTCCGGAATCCCCTTCAGCTCCAACTCCCCGATCGACTCAAACCGCGCGCCGTCAACCCGGCCCGCCAGCAACCTCGTCGCCGGCGAAACGAGGATCCCATCCGCCGGCGCCCTGTCACACAATCGGGCGGCTTCGGTCGCCGGCATCCCGAAATAATCGCCGTCCTTCAGGGTCGACTCGCCCGTCCCCAACCCGATCCGCACACGCAACCGCTGCTCCGCCCCTCGATATCGCCGCTCGAACAGCTGCTGGGTCAGCACCGCACAACCGACCGCCGCCGACGCTGAAGCGAACGCGACCATCAACCCATCGCCCGTGTTCTTGAACTCGAGGCCGGCGGACGCGTCGATCACCTGCCGCAGCAGACCGAAGAACTGCTCGCGCATCTCATCCCACCGCACCGGGCCGACCGACGTCGCCATCTGCGTCGAGCCAACCAGATCCACGAGGTAGATCGTCCCCAGCTCGACAGTCTCAGCAGCCATCCAGCCCCCCGTGCAGCGCTCCAGTCCGCGCAGTCTATAAGCGGGCACCCAATTCCGGGTGTCTACACCGCCCACAACTGGGTGGATGAGCGACGTCGCATCCTTGAGCCTGAGTGGCATCGCAAACCACTCATGCGGGGAGCCCGATGACCCCTCAGTTGACACACGTCCGGACCCAGGTGCACATCGCGGACCTGTAGCGCGAGACAGGCCACGCGCGGCTCGTGCCGGCTGCCAGCCGTGCGGCCAGCCAATCCGGCAAGCTCCGGACGCTGATCCAGCGCTTCGCGACCGAGCGGAGAGAGCGATCGACGCGCACGCAACGCGATGACCGGGCGCTGCGCCGGGCCAGCGACTACCTTCGGGACCGGCCTGAACTCAACATCGGGCTCGTCGAGCTCGTCGCCGTCGCCGCGATGACCGGATTCGCCGACCAAAGCCACCTGCACCGCCACTTCCAACGCAGCCTCGGCGTCACACCCGGCGAATATCAAAGACGCGTCATGGGGTAAGTCCCTTGGCTCGCAGCTCCCCTATCGCTTCGGGTCGCTTGCGCAGGTGCTCAAGGCCCATTCCGCGGATCACATGCGGGGCTTTGGTGAACTGAATGTCGCGGTAATCGACTACCTGGATCCGGTTGCCCCACGGGTCAACGAAGTCCAGCCGTCGGCCGGGAAAGATCTCGATCCCTCGTAGCTCCAGGGCGGCTCGGACTGCCGGCTTGTCGTCGACGACCAGCCCGAAGTGTCGCGTCTCGTCGCGGGACTGGGTGCGTCCTTGCCGGAGCGCGAGGAACTGGTCGCCCATGACGATGAACGCCATTCCAGGCTCACGCTCGACGCCGCGCAGCTCGAAGATCGCGCCATAGAACTCAATCGCGGCCTCGAGGTCGCCGACGTCGAGCGCGACATGGTTGATCCCAACCAGACGGGGGCGCGCGGTGCTCATCGGGACGGGGTGGAGGAGGGGAAGCATCGGTCTAGCCTCGCGCGGGGGCGCGGTCTCGGCTGCGGGGAGGCGAACCGGAAGGACGGTACGCCGAGACGCTGTTGGGCTTGCGTGGCCCTGTGATCGGCGGCCTCCAGCAGGTCGCGCCTGTGGGCTGCGGCCAGTTGATCGTGGATGTCGTGGTTGAGGATCATTCTGGGCTCCTTGGATCTGATGGTTGCACTATCCGCCTGGTCGGATATAAGGTCAAATAGACAAACATGGGGATCAGATCTAAGCTCTGCTTATGTTCGAGCTCCGCCATCTGCAGGTCTTCCGTGAGGTCGCTCGCTTGGGCTCCCTCTCGGCCGCCGCGCAGGCGCTTGCCTATACCCAGCCGGCCGTCTCCCAGCAGATGGCCGCGCTCGAGCGGCGTGCCGGGATGCCGCTGCTCGAGCGCACGACGCGGGGCGTGCGTCTCACCGACGCCGGCGACGCGCTGCTGCGTCACGCCGAAGCGATCCT
>DASXDD010000174.1:0-9720 GCA_036490775.1 Solirubrobacteraceae bacterium | reverse complement strand
CGAAGCCACGACGCCCGCGAGCGCGCGAGCGCGGCGATCAGCACCGCCCAGAGCGGCAGCATGATGTAGAAGCTGACCTCTACCGTCAGCGACCACGCCGTCGGGATCCCGCTCGAAACCGTGCGGGCGGAGTAGCCGGGCAGGAATAGGTAGTAGCGCCACCACTGGCCCGTGAAGACGCCGTCGATACGCGGGTACAGCGCCAACAGCGTCAGCGCCACCCAGTACGCCGGGACGATCCGCAGTACGCGCCGCCGTGCGTAGCGCGCCAGCTCGGGCGCGTGCCGGCCAGTGCGATGGGCGAGCGCATATGGGCGGTAGAGCAGGAAGCCCGAGATCATGAAGAACAGGATCAGGCCCTCGTTGCCGAGGATCGCGAACAGGTCGCCGATCGTGCGGCGGTTGATCTCGCCGGTGATGCTGGTCACGTGGAAGACGAGCACGAACAGCACCGCGATCGCGCGCAGCGAGTCAAACAGCGCGAACCGCGGGTTCCCCGGCGGCGGCGCAACCGCCGGCGACGGCGCTTCGCCGAGCTGCTCCTGGTCTGCCGTCTCGGGGAGACCCACTACCGACGCAGCCAGCCGGTCAGGCGCGAGATCAGCTCGTCCCCGAACGATTCTCGCCAGTCGCGACTCCACGCGACCGCGCTGCCGTTGACGCGGTCCTCGTAGCGCTCGACGCGTTCGGCGGCGTCGCGCAGCGCGCGTGACACCGCGCCGACCGTCGGCTCGGGCGCGAGCAGGTTCGAGGAGATCGCGCTGATCGCATCCTGCGTCTTGTTCTCGAAGCTGTTGGTGACGGTCAGCAGCCCGGCCGATGCCATCTCGATCGGGACGAGGCTCGGGTGCGGCGTGTACATCAGCGCGAGGCCGACATCGTGCTCGGCGAGCAGGGTCGTGTACGAGGTCTCGTCGGTGCGCGGGAGCAGGTCGAGCGTCGCGATTCCGTCGAGCGAGATCCGGCCGGCGCCGAGCGCGCCGATCCCGCGCAGCTCCCAGTCGCGGAACGCGCCCTCGTGCAGTGCGCGCTCAAGGGCGAGCACGGCGAGCTCGAACATGTTGCGGCTCGCGTGCGCCTCGGGCCGCGCATACAGCAGCAGCCGCCGCGTGTTGCGCGCGCGCAGCTGCTCGACGGTCGGCGCCGAGACCGCCGCGATCGCGTTCTGAAACGACGCCGAGTCCTGCTCGCCCGACCCCTCGCCGGCGAAGACTCCGATCCGATGGCGGCGGAAGTAGTCGCGAAGCAGCTCGGTCGAGAACAGGGCGTAGTGCGGGAAGTCGTAGGACTCGCGCGCGAGCGCGGCGTAGCTGCCCATCGCAAACGTGAACGGCTCGTACTCCTGGATCAGATACACGAACCGCTCGCGGCCGATCGCTGCGGCAGCCTCGCGCGCGATATGAGCGGTCCACCACGTCGTCGCGACGAAGCCGTCACCTGGATTGCACTGCAACGGCTGCGACTCGCGTCCGAACGCGAGCTCGACCTTGTCGAACAGCCCCTCGAGGCCGGCGTAGCGCTCGACCCGCTGCTTGTAGTCGGGCGGCAGCACGCCGATCGGGTCGACGGTGACGATCCGAACCCGCTCGCCGTGGTCGGCGAGCCGCGCGGCGAGATTGAACTTGCCGATGTAGCCGCCGAACAGATGCTGGAGGTCGATCGTCGGGATCAGCAGGTTCAGCCGCGGCGGCGCGCGATCTGTGACCTCGACCGCGAGCGGCGAGATCTTCGCGGCGACCGATCGCACCTGCTCGCTCTCGACCCGACGTTCGCTGGGCATCACGGTGAACTCCGACGGCGGCACCGCGTCGAGACGCAGCCGCTTGACCGGCCGCTCGCGCAGGCTGGCACTGAGCAGCCGGCGCCAGGTGAACGCGTACGCGAGCATCCACTCGGCGCCGAGCGTCTCCGAGCGCAGGCCCAGCAGCTCCTGGGCGCCTCGCCGCCACATTCCCGCAAGCGCCGGCAGCGACCGGTCGGTGGCGACGAACCGGTCTAGCTCGCGGCGCTTGCCGGCCGCCATCAGCCTGCCGCAGCGCAGCCGGATGATCGTCGCCCAGACGGTCAACCGGCAGACGTCGATGAAGTAGTGATGGCGCCACTGGACAACGCGCTCGTGTGGGTCCTTGACCAGTGAGCGCCAGCGGGTACGCAGCGCCGGCATCCGGTTGGCGACCTCGTGGCCGAGAGTCGCGTCGCCGTGCTGGACGTAGTCGTAGAGGGGACGCGGCACGAATTCGATCTCGCCGAGTGCAAGCGCGACGAGCGCGATCCAGTGATCGTGGTAGTGGGCGAACTGCGCCGGCGGGAACGGCAGCGCGTGGTCGAGCAGCTCGCGGCGAAACAACGACGCGCCGCCGGTGACGGAGTTCGTGACGAGCAGCGACGGCAGCGTCCGATGGTTGTTGCGCCGCGTCACCCAGTAGGTGTCCGACGTCACCGCGCCGTCGCGGTCGACGACCCGCGCGTCGCTGTAGACCAGCTGAGCGTCCCCGATCTCGGCGAGCAGCGTCTCGAGCTTGTCCTCGTGCCAGTAGTCGTCCTGGTCAGACAGCGCGACGAAATCGGCCTGCGGCGGCACCAGCGACAGCGCTCGCTCGAAGTTCATGTAGAAGCCCAGCCGCCGCGGCGAGCGCGTGAGCACGAACCGCGGATCGCCCGCGAGCACGTCGTTCATCGCCTCGACGCGGTCGGGGGTCGAGCAGTCGTCTGAGATCACGCATGTCCAGTTGCGGTGCGTCTGCGATCGGATCGAGTCGATCTGGCGACGGAACAGATCGATCGGCGCCTGGTAGGTGGCCATGCAGATCACGACCAGCGGGCCGGTGCGATCGGCGCTGCTCAGCTCGATCGGCTCGCGCTGCGCCGGGGCACGCAGCGACGCAAGCGTGCGCGTCGCGGTCTGGCCGTCCTCAAGTTGCGCACTCAGCGTCAGCTCGCGCGCGGCGCCGTTGCCGGGTGCGACCTCGACGATCCCCCAGAACCCCGAGCGGTAGCTGTTCAGATGCGGGTCCTCGGCGGACGCCGGATCGACCGTGACGTCGGCCGTGGCGTACGGATCGAGCGACGGATGCAGCGAGCGAAACAGGTCGAGCCGCGGCATCCCGTGTGCGCGCACCGGCTGGCTGACACCGTCGAGCTCGAAGCTCAACGAGCGGATCTTCGCTTCGTGGTGAAAGCAGGTGCCGCACACGAACAGCGCCGTTCCGTCCCCGACCGCAAGCTCGCGGGGCAATGGTGCGTCGAGGCGCACCAGCAGCATGGTGTCGTGATCGGATTCCACCTTGGTCGAGCACGCGAGCGGGGCGACGGGTCGCGTGCGGCCTGCAATCATCGCGGAAACCTCGAAACTCAGTGACCCGAGGGAGAGCGCGGCCGTTGCTGCGAAGGCTACGTCGAGGCGTCCCGGTGGCGCCGCAGGGAGGTGAACGCTACGACTCGTGGCTGCGTACGTTCTGGGGGCCCGAGCTCGAACGGATCGAGGCTGCCGCGGCGACGACGCAGCCCGGATCACCCTCGTTGTTCGCAGAGCTCGACAGCGACCTCTGGGCGCTGCTGCTCACCCAGCAGTACGACGCGTTCCCGGCGATCAAGGCGCTGCTTCCAGATGTTCCCGACCCCGAACTGCAGGCGGTCTGGAACGGGACCAGCGGCGCGCCGCTCGCCGCGCAGAGTCTCGCGTTCTACGAGAAGCTCCGCAGCCTGCAGGCGAGGCATGCGCACGTTGCGCTGGCCGACAGCCGGGTGCTGGACTTCGGTTGCGGGTGGGGCCGGCTGACCCGGTTCTTCGCGCGCGACGTGGCGCCCGGCAACCTGTTCGGCTGTGATCCGGTGCAGGGGATCCTCGACCTCTGCGCGGCCAACCGCGTGCCGGCGGTGCTCGAGCGCTGCGAATACGTCCCGCAGTCGCTGCCGTTCGACGAGCGGTTCGACATCGCCTACGCGTTCTCGGTGTTCACGCATCTGTCCGAAAGCTCGCACCGTGCCAGCCTGCGCGCGCTCCACGCGTCGCTAAAGCCCGATGGCCTCCTGGTGCTGACGATCCGCCCGCCGGACTACCTGCGCCTGTGCGAACTGCTGCACCCGGCGCGGGCGGCGCTCGGACCGGACCTCGAGCTGGCGCTCGAGCAGCCCCTGTACCTGTTCGCGCCCCACGAGGGACAGCCGCTCGGGTCAGAGGCGCCAGACGGCGAGATCACCTACGGAGAGACCGTGATTACCCCGGCCTACATTCGCGAGCACTGGACCGAGCTGTTCGAACTGCTCGCGATCGAGCTGCTGATCGGCGACCCACATCAGGTGGTGGTCGCCCTGCGCAGGCGGGATTAGGTGATGGTTCCGCCCCCCGCGCCCCGCGCGCCGCGCGCCGCGCCCCGCGTGCCGGTCCGCCTGATCTATGCGAGGCCTGCCCGGGGACAACGTCGCATCGAGTACGTCCTCACTGCCGCGTGTCACGTAACCCCCGCCCAGCGGGGGCAACGTCGCATCGGACGCGGCGGCGGCGTCGCATGTGACGTTACCCCCGCCTCGGGCGACCTCGTAGCACAGGACGTTACCCCCGCCTCGGGCGACCTCGTAGCACAGGAGCCTCTAGCGGCGCGCACCGCGCCGCGCGCGGGCAAGCAGCCCGGCGATCGGCGACCCCGGGCGCCGGCGCAGCAGCCCCTCGAGCTCCTCCACCCGCGCCTGCAGTGCCGCGAGCTCGTCCTTTAGCTGGAGCTCGCGGTCGGTCGGAATCGGTGCGTCGGCGTCGCGCGCCGGCGGCCGCCGTGGCGCTTCGGGCGTCTGCGCGGCGGTCTCCCCCACCGGCTCGGGCTCGGTGCGCTTGCGCCACCGGCCGCCGTTCCAGTCGATCTGCTCCACCGGCTCCTCGATCGAATGCTCGGCGCGGAAGTCGTCGACGGCCTTGCGGCACGACTCAGGCAGGTAGGGATGAAAGTAGTCGTCGATCACCAGGTAGCCGCCGTTGGCGAGTCCCGGGTAGAGGGCGTCGAGCGTCAGCCGCGTGGCGCGGTAGGTGTCGGCGTCGAGGCGCACGAGCGACCAGCGCCGGCCGCTGAGCCCCGCCATCGTCTCCTCGAAGTAGCCGGGGACGAAGTTGACGTTGTCTGCCACGCCGAAGCGTTCGAAGTAGCCCTTGACCGTCTCCACCGACGGCGCCAGGAAGCCGATCTGGCTCATGTGGGTCTCGAGCTCGCGGTCAGCCTCCGGATCGCCGGCCTCGGGCGGCGCGAAGCCCTGAAACGAGTCGGCCACCCACAGCGTCCGGTCGTGCGCGCCGAGGCTGTCAAGCGTCGCGCGGATCAGGATTGAGGCGCCGCCTCGCCACGCCCCGGCCTCGATCAGGTCACCCTCGACGCCGTCGGCGACGACCGATTCGACGCACGCCTGGAGGTCGTCGAGCCTGCTCATTCCGACCATCGTCAAGCCGTCGAGCGGCCAATCCTTGCCGAGCCTGCGGTTGGCGATCTGCTCCTCGCCGGTCAGCGTTCGCGAGAACACTCGCCGGTCGCCGGTCCACCTGACCTCGCGCGTACTAGCGCCGGCGAGGTCGCACAGGCTCAGCTTCAGCAGCTCGAGGTAGGCGGTGCGCAGCGTCTGCGCATCTGGTTGGGACGGTTCGGTCATCGCTTGCGGGGCGCCAGTCTAGGCGCGACCGAAGCATCCCGTGGCGACCCACTAGACTCTCCGCGCTCGATGGCCAAGGTGCAACTGAACCTCAGCGCGGAGGGCATCGTGCGGGCGCTGGAGAGCGGCGAGCTGCCGTGGACGTTGCACCCGGCGTGCGACTTCGCGAGTGACCCCGGCCAATGGGGCGCGTCGCTGATCAACAACGCCGAAGTGATGATCGCGTGCCTGGAAGCGGCCGGCGTTCGCTCGGTCGTCGAGGTCGGCGCGTATGCCGGCGACCTGACGCGGTTCCTGCTCGACTGGGCGCAGCCGAGCGGCGCGAGGGTCTGGGCGATCGATCCGTCGCCCCAGCCCGAGCTCGATGCGCTTGCGACCGACCGCGCCGAGCTGACGCTCGTGCGCGACACGAGCCTCGCAGCGCTTCCCGGGCTCGAGCGGATGGACGCGTACGTGATCGACGGCGACCACAACTACTACACGGTCACAGAGGAGATCCGCGCGATCCTCGGCGATCGGCCGGACTCCGCCGAGCAGACGCCGCTGCTGCTGTTTCACGACGTAGGCTGGCCGCACGCAAGGCGCGACGACTACTACGCGCCCGACCAGATCCCCGATCAGTACAGGCAGCCGACGGTCGAGGGTGGCGGACTGTTCCCAGGGCTATCCGAGCCGCGGCCGGGCGGGCTGCCGTACAAGTGGCCGGCGGCGCACGAGGGCGGCGCCCGCAACGGGGTGCTGACCGCGATCGAGGACTACGTCGACGCCGCGCCGCAGCTGCGGTTGGCAATCGTCCCTTCGTTCTTCGGCTTCGGCGTCGTGTGGCACACCGAGGCGAGTTACGCCCCACGGCTGGCGGAGCTGCTGGCGCCGCTTGACCGCAACCCGCTGATCGCGCGGGTCGAGGCCAACCGCGCGTTTCACCTCGCCTCGATGCACAACCAGCTGATGGAGGTCGCCGCGATCAACGACCGCGTTACACGCCAGGAGGCGCTGCTGCACCAGCTCTCCAGGTCGAGAGCATTCAGGCTCGTCGAGGTGCTGTCGAAGCTGCGCCAGCGGGTCGGAATCGCGCCCGATGTCGAAGCCGTCTCCAGGGCACGGGTGCGCAAGGCGATCGAGCACTAGCCCGACTCGCGGTCGCGCTTCGAGCGCACCCGGCGCAGGAGTGCATTGCCGCGCCGCAGCGGCTCGGTGATCCGCCAGCTGGGGGTCTGCTCGATGCGCTCGCGCTCACGCGCGTCGCGTTGCGAGGACGCGTCGGCCTGCAGCAGCTTGGAGGCCGCGAGCAGCCGCGCGGCGGCGGCGGCGGCCTCGGCGGCGCGCGCCCGTGATTTCCACTCCGCGTCGGACTCGGGACCCGCGTCCCACAGCTCGCAGGCGCGCATCTGCGCGGCGACCCAGATCTCGATGTCGGTGACGAGGTCAGGCGAATGGTGATGTGCGACGCGCAGGTCGGCGGTCACCACCTTGCGCCCGGCGGCGCGCGCCTGGCGGCAGATGTCGGCGTCGTAACCGTGCAGGATCCCGATCGATTCGTCGAAGCGGAGGTTGGCGACCGCCCACGGCGAGATCGCGAGCACGACGCCGTAGAGCGTCTCGACCTCGCCCGTCCGTCCCTGGTCGTCCGTCGGTCCCTGCTCGCCCGGGCTCGAGGTGCCGAACGCGAGCTCGAAGTCTTCGTCCTCGTCAGGCCGGTACGGCGCCGAGTTCCACGTCACCTCGCCGTCCCACCAGGCGATGCCATGCACGCCCGTTGCGCCGACGCAACCGACGACCGCGACCTCCGGATCGCTCAGCGCCTGGCGCACCCGCGCGCAGAAGTCGTCGTCGAGCAGCTCGGCGTCGGCGTGCACGATCACCAGTGCCTCGAGATCGTCGTGGGCCCGGGCCTTGTCGAGCAGCAGGTTGTAGCTGCGCGCGATCGAGCTCGTCCCGGCGTGCACATAGATCGCCGAGTCGGGCTCGGCGGCCCGTTCGATCCCGCGCTGGGCAAAGCGCTGGTACACGTCGGGGGTCACGATTGAGCAGCCAAAGGCGATCACGGGGCGGGCGATGATAGACGCGTGGCATGCTCGGGCGACGATGATCGTGTTCGCCTCGGCAGTCACATCGCCCGACACGTACGGCACGTACGCCGCGCCGGGGATCGCCCTCGCCGCCGAACGCGACTCGCAGTCGATGCCGCGTACAGCCACCGGATCGATCTTTGCGACCTACAACGCGATCCTCGAGGAGGCGTGCGAGATCGAGGGGTTGGAGGCGCTGGTACTGCTGCACCAGGACTCGCAGATCGAGGATCCCGAGTTCTGCGCCAAGCTGCGCACGGCACTCGCCGACCCGGACGTCGGCGTCGTCGGCTGCGTCGGCTCGATTGGCGTTCGCTCGATCGCGTGGTGGGAGGGATCGGTCACGTGGGCGTCGTTCATCCACCGCTACACCGAGCTCGGTGGCGGCGACGTGCCGTCGCTGACCTGGAATGAAGCGGATCGGCCCCCGTACGCGACCCTCGGCGAAGTCGACTCGGTCGACGGCTTCGTGCTTGGCCTGTCGCCGTGGGTCGTGCGCAACGTCCGCTTCGATGAGTCACTCGGACAGGCTCTGCACGGCTATGACTTCGACTTCTGTCTGCAGGTCCGCGAGACCGGCCGCAAGGTCGTGACCGCGGACTTCAAGGTGATCCACAACCACTCGCTGCAGCTCGCTTCCGATCTCGAGCACTGGTCGCAAGCCCACATCGCGATCGCCGAGAAGTGGGACGGGCGGATGCCCGGCGTGGGGTCGGCCGGCGGCAGCTGGCAGCACCGCGCACGCCGTGCCGAGGCCGAGGCTGCGGTGACGCGAGCGGTCGCGCACTCGACGCAGATGAAGATCGCCGCACGCACGGCCGACCACCGGCGCGAGCTCGAGGTGATGACCACGAGCATCGGCTGGAGGCTGACCGCGCCGCTCCGGCTCGCCAGTCGCTACGTCGCGCGGCGTCGGTCTCGGTAGGCGCGCAGCTCGCGACGCGCGAGCCGCAGCGGGCGCGTCAGCCGCCAGCTCAGCGACTGCTCGTACTCCTGGCGCAGCTGTTCACGCACGGTCGACTGCACCGTCTCGAGCTCGCGCTGGATCTGGACGAGGTTGTGACGCATCGCTGCGTACTCGCGAGCGTCGTCACCGGGTCGCTCGAGCTCGGAGACCGACACGTCGACGTCGCGCTTGCGCAGCACGGCCCAGCTCTGGTTGTGGATGTTGGGCTCGATCGCCAGCACCTCGAACGCTCGGCCCCAGTGCTCGCGTAGCCACCAGTCGGAGATCATCACCAGCGGGGCGCCATCGGCGGCGGGATGGTTGTGACGCAGGACATTCATCCCGGTCGCGTCCTCGTCCCACGGCTCTCCGGCGAGCAGCTCCGACGTCCAGCGCCCCATGTAGGTGGCGATCAGCAGCCCTCCGGGCTTGAGCAGACGATGCAGCTCGCACAGCCACGGCAGCGAGTTGTCGGTCAGGTGCGTGAATACCGAGATCGACCAGATCAGGTCAAACGAGCCACCGTCGAGGTCGAGCGGCGGCATGTAGTCCGAACTCATCACCTGGAACGGCGGACTGACGGTCTCGCGCAGCAGCTCGATGCTGGTCGCGTCGATGTCGACGCCCCAGATCTCCGCCGTCTGCGCCTCGGCCGCGAAGTGACGCAGCGTGCGGCCGGCCCCGCACCCGAAGTCCAGAACTCGCTTGTCCTCGAACGTCCAGCCGGCGGGCAGCAGCTCGACGATCGCCGTGCGGGTCTCGGGGCCGAGCTCCTCCCACAACTGCGCGAAGCGGTCGATCCAGCCGGGCTCTGTGTAGGTCGACATCGATGTCAGCGGCGGCCGGGCGAGCGGCACTGGATAACGTTGGCGCCGATGGGCACCGGGTCGCGCACAACTCTAGACCGGCGCGACCGGCTGGCGCGCGAGCCCAAGCTGATTGAGGTTCGTGGTGTGTGTAAGTCGTTTCGGATTCCTGATCAGCGGGTCGATACGGTCAAGGAGCGGGTGTTGCATCCGTTTCGGCGGATCCGCTATCGCGAGCTGCATGCGTTGCAGGACGTGTCGTTTGACGTGC
>DASXDD010000173.1:0-16713 GCA_036490775.1 Solirubrobacteraceae bacterium | reverse complement strand
GAGCAACCGCCTGCGGACCGCGGTGCGCCCCGGGGACACGGTCGCGCGGCTCGGCGGCGACGAGTTCGTAGTCATCTGCGAGCGCGTCGACGAGCACGCGGCGCTCGCCGTTGGCGCCCGCGTGCTGGAGGCAGTCCGGCTATCGGCGACCGCGGCTCACGCACAGCATGAGTTGTCAGCGAGCATCGGGGTCGCGCTCGGGCACGGCGACGCCGCCGAGCTGCTCGCTGAGGCCGACGCGGCCGTATACCGTGCGAAGGCCGCTGGCCGCGGCCGCGTCGAGCTGTTTCGGTAGCGCTCCGTGTCGCGGCGGATCACGAATGGCGACGGGAGCGTCGTCGACGTGACAACCGACGGCGGCCGGACCTGGCGCGCCGACGACCTGCTGGCGCCGCCGTAGCGCCCTGGTGGCTCTGCGGTGAGCCCGCTGTGAGTGCGTTGAAGCGGCGTTTGCGCTCTCGGCCACCTCGACCTAGGATGGCGGGGTCGCTCACAGCAGGGCAGCGCACGTGCGCTGCCCGTGAATACCAGGCTGGTGATGCTCATGCGGGACGTCAGTCGGCGCCGGTTCCTTCAACTCGCAGGCGGCACCGTCGCCTCGACGATGCTGTCCGACAGCATCGCGCGCGCGCTCGCGATTCCGGCGAACCGGGCGACCCGCTCGCTGCACGACGTCGAGCACATCGTCGTGCTGATGCAGGAGAACCGGTCCTTCGACCACTACTACGGCGTGATGCGCGGCGTGCGCGGCTATGGCGATCCGCACCCCGTGATGCTTCCGAA
Source organism: Solirubrobacteraceae bacterium (assembly GCA_036490775.1). Lineage (GTDB taxonomy): Bacteria > Actinomycetota > Thermoleophilia > Solirubrobacterales > Solirubrobacteraceae > Palsa-465. Next base: position 15,930 of record DASXDD010000173.1, on the reverse strand, counting down.
CGGCAAGCCAGTCTGGCACCAGGCCGAGGGCTCGACCGTCGTGCCGCCGTTCCGACCCGACGTCGGCAATCTGGCGCTCACCTTCATCGAGGATCTCGACCACAGTTGGGACGGGACCCACCAGATGTTCAACGGCGGCAACTGGGACCAGTGGCTGCCCGCCAAGACGACCACCTGCATGGCACACATGAAGCGCTCGGACCTTCCGTTTCACTACGCGCTGGCCGACGCGTTCACGGTGTGCGACGCCAACTTCTGCTCGATGCTCGGTCCGACCGACCCCAACCGCTACTACATGTGGACCGGCTGGGATGGCAACGACGGCAAGGGCGGCGGCCCGGTGATCGCCAACGACGAGCTCGGCTATGACTGGCAGACCTACCCGGAACGCCTCCAGGCGGGGGGCGTCAGCTGGAAGATCTACCAGGACAGCGGTGAGGGCCTCGATGCGGCAGGCGTCTGGGGCTTTACGAACGATGCCTACATCGGCAACTACGGCGACAACTCGCTGCTGTACTTCCACCAGTACCAGAACGCTGCCCCGGGCAGCCCGCTCTACCAGCGCGCTCGGACCGGGACCGACGTCAAAAACGGCGGCGGCTTCTTCGACATCCTCAAGGCCGACGTCAAGAGCGGCAAGCTGCCGAAGGTGTCGTGGATCGTCGCGCCGGAGGCGTACACCGAGCATCCGGCGTGGCCTGCCGGCTGGGGCGCCTGGTACACGGCGGGCGTGCTCAATGCCCTGACCTCGGACCCCGAGGTGTGGTCAAAGACCGCCCTGGTGATCAACTTCGATGAGAACGATGGCTTCTTCGACCACGTCGTCGGGCCCTACCCGAACGTCGGCGGGCTCGCCGGCAGGTCGACTGTGCCGCTCGACAACGAGCTGTTCGAGGGCACCGCCGGGACGCCGAAAGGCTCCCCCGGAGTCGTCGGTCCCTACGGCCTCGGCGTACGCGTGCCGCTGCTGATCGTCTCGCCGTGGAGCAGGGGCGGGTGGGTCTGCTCTGAGGTGTTCGACCACACGTCAGTGATCCGCTTCATCGAAGCGCGCTTCGGCGTCAATGAGCCGAACATCACCCCGTGGCGACGGGCGGTCTGCGGCGATCTGACCGCGGCGTTCGATTTTGAGAGCGCGAGGGATCACGTCCCGCCGCTACCCAGCGTCGCCGCCTATAAGCCGACCGGCACCGACCCACCTCCGGGCATGAATCCTCCCCCGTTCCACCCGACGCCACCGGCAGTCGGCGCCGTCCCCACCCAGGAGCCCGGGGTGCGCCCGTCGCGCCGGCTCGGCTACCGGCTGCAGGTCGGTTTCGACGCCAGCGCCCGCAGACTCAAGCTCGCGTTCAAGAACCGCGGCAAGCTCGGCGTTGGCATCCAGGTCCGGTCGCTGACGGTCGCCGGCGCGCCCTACAGCTACACGATCGGCGCCGGTCACGAGCTCACGCCAACGTTGCCGAACCCGGGCACCTACGATCTCAGCCTCCACGGGCCCAACGGCTTCTTCCGCCACTTTGCGGGCTCCCCGGAGACGGTGCTGAGCGTCGAGGTCGATGACGACCACAAGCTCGGCAGGCTCAGGCTCCGGATCGCGCATGCCGGCGATCGTGGCCGTGGCGGCCGCGGCCGCCACGCGGTCGTCGTCAAGCTCGCCGACGCGTACGGACCCGAACGGCACATCCGAGTGCAGGGCGCCGAGGAGATAACCGTCGACACACGCCATTCGGGTGGCTGGTACGACATCGCGCTGAGGACGCCGAGCGATTCGAGCTTCAGGTATCAGCTCGCGGGTCGCCTCGAGTCCGGCCGCAGGTTGACCAGCGATCCGCAGCTAGGGCGGTCCTAGCGGCGGGCAGCTACTGCTTCGCGCGGGCGACCAGACCCGCATAGATCACCGCGAGCGCGTCTCCGAGCAGCTGCGGGTCGACCGATCCGGGCTCGACCAGGTCGTCGATCGCGAGGCCACCGACGATGCTGAGGACGAGGCGCGCCACGTCCTCAGCCGGCATCGGAAGGTCGGGGGTGCCGAGGTGGCGCGCACGGGCGGCGAGCGCGGCGGCGAGCGCGCGGCGCAGCTCGCTCTGGCGTTCGACGTAGCGGGAGCGCAGCTCGGGGTCTCGCATCGCCAGGCTCCAGTACTCGCGCTCGAGCAGCACGACGTCGCGCTGCTCGCCCAGTTGGCGCGCGAATACTCGGGTCGCCTCGGCCGACATGTCGAGTTCGGGGGGCGCCGACTCGAGCAGCGCGACCAGCTCGCGTGTCGGGGCGTCGATGCGCTCGTCGATCAACGCCAGCAGCAGCTCCTCCTTGCTTGAGAAGTGCCAATAGAGGGCGCCCTTCGAGTAGCCGGCTTCGGCAGCGATCTGATCAACACCGGCCTGGCGATAGCCGCGGCGCGCGAACACGCGTAACGCGGCGGTGAGGAGCGCACCACGTGCTTCGTGTCCCTGCCCGCGGGCAGCCCGGGTGCGCCGGTCTAGCCTCGTGGCCATCGTGGTAGCATACCGACCGACTGGTCAGTATGTACACGCTGTACGTCATCCCCGGTTCGCATGCCTGCCGCTCGGCGATGCTTATGCTCGAGCACAAGCAGGCGCCCTACCGCCGCGTGGAGATCCCGACGATGTTGCACCCGCTGGCGGTCCGGCTCCGGGGCTTCAACGGCGGCGGCCAGACCCGTGCTGCCGGTTCACGCCGACCGTTGGTGCTGCGGCTCGGCGATCAGCTCGGAACAGTTCCGGCGCTGGCGAGCAACAGCGACCGGATCTCGACCAACCACGCGATCGCGCGCTTCCTCGACGATCGTCATCCCGAACCGCCGCTGTTCCCGGCCGATCCGCAGCTGCGCGCCGCAGTGGAGGAAGCCGAACGGTGGGCCAACGGCGATCTTCAGATGTTCGCTCGCCGGGTCATGTTCCCGTTCGCCATGCGCGACCCGGCAACGGCCAGCGAGGCAGCTGCCGACGGCCGGCTCGGGCATCTGCTGTACCGAAGCGCGCTGGCCCGACGGATCATCATCCCGTCGGCAGGCCGCGTCGTCTTCAACGTCGGTCCGGACACCGAGCGCGAGCTGATCGCCGAGCTTCCCGGGAAGCTCGATCGGGTCGACGGCTGGATCGCCGACGGCGTGCTCGGCGCAGATCAGCTCAACGCGGCGGACTTCATGGTCGCGCCGAGCCTCGCACTGATCCTCTATCACCCCGACGTCGCCCCGATATTCGAGAGCCGGCCGGCGCTCGAGCTCGTCGATCGGCTGCTCCCCGAGCCAGTGCCTGTGCGAACCGGCGCATAACACCATTTGCCTGGGTTATGTTCCAGGCGTTCCAGGTGTGGCGGGGAAAGGTGAGTCGATGCTTCCTATGTGGTTGGCAGGGATCGCGCGCGTACGTGCTGGGCGGCGCCGGGCGGTTGTAGTCGGGTCACTGTCCGGGCTGGCGTGCGCGCTTGCCGCGGCCCCCGCGTCAGCTGACACATCGTGGCCTCCCGCCAACTCGACCTGGACGCAGAGCTACATCACCGAGCCTGATGGGACGACGCTGCACGCCGACGTGTTGCGACCGAAGAGTGGAGCGAGGACGCCAGTGATCCTCTCGATCGGCCCTTACTTCAACCACTCAGGGCAGACCGGTCCGGCTGGGCCCGTCGAGGGAACCAGCTATGACCCGGTCGGCGCCAACGGACCGCTGCCGTCGGACCGCTTCAAGGACTTCGTCAACGGCGCCAACGTGATCGGCCGTGGCTATACGTACGTGATGGTCGACCTGCGCGGCTTCGGCGGCTCCAACGGATGTCTGGACTGGGCCGGTCCAGGCGAGCAGTCAGACGTCAAGGCGGCGATCCAGTGGGCCGCGTCACAGTCGTGGTCGACCGGCGCGGTCGGCATGTACGGCAAGTCCTACGACGCCGCGACCGGGCTGGTGGGGGAGGCGCTTCAGCCTCCAGGGCTGAAGGCGATCGTCAGTCAGGAACCCGTTTATGACATGTACCGGTACCTCTACACCAACGGCGTGCGGTATGAAAACTCGCTGGCGACCCCGGCTCTGTACGACGCGATCGCCGCGACACCTGGTCCGGTCACCGACAGCCCGCAGTACAACGAGGATGCGATCAACGACACCCAGCGCCCCGGCTGTCCGGTGCAGAACTACCTCGACCAGGCCTCGAACAGTGACCACAGCTCCGCCTACTGGCAGGCGCGCAACCTGATCGCCGCGAGCCGCGGCCACAAGGTCCCGCTGTTCCTCACCCAGGGCTTCCTCGAGAACAACACCAAGCCCGACGGTGCGTGGGACTTCTTCAACGAACTCGCCGGCCCCAAGCAGGCGTGGTTCGGCATGTGGGACCACATCCGCGGCAACGACGTATCCGAGGGCGACAACGCGGCGCCGCACCCCTGGTTCGACCAGGTGATGAGCTTCTATGACCACTACCTGAAGGGCATGAGCGTGCCCGCCGCCCCGCCTGTCTCGGTCGAGACGAGCGACTCAACCGGCAAGCAGTCCTTCTGGCGCTCCGAGCAGGCGTGGCCGCCGGCGGATGCGGTCGGCTACACGTCGTCGCTGCTGCCGGGGTCCTACGTCGACAACGCACTCAACGCGGGCTCGAACGAAGGCAACAGCCCGGCCATCAGCCCGACAGGTCAGGGCGTGTGGACGATCTCGCCGCCGTTGCGCTCAGATGCACACTTCGCCGGTGTCCCGAAGGTCACGCTGAATCTCAGCTCGACGCTGCCCAACGCGAACCTCTCGGTCGACGTCTACGACATCGACGCCAACAGCTCGGCCCTGCTCTTGAGCCGAACCGCGTACCTGCTCCCATCCGGCACGAGTCACATTTCACCCGAGATGTACGGCAACGACTGGCTGATCCCCGCGGGTCACCGGATCGGCGTGCTGGTGACGACCGCCAACTCCGAGTGGTGGTCACCGACGCCGAGCCTGTCGACGGTGTCGGTGCTCAGCGGCACCATCCAGCTGCCGTTCCTAAGTCACCTGAGGACCGCCAACCTGACCGGCTACAAGCGCCCCGCACGCCTCGACCAGTGGCTCCAGGACGCGCCGTTCACGGTCGACCAGGCGACGATCGACTCCTCGACGAGCTCGCGCTTTCACCTCCCGCCGCCGCAGACGCAGTAGCGGCTGGGCGATCTGGCGCGGGCAGGTCCGAGGCCTTATGCTCGCCCCAAAGCGCGTCGTCGATTCGCTCTGACGTCGTCGACGTACACAGCCGCTTGCGCCGCTTGCGTTTGGCCTCGGCAGGCTAGGGGTTTCAGGGTGCCGGTGCTGGACCTCTGAGGCGGCGCTCCACGGCGGGCAGAAGCAGTCCGAACAGGTACGCGATCGCGACGCCGAGCAGCGTCTCGACCACGCGCTGGTTAAAGCGCGATGCGGCATCCTGCGGTCGCGAATGCAGGAGCAAGAGGAACACCAGGAAGGTCGTGAACGCCGGGGTCACGTACCAGCGGCTGCCACGCATCGCGCCGACGCCCGCCACTGCGGCGATCGCCGCGAGGCTGTACACCCAGGCTGCTGGCGTCAGGCGGACGATCCCGATCGCTGCGAGCGCGCCGATTACAACCGCGACGACCCTGCCGACGCTGCGTAGCCGCTGCATCTCCGCTTCCGGGCGCATCACCATCAGCGCGGCCGCGCACGCCCAGCCCACGTGGTCTAGGTCTAGCGCGAAGCCGATCGCAGCCGCGGTCGCGCCGGCGGTACCGAGGCGCACGCCGTATGCGAGCGTCGGTGGGGCCGCCGCTGCTCTCGCCGCGCGCGCGGGACGCTCGGGCCAGAACATCGAGATCCCGCACGCGAATACCGAACCGCCCACCATCAGTGCGGCGGCCCCTGCCGCCTTGCCAACGTCGGAATAGCTCAGGCCCACCCCGACCATTGGCAGGCACAGCGTCATCACGATGCGGCCGAGCGCAAAACGCGCGGCGAGCAGCGCTGAGGCGACGCCCAGCCCGAGGATCGCGAGCACGGCCAGGACCGGGATCCCGGCAAGCAGACCGCCGACGAACATCGGCAGCCCGATCGACGCGCCGAGGGCCACGATCGCCACCCGGCCACGGCGTCTTGGAATCAGTCCGGCGATCGAGGCCGGCAGCACGCCCAGCGCCAGCGCCAGCCCACGCGGCACATCGCTGAGGATGAGCACCGCCCCTGGTAGCGCGTATGCGGCGCCCAGCGCTGCGGACGACCAGTCCCAGGCCAGGGCCGGCGCCACCTGCTTGCTCACTGCGCCTGCACCTGGGTGGAGCCGACGATCCCGCTGGCTAGGTACGTCGCTCGGTTGATCAGCCCGGGCGGTTGCTTGCCGTCGAAGTACGACTGGCTGCGGCGCAGGAGCGTGCGACTGGTCTGCAGCAGCTCGCCGGTCGCCGGATCGAGGATCAGCTCGAGTTGGGCGTCCTCGACGTTGACGGCGACGGCCATCCCGTAGCGACCGACGCTGTCGCGGGTGCGGCCAAGCAGGCGGATGCCCGGCGTCGCCGCCAGCACCCGGTACAGCGCCGCGCGCAGCGACGCGGAGGTCGGTAGTTCAGCCAGCTCGCGCAGCATCTCAAAGCGGATCGCTGTGCGAACGTCGCGCTGCGGGAACTGCCGGTCGACGTGGTGGCTGACGGCGAGTCGGTCGAGGGCGACACTGAGCCGCGTCGGGTCCGTCGGCAGGTGACGCAGCTGAGCGTAGGAGAGCAGGATTTCGGGGGCGACGGACAGAATGAACGGCCGCGCTTGAGGTCGGCGCATCCGAGCGTCGTGCGAGCGTGTGAGCGGAAGGCGTCGGGATACGCCGACTCCACTGAGACCGACGACCTGGGAGTGGCTCCGGCCCTGCCCGTCGCGCGCGAGCCATTCCTGCTGGATGCTCCGGACGACGTAAGGATGCCGGCTGAACTCCGCGTAGCGCCACCACACGGCAGTCCTCGAATAGAAGTAGTCGCCGGGCGCGAGCGCGCGCGACCCCCCTTGATGGTCCAAGGCAGTCGCCGAAGCGTTGAGCACGGCGGCCGCGGTGGCCGGCTGGGGACGCAGCGCGCCGCCGGAGCGGAGCGCCAGCACGGCGGCGCCGACGAGCGCCGCGAGCACGAGGCCGAGCGTGAGCCGCCGAACGCCGGCGCCCGCGCTGGCGTGGCGTCGAGGCACCCTGCCGGCGGCCGGCGCGATCGAGCTGCGCGCCGGCAGCGTCGCGGCACGCGCCAGCAGCGCGTCTCGAAGCTCCCCTCGGAATCGGTCCGGGGTCGCGAACTGGTCGGTCATCGTCTCTCCTCCGCTGGAACAGCGTCACGTCGTGTTTCGCCGGCCCGAAGCGAACGGACCGGTCCGTCGGCTTTGATCGCCGCGCGCAGCTTGCGGCGGGCGCGGGCGAGCCGCATGCGGCCGGCGACGGGCGTGAGCCCAAGCGACCGCGCAGCAGCGGCCACCGCAAGCCCGTCGTGGGCGACGAGCAGGAAGATCGCCTGCTCGGCCTCGGTTAGTTGATCGGCGAGCGCCCGCTCGGCGGCGGGCGCCAGGCGGGCCGCGTCGAGCATCGCCTCGACGCGCTCGTGCTCGTCGCCATGCAGCGCCGGCGCCGCACCCAGTCGGGTGGCCAGCTCGGCGCGGCGGTAGTCCGAGCGGCGCTGATCGGCCAGGCAGCGCGCGGCGATGCCAAGCAGCCACACGCGCACCTCGCTTCTGCGACGGTCATAGCTCTGCGCGGCGGAGAACAGCTCCAAGAAGACCATTGACACCAGATCGGCGACGTCCTCGGGACTGCGGCAGCGACGAACCGCGAAGCGGAACACCGCGTCGACATGTCGCTCGTACAGCACTCGGACGGCGTCGGCATCGGGCACCGCCGCGAGCAGGTCTGCGTCCAGCGACTGCTTTTGGCTCATCAACACGTATTCCGCGGAAGCGCGCAAAGCGTAACGGCGGTCTGGCACACGCCCTGTACAGACCATAACGGTCGCCTAACGAAGGCCTGCGAGGATCGAGGCACTAGTAATTAGGCTCTTCGATGTTCAGGACGCCGTAAATCAAGGAGGAGTTGTATGCATCATCGCTGTCGTTCGCTGGCCCTAGGTGTGCTCGCGCTGTTGGTTCTCGCGCCCGCCGCTTCGGCCGCGTCCCATCACAAGGCCGCGGCGAAGCCCAAGCCGGTCAAGGGGATTCTGCTGTCACTCGGCGACTCATATTCCGTGGGCTGGCAGGAGCTCCCCGGCGGAACGCAGGGTTCGACCCACAACGGCCCTGCCGATCAGCTTGTGCCGCTTGCTGCCGCCCGCGGCTGGCATCTGCAGCTCGTCAACCTCGGTTGCGGCGGGGCGACGACGACCTCGATGCTGACGGCATCGCCGGCTGGCTGTGCTCCGCAGGCGCTCGCCCCAGGCGCGGCCAATTACCCCAACAAGAGTCAGACGCAGGCGGCGGTCGACTTCATCAAGAGTCACCCCAACAAGGTCAAGGTCGTCACGATCTCGATCGGCGGCAACGACGTCGACGGTTGCCCGGTCCAGGCCGATCCCACCGGCTGCGTGAAGGCGAATATGCCGACGGCGACCAAGAACCTGACCAAGATCGTCAAGCAGCTTCGTGCGGCGGGCGGCAAGCAGATGCGGATCATCGGCTCCACCTACCCGGACGTCGAGCTGGGACTGTGGGTGCATCCGACGGCGCTCGGCGCGAACACGCTGGCCCTCGTCCCCGGATCGATCAGCGCCTTCCAGGACGACATCAACCCCGGCCTCAAGAAGGCCTACAACACTGTCGGCGCGGCGTTCGTCGACGTGACGACGGCGACCGGTGCCTACGGCCCATTCGTCGCTACGACCGACCCGACGTTCGGTCAGATCCCGGTGCCGGTCGCCAAGGTCTGCACCTTGACGTACTTCTGTGATGGGACGTTCAACATCCACATGAAGACGCCCGGCTACCACATCATCGCCGCGCTCGAAGCTAAGACGCTGCCGAAGCTGTAGTAAGGAAGTCGCTGCCTCCGGGCCTGAGGCTTCGGCCACAGGCCCGGGGGACGGCATCCGCGACGACGATCGGCTGGACCCCCGGCGACGTCGTTCAGCGCTTGCGCGAGCGGGGCAACTCGGCACTGTCGGGCTTCGCTGCGCTCTGGTCCTCTGGGCGTGCGATCGCCTCGACGTTCCTGCGCACCTGCTCCAACACGCGGATCACGGTCTTCTGTTCCTCACGGTTTACGCCGGCGAGGAGGCGGCGCTGAAATTGCCGGCGCTCGTCGTGAAGCTCGGCCGCCATCTCCTTGCCGCTCTCGGTCAGCGAGACAAGCGTGAACCGGTTGTCGGTGGGGTCGAGCCTGCGGCTGACCGCCGCCTCTGATTCGAGCTGCTTGACGAGACGGGTGACCGTCGCTCCGTCGACACAGAGGCGTCGCTTCAACGCGTCGTGGCTGACCTCGCCGTGCTCGAGCAGAAGCGGCAGCAGCTGACGCCGACGTTCGCTCGTACCCGTGCTCAGACTGAACGCCCGCCGGGCTTCGGAGCCGGCCCGCGCGAGTTCCTGGAACAGCGTGTCTTGGAGGGATGCCATCCGCAATCATTCTAACACGCAACTCTTGACAGCGTCAAGGATTGCGGTGATCATGCATTATTAGGCGACTCTTCGAGATGGCTGCTGAAATCTTCTCTGCAGCCATATGACACGCGATCCACAAAAAACGATGCAGGTGTGGCGCCGAACCGCGCGAGCGGTCGACTTGTTCACGGTGCTCGCCGCTGCTGCGCTCGCGGCGCTGGCAGCGGGCCACGGTCACGTCTCGGCGGCCGCTGCCGAGCTCGCGACGATCGACGTGTTGTTCGTCTTGGTCGTGATGCACGTGCGCGGTCGCCGCGTGGGCGGGTTGCAAGCGTCAGCGATCGATGGCTGCATTGAGGCGGTGAAGGTGTGCTCGCTTGGCGCGCTGCTCGCCCTCGCCACGGCCGCGATCCTCGGAGCCGATCGTCCGGTCCCGATTGGACCGGACCTGTGGCTGCTGACGGCCGTTGCTTTGGCCGGCGCTCGCCTGGCCGTGCAACTCGCGAAGCGTCGCGCCCGCCGCCGCGGTGCACTGATGATCCCCACGCTGGTCGTGGGTGCGGGCCTCGCCGGCGGACACGACGTTGTGCGCAGGCTGCTGGACAGGCCCGAGTACGGGCTTGCGCCAGTCGGCTTCCTCGACGCAGAGCCGGTCCCGGGCGCGACCGATGTCGCGATCGGCGTCCCGGTGCTAGGCGGCCCTGACGACCTCGTCGACGCGTGCGCTGAGACTGGGGCCGGCCACGTGATTCTTGCGTTTGCCTACGAGCGGGATCATCGCCTTGCCGAGCTCGTCAAGCGCTGTCAGGAGCTCGGCGTCGGGGCTTCGGTCGTGCCGCGCCTGTACGAGTCAGTCAGCGAGCGCGGCCAACTCGACCACATCGGTGGGCTTCCGCTCTTCTCGCCACATCCGATCGACCCGCGGGGTCGGCAGTTCACGGCAAAGCACGCGATCGACCGAGCAGCCGCGTTGCTCGCACTAATCGTCCTCTCGCCGGTGCTGCTGGCTCTCGCGCTCGCGGTCCGAGTCACGTCACCAGGCCCGGTGATCTTTCGCCAGCGCCGGGTCGGGCGCGATGGGGTGGTGTTCGACCTCCTGAAGTTCCGCACGATGCACACCAGCAGCGGCGAGACGTTCACTCCGCGAGCCGGTGTAGCCCCGGGTGGCATCGAGGGAGCGGACCGCCGCACGCGCATCGGACGCTGGTTGCGCGCAAGTTCGCTTGACGAGCTACCTCAGCTAGTCAACGTGCTCAAAGGCGAGATGAGCCTGATCGGTCCTCGGCCCGAGCGCCCCGAGTTCGCCGAGCAGTTCGCCCGCGAGATCCAGGGCTACGACGATCGCCATCGGGTGCGGTCCGGGATCACGGGATGGGCCCAGGCGAACGGGCTGCGCGGACAGACTTCGATCGCCGACCGCGTCGAGCTCGACAACCACTACATCAAGAACTGGTCGCCGGGGCTCGAGTTACGCACGCTCGCGCTCACGTGCGCGGAGGTCGTGCGGTTTCGCGAGGACCGGCCCGCGACGGCTAAGCAGCCGGCCTCAGGCCGCTCCGCGGATACGAAGCGTCGCGCTCGACGGCGGTCCGCCGGTCGCAGCCGGGCGCGTCTCGCGCGGCTGCTGCCAATGGCGTAGTTCGTTCTCGCACCGGACGAACGCGACCATCAGTTGGGGACGCCCCTGGCCGACCTGCGCGTGGCGGATATGGCAGCCTCGGGGGGCGATGCGCCTTGTCGCAGTTGTCTCGCTGATGTGTTTCACCCTCGCCGGATGCGGCGGCGGGAGCGAGCCGAGCGGAGCGCATCGTGCGCAGCCGACGAGCCGTCCCACGAGTGTCGCGAACGGTCCAGTCGTGCTCGGGGCGAGCAGCTTCGTAGTCTGGGGCGGAATCGGCTTCGGCACGGCTCACCCGACCAAGCTCGTCGTCGGCGGTGACCCGTCGGTGATGATCACGCGCATCCGCTGGCATGGCTGGGGCCGCCGGCAGGCATCCGGAGTCGGACGCTATGCGGCGGTGCATTACGGCCTCGGCGGCACCTACTACCGCAAGCTGTTTCGTGCCGACCTGCGAGTGTCCGGCATCGGCAGGTGCCGCCCGAACGGTCCGCGAACCTACATGGCATTGAAGGTCAAGGTTGCGCTCCAGCCGGGCCAACGGCCGAGCTGGTACGAGGCGGCCGGCAGCCACGGACTATGCAGCTATCCCTAAGCCGGAGGGTGCCGGCGATGCAAGGAGTCGTTTGACCACAATGGACAGCCATCGCCCAGGCGTCACGGACTTCGTCCACATTGGCCTTGTTGTCGAGGATCTCGACGAGACCGTCCGGTTTCTTGCGCTGCTTGGCTTTGACTGCGGCGAGCCAGGGGTGTTCGGTGGCGAGTGGATCGATCAGATCATCGGTCTGGACGACGTGACGATCGAGACCGTGATGGTTCGCGCCCCTGACGGCAGCGACGTTTTCGAGGTTGTGCGCTTCCAGTCACCTTCTGCGCGCGCTCAAGAGCCGGCGCCCGCCGCGAATCGTCCTGGGCTACGGCACGTCGCCTTCAAGGTCGACGACGTCCACAGCGTCGTCGATCGTGTCAGAGCGGCCGGGTGGGACACGGTCGGGGAGATCGTCGATTACAACCACATGTTCCTGCTCTGTTACGTCCGCGGACCCGAGGGCCTGATCGTCGAACTCGCCGAGCGACTCGACGGCGCGAGCTGAACGGCCAAGACGACCGCGATTCCTCCCCGTCGTGGCAAGATGGCGCCATGGAACGTGTGCTTGGCATCGGCGGATACTTCGTGCGGGCCGCCGATCCGCCGGCCCTGGGCGCGTGGTATCGCGAGTGCCTGGGCCTGGACACCGATGAGAACGGCGCGTGGCGTCAGGAAAGCGGGCTGACGGTGTTCGCGACGTTCGAGTCCGAGACCGACTACTTCGGGTCCCGCGACCAGCGGACCATGCTCAACTTCCGGGTCCGCGACCTGGATGCGATGCTCGCGCAATTGCGCACCAGCGGTGCGGACGTGGCTGCAGAGACGCAGGAAATGGAGGGTGTCGGCCGATTCGGCTGGGTCACTGACCCTGAGGGCAACCGCGTCGAGCTGTGGCAGCCCTCCTGACGGCGCGCGCCGACCCATGCACTTCAGACCGGCACGACCTGATAGGTGCTGGAATGCGTCCCATGACCGACGACGCCGACGCAACCCCTGCCACCCCTGATCCCGACGACCACGTCGCCCGCCTGCAGGCGCAGATCGACGCTGCCAAAGCCCGCCGCGCGGGCTACCGCGCGGAGGCCGCCGAGACAGTCGCCCGAGGAGGTCCCGTGCGTCCGACGGACGAGGAGCTGGGGATCATCAAGACCGACGACACGGTCGGCAGGATCGCCGGTGACGCGAGCCAGGAGATCCGGAGCAGGATGAGCCGCCTGATGTCGCGGTTCGGGCGGGGACGGAAGAAGTAGGGCCGACGGCCCCAGCCTTTGCAGGCGACAAGCGGACGCTGTCGCTCATCACGATCTCGCGATGCCCGACCCGATCTATCAGTCAGATCCCGCCACCGAACCGGACTCCAATTTCGTGGCCGGCGAGCTCAGCCTCGCGGCAGCGGGCAACCGCGGTCGGTTGCTCGATGCGCGTCGCACGCCGCTGTCGCTGACCGCGGTCGATTCGGAGCGTTGTGAGATCGAGGTCCGGATCGATGCTTTCGAGGATCAGGGCGCACGGTGGCGCCTTCCGGCCTGGGAAATCACGCGTCTACAGCTTGCGCTAGACAGCAAGCGCGCGGCGCCGGCGGCTATCGCAGAACTTGATCGGGCTGTCGGGCGATTCAAGCGACCGCTAGTCCTGGAGGCCGACGCCGCCGCGGCTTCTCATACTTGGCGCCGCGTCGCCGAGCAGCGGGCGCGGATTGCCGCCGCACTCAGGAGTGACATCGTCGGCATCGATCTTCAGGCATGCGTTGAGCGTTGCGAAGGAGACCCGCGCCTGTACGCGAGCCTTGAGCGGTGCCTGGCTGCGCAGGATCTGCTCGACCTCGACCGGCGGTTCTGCGACACGATGGTCAGCAACCCGGGTTCGGGCGAGCTGATCAAGGGGCACGCGATCGTGCTCGCCGAGCTGGGGCTCTGCCGGTTTGAAGGGACGCTCGTGCGCGATCCCGACCTTTTCGAGGAACCGTTGTCACGGCATCGCCGCGCGGAGCACTTGATCGCCCGTATGGCGTTCGCGCAAGAGCTCTGGAACAGCGGCGCTGGCCAACCGCTCACTCTGTATCGCGCAGCTGCATCCGACGGCGCGCTGTCCCGACCCCGACCGGCTTCGTTTGTCTCCTGCACCTTCTCAGAGGAGGTCGCCGACGCACACTTCGCCGGCGGCGAAACGACACGCAACGCCGTCAAGTGGCGCCAGGCGGTCGACACTACGCGCCTGCTGATGACCTTCCTTGAAACCGCCGCGTTCAACGACCGGTTCAAAGAAGCCGAAGCCGTCCTCATCGGCGATCCGTCCAATCCCGCGTTCTAGCGCTGGTAGCGGAAGGGGTTAGCGACGGCGGCGATGTCGAGAAACCCCCGACGGCTCCGACCTTAGGATGAAACTCGACCACAGAGGAGTATTCCGATGCGCGACAGCCAGCTGGTTTCCCCGAAGCTCACGCTTTACGAGCACCCCTTCGCTCTGTACTGCCAAAAAGTCCTCGTCGCGTTCAACGAGTTGGGCCTGGCGTTCGACGTCCTGGAGGGGCAGCGTGACTTTGACCGCTCCGACCTGGCCGAGCTGTGGCCGCCAGCTTCGATCCCTGTGCTGCGCGACGGCGACCAGATCATCGGCGAGACCTCGATCATCATTGAGCACGTCGCCGGCGCCAAGCTGGTGCCTTCGCTGGAAGCCCGCAAGTGGGACCGCGTGTGCGACCAGTACATCTCCGACGCCGTCCAGGCGATCGTCTTCGACACGATCGAGGAGCGCTTCGACAAGCAGGCCGTGGCCCGGACATGCGGCCGGCTCGAGATGGCCTACGGCATGCTCGAGACACAGCTCACCCAACACGAGTTCCTCGCCGGCGAGACGTTCACGATCGCCGACTGCGCCGCCGCGCCAGGCCTGTTCTACGCACTGGCGATCCACCCGTGGGATGAAGGCACGCACCCGCAGCTGACGCGGTACTACCGCGCGCTGGCGCGCCGGCCGTCCTTCGCCAAGGTGATCGACGACGCGCGGCCCTACCGGCCCCTGTTCCCGCTGCCGTGGCCGGCGGACTTCGACCGCTACCACTGACGTCCCGAGTAACGCGGCGTTCTGAGCGCACCCGGAGATTCGGACTATCGTCCGCCGGGCCTAGTGCAGGGCTACTCTGAGCCGATGTCGGGCGCCGGGAGTCAATCCGAGTGGGTGCAGCACGCGCCCCACAACGCGATGGATGACCCTGGCGAGATCGAGCGCTTCTACGACTGCTGCAGCGTTTTGATGCGTGAACTTCTAAACGCACTTGCTGCGGCGCCCGATCAGTCGCGCTGCTTCCCAGAGATCGAAGACTCCATAAGGTGGCCACGCCGGCGCATCGCAAGCGTGTTGGGCGGCGTGTGGCACCTGCGGACCACCGAGTTCAGCGGGCGCCGCCCGTACCGCTTTATCGACGAGCAGGAGTCGGCGTCAGGGCGGTGGGAGATGTGGATGGACGCCTCGCAGGCGCGTGCCGTTCGCGCCGCCTCTCGCCGATAGGCGGAGTGTCGTGAACAGACTTCGCCGCGAGGCGGCGGCAGGATAGTGAAAGGCGACCTCGAAAACCGATCGGCTGGGATGAGCCGCGCAGAGCGCTACCGATGGCCTACACGTATCAGCTCGAGGACCACCTACGTGAGCACCGGCCGTCCCGTCTGGGTCAGCGACTCTGGTGGATCCCGGCGGCGGCTGGCGTTGCCCTAGTCATCGCCGACGGGGTCTACCTGGCGGACACACGCTCCGGTCACCTGTCGTTCCCGCTCGCTGTCGCGCCGCTGTTGATTGCCGCGACGCTGTGTTTCGTCGCCTCAGCGGTGCTGAGCATCGCCGACTGGACCTACCGATCAGAGAAGTACTACCGGGAGGCGCAGCACGCCGCTGCCTCCAAAGCGCTCGCCTACATCGTCGCCGGTCGCCGCACCCGCGGTGAGGTCGCCGACGACGCGCTTCTCCTTGACCAAGCGAGCCACCGGCCAGCAGCGGTCGACATATCGACAGCGACCGTAGCCAGGCCGCGATCGGCCACGTCGCCCCAGCCAGCGTCAGCGCCGACCGTCGGCCGGGTCACGTCGGCTCGTCAGGTGCTACCGCTCGACGCCTGACAGCAACCGCAGGCACGACGCGACTGATCGGCACGGGAAGCAGCAGCGCAGATCTGGTTGCCATGGCGGCTCCGTTTG
>DASXDD010000172.1:0-14133 GCA_036490775.1 Solirubrobacteraceae bacterium | reverse complement strand
TGCGCAGTCCGCAACGGAACCGTCAGCGACGGTGTCTCGGGCTAGTGGACGCTGAAATGCCGGGTGACGGCATGGACGTCCAGGAGCCCAAGGACGAGCAGCACGACAGCAACCAGGCCCACGACGGCTAGCGCCGCGACGAGGAAGGGCGCAAGACCGTACAGGCCGTGTCTCCATTGCCGGTGGCGGCGCCGCCCAGGCTCTTTGAACACCGAAAGCGGCTTGGACGCCATCCGAGAACCGATCTTACGAGGGTCGTCGGTCGCAAGATCAACGGGTCAAACGCCTTTTGAACTCGTGTCGATCTACGACCCACTCCCAGCAAGCCGCGCCTCGGCGCGCGCCCGCTCGCCGAGTCGGCAGCGGATCCACGCTCGAACCCATTCGCGCTCGAGAGGCTCTGGGCGGTTGAGCCGCAAAGCATGCGTCGCAGTAGACCCGCCCGCTGAGCATTCGCACTCGCCGGGGCTAAACGAACACTTCGCCGTCAGACCTGCGGCCGCACGAATCCGGGACACGGCGCCGACACGCCCTGGCGCCCTCGTATTCGCCAGAAGCCCGCACCGGCCAGCAGTCCTCATAGGGCTCAGTGGGTAGGCGGAGTCGCAGATGGCGTCAGCCCAAGGATGGCGATCCGCGCGATCGTCTTGCGCGACGAGCGATCACCCGATTTGGATGATGACCGTTTCTGTGGAGTCTTTTAGCTTCCCGTCACTCTGGCGGTGATCGAGCCTCGGCGATGAGGCGTGGGTCGGCTCTGAGCATCGCGGATCGTCGAGTGTGGAGGGCGGACTTGTGCCGGACCGAGTCGCTGCTGGGGATGCTGGGGTCGCGGGATGGATCTCTGCGGAGATGCAGCAGAACGTCATCGAGCCGATCGCGGATTTTCAGAATCCGGATCAGGAGTGGCGCCGATTGTTCTCGGAGTTCTTGGGGACGTTCTTTCTGGTGACGGTTGCCGCTGGTGGGGGAATGATGGGGGCCGCGTTTCCGAATACCATCGGTCGGACCGCAGCGGTCGTCGCGCCTGGGCTGATGGTGCTGGGAATCATCATGTTCATGGGGAAGGTCTCGGGCGCTCACCTGAACCCCGCGGTCAGCATCGCGTTCGCGCTGCGGCGGGACTTTCCGTGGCGTCGGGTGCCCGGGTACGTGATCGTTCAACTGATCGGCGCGACGCTGGCTGCGCTGGTCCTGCATGCGGTGATCAACGTGTCGGCCGTTCACGGTTCGAACTACGTCGCCTCGGGATACAGCGCCGGCGCTGGGTTCTGGATGGAGCTGCTTTTGACGTTCGGGCTGGTGAGCGTGATCCTGGGTACGGCTTCGGGCGCGCAGAACATCGGGATCATCGCCGCGCTGGCGGTGGGCGCGTACATCGCCTTGGCTGGGCTCTGGGGGAGTCCGATCTCGGGAGCCTCGATGAACCCGGCGCGAACGTTCGGCCCGGATCTCATCGGGGGAAAGTTCACCGACTACTGGGTGTATATCGCCGGGCCGATCCTGGGTGGCGCGGTCGCGGTCGCGGTCGCGTTCGTGCTCCGCGGTCCGGGCGGGGGCATGTCGGGCTCGGCCGCGGCGCAGGGCGCCCTTTACACCGAGGCCGAGAAAGGTCGACAGGACGGAACGACCGAGCCGCCAAGGAGCGATCCCTCAGCGGAAGGACATGGCTGATGCCCACACCCGACAGGTCCCACGCGCTGGACCATGTCGTGCTCGTGCTGTTCGAGAACCGTTCGCTGGACAACGTGCTCGGGCACCTCTACGGCCCCGAGGACGGTAAGAACTTCGACGGGGTCATCGGCAAGAACCTGACCAACCCCATCCCCGAGTGGGCCGAGCACAGCCCCGAGCGAAAGACGGTCCCCTACACAGTCGCCACGGACATGGACGCTCCGAATCCCGACTCGGGCGAGGAGTACTACCACACGAACACCCAGCTGTTCAACATCCTCGACGAGAACAACCGGTTCAAGATTGGCGAGGCTGTGAGCGCGCCGTGGAACGCACCCGAAGCCGGGGCGGTACCGACGATGGACGGGTTCGTGACCGACTACATCAGCACGTTCACCGCGGAGGTAGGGCGCCAGCCGACCTACGAGGAATACGCGCAGATCATGACCGGCTACACACCTGAGCAGGTCCCGGTCCTGAGCGCGATCGCGAAGGGCTTCGGGGTGTTCGACCACTGGTTCTGCGAGGTGCCCTCACAGACGTTCATGAACCGCTCCTTCTGGACCGCTGCGACCTCATCGGGGTTCGTCATCAACCGCCCGGTGTCGAACTGGACCCAGCACAACACCGCCGAGACGCTGTTCGATCGCCTCGAGGCGTACGGGCGCACATGGAAGGTGTACGTACACGAGCCGATGCCCCTGTCGTTCACGGGCCTGATTCACCTACCGCGTGTCAAGGACCGCCTCGCGACGAACTTCGTGCCCTATTCGGAGTTCGAGCGCGACGCGGTCAACGGCACCCTGCCCGACTTCAGCCTGATCGAACCGAACATGCTCTCCGGCCACAGCGACTATCACCCTGCCTTCGGCCGGTCGCTGATCCCCGACGACATGAACATCCCGATGGACCCCCCGTCATCGATCGGCGGCGGCGAGGCGTTCCTGGCCAGCATCTACAACACGATCAGATCGGCCAGGTCCCCGGACGGCTCTAACGCGTACAACACGCTGTTCTTCATCGGCTGGGATGAGCCCGGCGGAACGTATGACCACATTCCCCCAGGACCCGTGCCCCCGCCGGACCCGAGCGCGCCAGCGGGACAGCTCGGCTTCAAATTCGACCGCTCGGGCTACCGGGTGCCGGCGGTCATCGTCTCCCCGTGGGTGGACGAGGGGATCGTGATCAACGATGAGCACCGACATACATCGATGATCGCCACGCTCCGCAACGTATGGGGTCTCGGCGACCCGTTCACCGGCCGCGACGCCGCCGCCACCACCTTTGATCACCTTTTCTCCCGCGAGACCCCCCGCGATCCCGCGAGCTGGCCGGACGTCGAGGCGCTCCCGGTCCCGCAGTTCCACATGGACATGGTGCAGATGGGAAAGGCCCTCAGCGTCCTCGGCAAGACCGCAGGCAGCGGCATCCTCGAGCATGCAAACCAGTCCGGGCTCGTGATCCCCGCTGAGCTGACCGACCCCAACTCGTCCCCCGAGCAGATCGTCGCGGCCTTGCGAAGCATCGCGCTGCAGGTCTTCCCGCGTCTAGCCTCTCACACATAGAACGCGAAGCAATCCTGGCTCAACGGGCGAGCACTCCCGTACGGCTCGGAACCCGAACGCGTGACCAACGGACAGTCTCACCCCGCTCGGACGAGTGCCGGGTCGCCGAGGCGCTCGTCGGCCGGATGTAACTGGGGCCGGGATTGCGATCGTCAGGAGGATGGGCGGTCTGAGCGTCTCGCAACGGCGCTTGCAGCGGTCGCGGATGAGGTGCCGGGCAGGTTAGCCTCGCGAGCCGGTGATCGGTTCCTGCACGCTCGAGCGGGTGGCGTCTGCGCGTGGACGCCGGAGGATCGCGGCCGCGCTTGTCGCGGCGGTGGCGGTCGTGGCGGCCGGCTCGTCGGTGAGCCGAGGCGACCTGGCGGGCCGCTACGCCGAGCATCAGCACCAGGCCAGCAAGCTGCGATCGGCGATCCACGGCGACACCACCGCCATCCAGAGCTACGAGGGATCGATCTCAGCCCTCCAGGCGCGGCTTGCGATCGTGCAGCGCAGGTTGGACGTCGACCACGGTCTGCTCGCGCAGGTTCGGGTGGAGCTGACGCGCGCTCGCGACCGCGCGGCTGAGCTCAAAGTGCAGTACGCGCGGGACCGTCGGCTGCTGGCCCGGCAGCTCGTGGCCAATTACGAGACGCCGCCGCCGAGTCTGATGGACGTGGTCCTCACGTCCAGCGGGTTTCAGAATCTGTTGGATAAAGTGAACGCGCTCAAGGCGATCGCTGGCGCCAATGCGCGCGTCACCCGGCTGGTGGGCCAGGCGCGGATCGCGGTCGCTGCCGAAGCTCGGCGACTGGCCGCGCTCGAGGTGCGGCGAGACCGGTCGGCGGCCGCCGTGCTCGCCGAGCGTAACCAGATCGTTCAGCTTCGGCTCTCGATCGTCGACCGCGAGCTGGCGTCGACGCGAGACCGCGCGAGCAAGAAGCGTCAGCTGTCTGCGCTCCAAAAGACACTTGGACATGAGGAGTCCGTGCTTCAGCGCCAAGCCAACCTCGCGGCGGTCGCCGCGTTCCGGTCCGAGCGTACGCCGGTCAAGGCGACGTCCGGCTCGTACATCAACCCGTTGCAGTTCGTCAATGTCTGGGAGCGCACAGATCAGGGCGTGGACGCCACCATGCCGGTCGGAGCGCCGATCCTCGCGCCTGCGCAGGTCAAGATTCTCGCGATCGAGCCGGACTGGTATCTCGGCCAGCCGCTGGTGTACTGGGAGCTGCTGGCCGGACCCGACGCCGGGATGGAGCAGTACGTGGCCGAGGAGGTCACCGACATTGCCCCGCCCGGCAGCATCTTGCAACAGGGGCAGGTGATCGCTCGCTACGCGCCAAGCGGCACCGGCATCGAGTACGGCTGGTCGACACCCGACGGTGTCACGCTCGCCGTGGCGACCAGCGGTTATGAGGAAGGACAGATCACGCCCGCCGGGGTCAACATGCGCAACTGGCTCAACAGCCTAGGCGCAGGCGCCGGACCCAGCTGACGAGGCGTCCCGCGGCTTTCACTGGACCGGTCGCCGGCCCTCCACGGGCAGCTCCCCCGACGTTGCCCGGTGTCGTCGCCTGCCGCGGCGCAATCCCTGAGTGCCCTGGCGCTTCCCATCGCATGTGCGCGAGGGCAGCGACGAGTCGACGCCGGCGCAGCCCCGCGGCACCGCGGCACCGCGGCACCGCGGCTGGTGGGGGTAGGTCAGCGTGATCGGAGCGTCGCCAATCCGATCGTGGCGGATTCGGGCGATCGCGAGGCAGACAGCAATCGCGCCGCATCATGCGGTGTGCCGCTGTTCGCTCGTGCACGCTCTCAACACGGAGCTATCCCCTGACCGAGCGGGATCGTCTCCACCTGATAGAGGTTGGGGTTCGGCAGGCGTGTGTCGATCGTGGTCGGTCCCGCGCCGTTCTACCACGTGTTCGGCCGTTGCGGGGCTATCCGCCCATAGGCGATGGCTTCTGACCCGGAGCTGAAGGCGACGTATGTCGTTCGGATCATGTTCGTCGCTCGACGGCTCGACGACGGCACCAGGCGATCGACAGCAGCGGATGCTCGCGGGCTACGTGCGGCTGCACGCCGACACAGCCGAGCGGTGGGGGAGCCGTTGGATCGACGAAGAGGCGCAGTCGCCCCGCGGCAGCCCGCCGCGACGGGCGCTACCACGTAGGCGCGGCGACATGTCGCGCCGTGAGGGCCTGCTGAAGCTCATCTCCGTCACGCCGGATAGCGAACACCGGAGAGCTTCAGTCGCAACGAGTAAACCGAACTCGTTGCGGTGATGAACAGGTCGTTGCGCTTGGGCCCGCCGAAGGTCAGGTTGGAGACGGTCTCGGGAATGTGGAGCTTGCCCAGGAGCGTGCCGTCTGGATCGAAGCAATGGAGTCCGTCGTGGGCCGCCGCCCAGATCCGCCCCGCGTCGTCGAGCCGGATCCCGTCGAATGAACCCGCATCGCAAGTCGCGAAGACCTCTCCGCCGGTGAGGCGGACTTCGTCATCGACGTCGAACCGGCGAATGTGCCTGTGGTGGGTGTCGACGATGTAGAGCTGGCGCTCGTCGGCCGAGAACGCGAGACCGTTCGGACGGGCGAAATCGTCGGCCACGACCGCCGTCTCGCCGGTCGAGGGATCGACGCGGTAGACGTTGCACGCGCCGATCTCGCTGACGGCCTTGTGTCCCTCATAATCACTGTCGATCCCGTAGGCAGGGTCGGTGAACCAGATCGACCGATCAGAGTGCTCGACGAGGTCGTTGGGGCTGTTGAGCCGCTTAGCGTCATAGCGATCGGTCAGCACCGTGACGCTGCCGTCGTGCTCGGTTCGAGTGACGCGGCGATTGCCGTGCTCACAGCTCACCAGACGACCCTGCCGGTCGACGGTGTTGCCGTTGGAATAGCCCGCCGGAGCGCGGAACACGCCGACCGCGCCCGTGACTTCGTCACATCGCAGCATCCTGTCGTTCGGGATGTCGCTGAACAGCAGATAGCGGCCCGCAGGGAAGTACGCCGGTCCCTCGGTCCAACGACCGCCCGTGTACAAACGCTCCAGCCACTCATCGCCCTGGCAGACGCCGAACCGCTCGTCGATGACCTCCAGCTCCGTCCTGATCCGATCCACCACGAACTCACCCTATCGTGACCAGCGCCACCTGAAGGTCCGAGCCTGACGAGGTGTTTGCCGGCGCCTTCATAAGCTCGGTGGTGTGACCAAAGCGCCCGCGTACGACGAGCTGACGCTGCTCGACGAGCATCGCCTGAAAGGCCGGAAGTTCGACACGGTTGCCTACGGGCGCGCGCGGAAGCGGTTCGAGCGACGCCACGCGGCGGTTCCGTCCTCGATCGCGTATCCCGATGACCTACCGATCACCGCTCGCCGCGACGAGCTGCTCGCGGCGATCCGCGACAACCAGGTGGTGATCGTCGCCGGCGAGACGGGGTCCGGGAAGTCGACGCAGCTGCCTAAGCTGTGCCTCGAGCTGGGGCGCGGCGTACGTGGTGCGATCGCGCATACGCAGCCGCGGCGGCTGGCGGCGCGGACGATCGCCGAGCGAATCGCGGACGAGCTCGATGTCCCGTTGGGTGCAGCGGTCGGGTACGCGGTGCGTTTCAACGATCGCTCGAGCGCGCACACGCTGCTTCGGGTGATGACTGACGGGCTGCTGCTGGCCGAGATCGCCCGCGACCGGCTGCTGCGTCGTTACGACACGGTGATCGTCGATGAGGCGCACGAGCGGAGCCTGAACATCGACTTCCTGCTCGGTTATCTGAAGTCGATCCTCCCGAAACGGCCGGACCTGAAGGTCATCATCACTAGCGCGACGATCGACGTCGAGCGCGTCTCGGAGCACTTTGGCGGCGCGCCGGTCGTCGAGGTGAGCGGACGGACCTATCCGGTCGAGGTCCGCTATCGACCGCTTGGCGAGGACGCCGACGAGATCGACGCGATCGGTGACGCGGTGCAGGAGCTGCAGACGGCTGGTCGTGGTGACGTGCTGGTGTTCCTCTCAGGTGAGCGGGAGATTCGCGACGCCGCCGACGGGCTGCGCGGGCGTCTGGACGCCGAGGCGGAGATCTTGCCGTTGTTCGCTCGCCTGAGTAGCGGCGAGCAGCAGCGCGTGTTTCGGCCGGGAAACGGCAACCGCGTCGTGCTTGCGACCAACGTTGCCGAGACGTCCCTGACGGTCCCGGGCGTCCGCTCGGTCGTCGATGTCGGGACCGCGCGCGTCTCCCGCTACAGCGCGCGGTTGAAGGTCCAGCGGCTGCCGATCGAGCCGGTGTCGCAAGCGAGCGCGGATCAGCGGAAGGGCCGCTGCGGCCGGACCGCGGACGGCATCTGCATCCGGCTCTACTCCGAGGAGGAGTTCGTCGAGCGCCCGCGCTTCACCGACCCTGAGATCCGCCGCACGAACCTCGGCTCGGTGATCCTTCAGATGGCCGCGCTGGGGCTCGGGGAGATCGAGGCGTTCCCGTTTCTCGAGCCGCCCGACCGCCGCCAGATCGGCGACGGCGTCAACCTGCTGATCGAGCTCGGCGCGCTGACCGCCGACCGGCGCCTGACCCCGCTGGGGCGCCGGCTGGCCCGGCTGCCGGTCGATCCCCGGATGGGGCGGATGGTGCTCGAGGCCGATCGTCTGGGCTGCGCCGAGGAGGTGGTCGTGATCGCTGCCGCGCTGTCGATCCAGGACCCGCGCGAGCGGCCGTTCGAGGACCGGGCCCAGGCCGACGCCTCCCACGCCCGGTTCGCCGGCGAGGACTCCGACTTCCTCGCCTACCTGAACCTCTGGCGCTACCTCGAGCGGCAAGCGGATGCCCTTTCGCGCAGCCAGTTCCGCAAGCGGCTCAAAGGCGAGTACATCCACTACATGCGCGTCCGCGAATGGCAGGACCTCGTTGAGCGGCTGCGCGCGGCGGCGCGCGAAGTCGACGTCCACTTCGAACATGGTCGGACCGCCGAGCGACGCGATATCGGCGTCGCGCTGCTGAGCGGCCTCCTTTCTCACATCGGCCTGCGCGACAAGGCCCGTGGTGACTACGCCGGCGCCCGCGGTGCGCGCTTCGCGATCTTCCCGGGCAGCGGCCTGGCAAAAAAGTCGCCCGACTGGATCGTGGCCGCCGAGCTGCTCGAGACGTCGCGGCTTTGGGGGGTGACGGTGGCTCGCATCGACCGTCGCTGGATCGAGCCGCTGGCGGGCAGCCTCGTTCGACGTGAGATCTCCGAGCCACGCTGGGACGAGCACCGCGCCGGCGTCGTCGCGACCGAGCGGGTAACGCTCTACGGTCTGCCGATCGTCACCGGCCGTCGCGTCGACTACGGTCGCGTCGACCCCGTGTTGTCGCGCGAGCTGTTCATCCGCCGCGCGCTGATCGACGGCGAGTGGGACGCGGGCCACGAGTTCCTCGCCGAAAACCGGCGCCGCGTCTCAGAGGTCGAGGCGCTCGAGGAGCGCTCGCGGCAGCGCGGACTGCTTGCTTCCGATGAGGTGCTTCACGACTTCTTCGCGGCTCGCGTCCCCGAGGACGTTGTTTCCGGCCGCCATTTCGACCGCTGGTGGCGCGACGCCCGCCGCGAGGATCCCGACCGCCTCACGTATCCGCGTGCGCTACTGCAGGCGGGCGCCGCGGACGACGATGGCCGACCATCGACCTGGAAGCAAGGCGACCTCGAGCTACGGCTCGCGTACCGGTTCGAGCCGGGCGCGCCCGACGACGGTGTGACCGTCCACGTCCCGCTCGTGGCGCTCGGCACGGTGCGGGATGTCGGCTTCGATTGGCTCGTGCCGGCGCTGCGCGAGGAGCTCGTGACGACGTTGATCCGCGGGTTGCCAAAGGAGCAACGGCGGCTGCTTGTCCCGGCGCCCGAGGTGGCGAAGCTGGTCGTCGAGGCTCTGCGGCCTCGCGAAGGCCGGATCGCCGACCAGGTCGCCGAGCAGCTGGGGCGCCTGCGCGGCGTGCGCGTGACGGGCGGGGAGATCGACACGACCAAGCTGCCGCCGCACCTGCGCCTGACCTTCAGCATCGAGGATCACCGCGGCGCGGTCCTCGCCCGCGGCGACGACCTCACCGAGGTGCGTGACCGGCTGCGACCGCAGCTGCGCGCCGAGCTGACCGCGGCGACAGCCGGCCTCGAGCGGACCGGCCTGACCGACTGGCCGGGCGAAGACACGCTGCCGGAGCTCGTAACGCTGCCCGGCACCGGTGGCGCCGTGCGCGGCTACCCCGCGCTCGTCGACGAGGGCGGGACCGCGGGCGTGCGCGTGATGGAGACGCCCGCGGCGGCCGCCATCTCGATGCGGGCCGGGGCGCTGCGGCTCCTCGCCCTCACGGTCTCGACGCGCGCCCGATCGGCGGCCGACCGGCTCGACAATCCCGCCAAGCTGACCCTCGCCACCTCAGGCAACCTCGACGCGCTGCTCGGGGACCTGACCCGCGCAGCCGTCGCCGCTCTGCTCGACGAGGCCGGCGGGCCGGTGCGTGACGACGCCGGCTGGACCCGGCTGCGGTCCCGCATTGCGAACGACATCGATCACGCGATTCGCCGGGCCCTGACCGCTACCGTCGACGTCCTTGCGGCGGCTGAGGAGGCGCGGCAAGCACTCGCGGGGGCGCCCAGCGACCCGCTACGCGCAGCCCGGCTCGACGTCGCCGCGCAAATCGGCCGGCTCACCCACGATGGCTTCGTCTCCGCATCAGGACTCGAACGACTGCCGGACCTCGCGCGCTATCTGCGGGCGGCGACGTACCGCCTGCAGCGGATCGCCGACAACCTCTCGGTCGACCGCGACCGCATGGCGACGATCCACCAACTCGAGGCCGAGGTCCGAGCGGCGCCGCCCAGCCCGGCTCGCGAGAAGGCACGCTGGCTACTCGAAGAGCTGCGCGTTTCGTACTTCGCCCAACCGCTCGGCGTGCGCGGCCCGGTGTCCGCCAAGCGGGTCAGAACAACCCTCAACCAATACGCATAGCCCTCGCGCTCTAGAGAACGAGATCCTTCACCTTTCACCAGCGCTAACAACGCTCAGGTAGAACCGCAAGCGCGTCGGCCATAGCGAGGAATCGGAAGCAATCCGGGCGATCCAGATGTCGCCGATGCACTTGCTGGATGCGAGCTACGCGGAAGTTAAATGCGATGGCGCGGCGTCGCGCTGCGGTGACGGCCGACCAGGTGGCCAGCGGTGACCGACACCCGTGTGCGAAGCTGCGCATCATGGCCGTGATTGCTATCGCCGAGATGTTCGGGATCAGCGGACGGCGGGCTGAGCTAGCCACGCTGCTCGAGCGCTTTGGCGGTTGGGCTGGCGGCGAGCCGGGTTGCCGGCGCTATATCTTCGCCGCGACCCTGATGGATCCCAGCCGGTTCGTTCTGGTGAGCGAGTGGGAAACCCAGGAGGCGCTGGACGCCCACTATCGCTCTGAAGCGTTTGCCGACTTTCAGCTCAGCCTCGATGGCCTCCTCGCGAGGCCAAGCGAGTCGACCGTCTACTCAGCCGAGGCTTCCGTTCGGCCGTTGAACACTCGCCCGATGGACCCGCGCGACGCCGACTAGACCCGAGGTCGCTCGGCGGACCTGTCCGCTCCCTGGTGTGATCGCCTCCCCGCCTGGGGGCGGTGCTTCCCCCGGCGAGTCCTTGGGCAACTCGTGGTTTGTCGTGGTTGCCAACAACATCGAGGCCGGTGGCAGGCCAGGGCGGTCATCGGTTCGCCAGCGTGGCTGGTGACTCCCTGGTCGCCGAAGCGGCGGCCCCAGCCAGCTGTGGTCTGAGGCGAAAGCAATCGCGCGGCGAGCGTCGGTCGCTGTCGGGGCTGGTGACCGGCGGCCCAGGTCGACGCCTCGCCGGCCTGGTCCGGCCTATTCGGGGGCGCCGGCCAGGGTGGGCAGTACCTCGCCGAGCGCGGCGTCGACTTTGATGTCGGCGAGCGGGTCGCCACGAGTCGCGCCCCGGTTGACGATCGCTACCGGGATCCGCGCCTGCTGAGCCCGGTGCACGAATCGCAGCCCTGACATCACCATTAGCGAGGACCCGAGCACGAGCAGAGAGGCCGAGCCGTCGAGGAGCTCAAAGCATCCCTGCACCCGGGGCCGCGGCACGTTCTCGCCGAAGAACACAACGTCGGGCTTGAGCATGTCGGACCCGCAGCACTCACAGCCAACGAGCCGGAACCGCGCGACCCGGTCTTCGGCAAGTTCAGCGTCTCCGTCAGGGTTGCTGGCGGCGACCTCGTCCCAGTCCAGATCGGGGTTGGCGGCACGCAGCCGCTGATCAAGCGCCTCCCGGGTGCTGCGCGCGCCGCACTCCAGGCACACGACACGGTCAAGCGCTCCATGCAACTCCACGACGTCTCGGGCGCCGGCGGCCTGATGCAGCCCGTCGACGTTCTGCGTGATGATCCCGCGCAGCACGCCCGCCTGCTGAAGCGCGGCCACCGCCCGATGCCCGGCGTTGGGCCGCGCCGCGACGATCCGCCGCCAGCCGATATGAGCGCGGGCCCAGTAGCGCTGACGAGCCTCAGGCGAGCCGCGGAACTCAGCGATCGTCATCGGCAGCCGGGCGCGCAGCGCGCCGCTCGGACCGCGATAGTCCGGGATTCCCGACTCAGTCGACAGACCCGCGCCTGAGAGCACGCACACACCGCCACGACCAACAAGCTCACCAAGCCGGCGCGTCACGATGCCATCCATCGGCTCAGTATGCCCGCGACTCCGCCGCAGGAGCAAAGGGTGAGGACTCCGACCGACCCCCGAGAACAGGGAGGGCGGGAACCGGAGGCGGCCGGCCGTTGCTGCTGCCTGACGCGTGGAGCGGTCACGACCGTGTGGGTACCGCCTCGCGCCGAACGGGGCAGTCCGGTCGAGACTGCCCGCTCGGCGACGAAGGAGCCGCGTCGGTCGGCGCGCCGATCTTCCAGATCGACTGAAGCGCTCAGCCCGCGAGGACGGGAACGGCTGCGGCGTCGGCGCCGGCGGCCTCGCCGATGCGGGCCGCCTTGGAGTGTTCGTGGCTGTCGCGCGAGGAGATCAGCACGGCGGCGAGGATCGCTCCGGCGACGGCGAGGCCGGCGCCGACGAGGAACGCCCGGTCAAAGCCTTTGGTCAGCGCCACGGCCGTGCTGTGGACGCCGGCGTGGAACAGGCTTTGGGTGCGGCTGTTGGCGATGGTCGCGAGGATCGCGAGCCCGAGCGCGCCGCCGACCTGCTGTGAGGTGTTGATCAGACCGGAGGCCAAGCCCGCCTCGTGTGGCTTGGTTCCGGTGACGGCGGCGATCGTGACGGGCACGAACGCCAGTCCGAATCCGACGGCTGCCAACAGGGAGGGGCCGAGGACGTCCGCGGCGAACGAGCCGCCTGTCGCTGGGACGTGTGAGAACCACAGCAGGCCGGCGGCGACAAGCAGTATGCCGGCGATCAGGGGTGGTTTGAAGCCGACGCGCGTGACCAGCTGGCCGGCGAGGCCGGCCGCGATGATGATCCCGACCGCCAGCGGGAGGTAGGCGATCCCGGTCTTGATCGGCGAGTAACCGAGCACGTCCTGGAGGTAGAGCGAGATGAAAAAGAACATCGAGAACAGCGACATGCCGATCAGCAGCCCGACGATGTTGGCGCCGCGCAGCGTCCGCAGCCGGAAGATCGAGAACGGCATCAGCGGATCGCGCTGACGCAGCTCGATCGCCACGAACACGATCAGCAGCACTCCGGCCGCGGCGAGGCAGGCGATCGTCCGCGTCGCGCCCCAGCCGACGTTGACCGCGTCGACGACGGCGTAGACGAGCAGCGCCAGCCCGCTGGTGACGGTCACGGCCCCCGGGATGTCGAAGGAGTTGCCGGCCTCTTCGCGGCGGCTCTCGGCGAGCGTGCGGGGGGCGAGCGCGGCGGCGATCAGCCCGATCGGGACGTTGACGAACAGCACCCAGCGCCAGTTCAGCCCGCTGGTCAGGATCCCGCCCAGCAGCACCCCGGCGGCGCCGCCGGCGCCCGCCACCGCGCCCCAGATGCCGAGCGCGCGGTTGCGCTCGGCCCCGTCGGCGAATGTGGTGGTGATGATCGACAGCGCGGCGGGGGAGACGATCGCGGCGCCCAGCCCCTGGACCGCGCGGGCGGCGATCAGCCAAGTCTCGGACTGCGCCAGGCCGCCGGCCAGCGAGGCGAGTGAGAACACCACCAGGCCGAGCATGAACATCCGACGGCGGCCGAGCAGGTCGGCCATCCGCCCGCCGAGCAGCAGAAAGCCGCCGAACGTCAGGGTGTAGGAATTCACCACCCAGGTGAGGTCGTCGCGGGAGAAGTGCAGGTGAGCGCCGATCGACGGCAGCGCGACGTTGACGATCGACGCATCGATCACGATCACGAACTGCGTCATCGCCAACAGCAACAGCGCGAGATTCTTGGCGCGAGGCGTGAGCGCGGTCACAGGCTCATCCCCAGCATCCGGCCCAAGCCCGACAGCGACGCGAATGCAAATCGCTGCAGGCGCGAGGTCCGGATCGCGGTCGGGTGGGCTTGAAACAGCATCGCCGCGTAGATCGCTTGACGCGGACTGTGAGGTGCTCCGGCGCCCATCCTCCCGGTCGATGTCAGCGACGCGATGTCGCGAAAGAACCCCTCGAAGTCGAGGGCGGGGCGGTGGCGATTGACGAACCTCACCGGCTCATCGTGAGTGTTTCGCAGGGTGTGACGGTGACCGGGAGCCGCTGCGGCGCGCTCACCCGGACCATAGGTACGCCAGGTGCCGTCGAGCTTCACGTCAAGTCGGCCCTCGACGATCTCGAAACTGTCTTCAGCGTTGTCGTGCACGTGCGCAGGGGGGCTGGGTTGGTGGGGACCGAGCCAGCTATCTGCCTCAAGAACTTCACCATCGGTGTCCTCGCCGTTGCGCACGATCTCCCAGCGCATGTCCATGCCCGGGCGAAAGTCGATGCGCCGA